>NZ_OW150024.1:0-300000 GCF_933509905.1 Trichlorobacter ammonificans | reverse complement strand
GTGGCCAGATCGTCCACTGCCTGATGGAAGGCCTTCAGCACGGCCGGGGCCAGGGGACGGGTCACGTCGCCGATACCCAGGCGGATGACCTTGGCATCAGGGTTGGCGGCGGTGAACTCCCGCACGCGGCGGCCGATCTCGGGGAACAAATATCCTGCTTTGAGCTTTAAATAGTTGTCGTTGATTTTTGCCATTGTTTCCTCACTTCTCAGTGTAGTGGTAGTTTATACATTTAGGGCGGCCAAAGCCGCCCCTTTTGATTTATTTCAGGCCAAGGACATCTTGCATATCGTACAGGCCGGGCGCCTTACCGACAATCCATTTTGCTGCCCGCACCGAGCCGCGGGAGAACATGTCCCGGGTCATGGCCCGGTGGGAGATCTCGATCCGCTCACCCTGGCCGATGAAGTAGACCGTGTGCTCGCCGATGATGTCGCCGCCCCGCACGGTCTGCATGCCGATCTCTTCCTTGGTCCGCTCGCCGCAGATCCCTTCACGGTGGTAGTTGGCCACCTGGTTGTAGTCGCGGCCCAAGGCCTCGGCCACCACCTCGCCCATCCGCACGGCAGTGCCGCTGGGGGAGTCCTTCTTCTTGTTGTGGTGCAGTTCCACGATCTCGACATCAAAGTCGTCACCCAGGGTCTTGGCCACGTCTTTGAGCACCTTGAAGCAGACGTTGACCCCAACGGACATGTTGGGGGCCAGCACGGCCGGGATGTCCTTGGCCAGCTCGGCGGCCAAGGCGCGCTCCTCGGGGGTGAAACCGGTGGAGCCGATGACGATGGCCTTTTTCTTCAGGCCGCAGATCTCCAGGTTTTTCAGCGACACCTTGGGAGTGGTGAAGTCGATCAGTACGTCGCACCCTTCGACCACCTTGTTCAGGTCGTCGGAAATGGCAACCCCCAGGGAGCCAACCCCGGCGATCAGGCCGGCATCCTGCCCCACCTGGGGATGCCCGGGGCGCTCAAGGGCGCCCGATATGGTGCAGCCCGCCTCGACGGCAGCGACGATGATCCGTTGGCCCATGCGGCCGGCAGCGCCGCAGACAGCAATCTTTATCATGACAATCCCTCGCATATGGAACCGTAGGGGCGCTGCTCGCCGCGCCCCTGTTGGGCGGAGCAAGCGCCGCCCCTACCAGAATCAAATGAATCTAGATCAGCTTGTACTCTTTCATGATCGCTACAAGCTTATTTTTGTTCGCCTCAGACATCGGCGCCAGCGGCAGGCGCACCTCGTCGGAGCACTTGCCCATCAGCCCCAAGGCGGTCTTGACCGGCACCGGGTTGCTCTCGATAAACATGGCGTTGCTGATCTTCAGTGTATCCAGATGAAGCTGGCGGGCCTTGGCCAGGTCACCGGCGAAATAGGCGTCAGTCAGGTCGCCAACCGCTTTGGGCATGATGTTGGCCAGCACCGAAATTACCCCTTTGGCGCCGCAGGCCATCATCGGGAAGGTGATGAAGTCGTCACCGGACAGCACATCGATCTGCTCGCCGCACAGGGCCAGCACTTCCGAGGCCTGCTGCAGCGACCCGGTGGCTTCCTTGATGGCCACGATGTTCTTGATGGGGGCCAGACGGGCCACGGTCTCGGGCAGCAGGTTGACCCCGGTACGGCCCGGCACGTTGTAAAGTATCTGCGGAATGGCCACGGCCTCGGCCACCGCCTTGTAGTGCAGGTAAAGCCCTTCCTGGGTCGGCTTGTTGTAGTAGGGGGTGACCAGCAGGCAGCCGTCGACGCCGGCCTCCTTGGACAGCTTGGTCAGCTCGATGGCTTCGGCGGTGGAGTTGGAGCCGGTGCCGGCAATGACCGGAACCCGCTTCTTCACCTGCTCCACCACGGTTTTCACCACCAGCATATGCTCGTCGTAATCCAGGGTGGAGGCCTCACCGGTGGTGCCGCAGGGGACGATGGCGTCGGTGCCCCCGCTGATCTGGAACTCCACCAGTTCCCGCAGCTTTTCCACGTCAACCGCGCCGTTGTTGAACGGCGTCACGATGGCAACAATACTTCCCTTAAACATACAGTTCCCCTCCCTTGAGGTGAAATCGGTTCGCTACCCCGGGAATCCCCGTTTTCACGCGGCCACGGCACCGATAGTGAGAAAACGGAGTATTTCCTATGATAAAAGTGGAATTTTTTACCACAGCGTCCCGGCAAATGTCAAAACGTGTTTATCCGGTTGATAAAGGCGATCAGCAGCCCGTAATGGAAACGGTTGAAGGGGAAGACCAGCCGGGGCAGCTGGGCCAGCTCCGGTTCGTCGGCCTCCACCTCCACCGGGCCGCAGCAGCTGATATGCCCCCCCTCCTGCAGCAGCTCGGGGAACTCCTCCTCCAGCGTGTGCACCTGTTCCGGGGCAAGCGGACGATTCAGGCGGATAATGGCCAGTTCGTCATGGAACCGGACCGAGTGATAGTTTTTGTAAAACGTCTCGATCACCGCGGCCGCTTCCTGTTCGTCCTTGGTGATGGTGAAAATGGAGAAGTCCTCGCCGGAGATCAGCCCCTTGATCAGCAACTGTTCCTTGACGAAGTCGAAAAACTGCTCCCAGAACCCCTCCTCGTCGTCCACCAGCACCAACGGCTTCGGGGAGGTCTTGCCGGTCTGTACCAGCGTGAACACCTCCATCGCCTCGTCCAGGGTGCCGAAGCCGCCGGGGAAGACCGCCACGGCGTCGGCTTCCTTGACAAAGGCCACCTTGCGGTTGAAGAAGTACTTGTAGGTGATCAGCCGGGGGTTCTTGTCCATGAACGGGTTGGGCTTCTGCTCGAAGGGAAGCCGGATGTTCACGGCAAAGGTGTTTTCCGCCCCGGACCCCTCGTTGCCGGCCTGCATGATGCCGGGGCCGCCGCCGGTGATGGTCATCCACCCCTGCGCCGCCAGCAGCCGGCTGAAACGGATGCATTTCTGGTAGATCGGTTCCTCGGGTTTGGTGCGGGCCGAGCCGAAAATGGTCACTTTCTTGCGGTTACGGTAGGGGCCGAAGACCCGCGTGGTGTAGCGCATCTCCCGCAAGGTGCGGTTGATCATCTTCAGGTCGGGCAGGTAGTCGTTCTCCTGGCCGATCTTCAGCGATGAGATGATCAGCTCCCGGATCAGCTCCGGCCGCTTGATTCCTTCCGTGGCATTGATCAGGCGGTCGATCAGGCGATCCACCTCCTCGTTGGTATGGGAAAAGCTCAGCTCCATGCATCCTCCCCGGCATGTCGTCTCTGATAAACAGTGGCGCGCACCGTAGCACAGTTCAAAAGCACTGTAAACCGCCGGACCGCCGGATTCACGACTTGCATTTCAGGAACTTACTCATGTACTATTACCCCTTTCAAATTTACGGAGAGAAGGAGTTCTTCCCGATGCTGGACCTGATGCGCAAGAAAAAGGAAACCTTTCTTATCAAGGCCATCTTCATCGTCATCGTGCTGTCGTTCATCGGCACCATTTTCCTGGTGTGGGGCAAAGGCGAGGAAGGGTTCAGCCGCAGCTCCGGCTACGCCGCCAAGGTGGACCGGACCGTCATCTCCTACGAGAGTTACCAGAATTCCTACCAGCGCCTGCGGGACATCTACCAGCAGGTGTTCGGCCCCGGCCTCACCCCCGAAGTGGAGAAAGAACTGAACCTGCGTCAGCAGGCCATCGACCGCCTGATCGACAACGTGCTGATCCAGAAGGCTGCCAAGGGGCTGGGAGTTACCGTCAGCAAGGACGAGGTGGCCGCTGCCATTGCCGTCATGCCGGCCTTCCAGCAAAACGGCGCCTTTGACTACGCTCTCTATCAGCAGACCCTGCGCACCAACCGGATCACCGCCAACGACTTCGAGGAGTCCCAGAAGCGGGATCTGCTCATCTCCAAGGCCCGCACCGCCGTGATGAACAAGACCACCATCAGCGACGACGAGCTGCTGAAGCAGTACCACCGTGAAAACGACAAGATCGAGCTTTCCTACGTTTCCTTTAGCGCCGCCGAGCTGGCGGCCGGCGTCAAGCCGACCGACGCCGACCTGGAAGATCACCTGAAAAAGAACGCCGAGCGTTTCAAGACCCCGGAAAAGATCGCCCTCACCTGGCTGCTGCTCCCCCACGCCACCCGCACCGAGGGCATCGCCCTTGCCGACGACGAGGTGGAGTCGTTCTACCGCAAGAATCTTGACCGCTACCTGGGCAAGGACAACAACGCCATCCCCTTGGAGCAGATCAGGGACCGGGTGAAAACCGACGCCCTGCGCCAGAAGGCGGCCAAGCAGCTCTATGAAAAGGCAGCCGACACCCTGTTCCAGAACATCAAGTCCGGCGACATCGCCCTGGTGGCCTCCAAGCTGGGGGCCCGCACCGAGCAGACCGCCCTGTTCACCGCCGCCGCCCCGCCGGCAGCCCTGGCCGGGGAAGCGACCCTGATCAAGAAGGCCTTTGAACTGAAGCAGGGGGAACTGGGGGGACCGGTGGAAACCGCCAAGGGGGTCTACATCTTCAAGGTGAGCGAGAAGAAGGCGGCCGAACTGCCGCCCCTGGCCCAGGTACGCGGGACGGTTGAGCAGCAGGTACGCCTTGCCAAGGCCGAGGAGCTGGCCCGCCAGAAGGCTGCCGAGGCCCAGAAGGCCCTGGCTTCCGGTGACGGCGGCCTGAAACTGAGCAGCACCCCGGCCTTCGGCTACAACGGCCAGGGCACCATACCCGGCATCGGCAGCTCCAAGCCGATGCTGGAGAAAGTGTTCGATCTGACCACCGCCGTCCCGGCCCCCACGGAACCGTTTCTGGTGGGTAACCGCTGGTATGCGGCACGCCTGAAGCAGCGGATCGCGGCGCCGGCCGACGGCTTCGCCTCCCGCAAGGAGGAGATCAAGGCCCGCCTGCTGCCGGTCCGCCAGGAGACCGCCCTGCGGGACTGGCTGAAGGAGCTGCGCGCAAAGGCCAAGATCGAGATCAACCCCGCACTGACCAGTGCCACCCCGTAAACTGGATACCATCACCACCCCATGCAAAAGGAGCACATCATGTCACAACCGGTCAAGCAAACCGATTTTCCCGACCTGAAACTGGTCAACCGCGGAAAGGTGCGCGACATCTACGATCTGGGCGACTCCCTGCTGATGGTCACCACCGACCGCATTTCAGCCTTTGACGTGATCATGAACGAGCCGATCCCGGACAAGGGCAAGGTGCTGACCAGGATATCGGAGTTCTGGTTCGGCCAGATCGCCGACATCATCCCCAACCACATCATCTCCACCAAGGTGGCCGACTACCCGGCCGTCTGCCAACCTTACGCCGAGGTGCTGGATGGGCGCTCCATGTGGGTGAAGAAGGCCCAGCCCCTGGCCGCGGAGTGCATCGTACGCGGCTACGTCTCCGGTTCCGGCTGGAAAGATTACAAGGCAACCGGCGCCATCTGCGGCATCAAGCTGCCGGAAGGGCTGAAAGAGTCCGACCGCCTGGAAGAGCCGATCTTCACCCCCTCCACCAAGGCGGAGCTGGGGGAGCACGACGAGAACATCACCTTTGAGCGGATGGCGGAGTTGTGCGGCCGCGACCTGGCCGAACAGGCCCGGGCCGCCACCATCGCCATCTACCGCCGTGCCCGGGAGATCGCCGACCAAAAGGGGATCATCATCGCCGATACCAAGTTCGAATTCGGCGTTTTTGAAGGCAAGCTGATCATCATCGACGAGTGTCTCACCCCCGACTCCAGCCGGTTCTGGCCCAAGGACCAGTACGCCCCCGGCGGCCCCCAGCCCAGCTTCGACAAGCAGTTTCTGCGGGACTACCTGGAAACCCTGGACTGGAACAAGACCGCCCCGGCCCCGGCCCTGCCGGAACTGATCGTGCGCAAGACCGGCGAAAAGTACAAGGAGGCGTTGCAGCGGCTCACCGGCATCACCCTCTGACCACTGCCCCCGGAAACGCGCAAACAACAACAGCCCCGATGGGAAACCATCGGGGCTGTTCGTTTCGGGCAGCCTCTACGGAGCGCGTCCGTTACTGCATCCGGTTCAGGTAGCGGCCGATGGCCCGGTCCTTCACCGAGATATGCTTGATCAGCCAGTCCAGCAGCATCTTGTTGGTATCCAGCACATGGTCCACCAGCACCTCGCCGTCCTGGTCGATCCGCTGCTTCAGGTCGGCAAGGCGTTCGCGGAAGGCATCGTGCTCCTGACGGTGGACCTCGTAGTCGGGAAAACCGCTCGTGCGCTGCAGCGCTTCCTCGTCCCGGAAATGGCTGATCACATAATCGTTCAGGAAGGTCACCAGGCGACGCAGCTCATCCCCCCCCTTGCCGTCCCGGCAGGCGGAGAGCAGCACGTCGAAGCGCTGCATCAGTTCCTTGTGCTGATTGTCAATCTGCTCAACCCCGATCGCCAGATCGTCGCGCCAACTGATTCCCATGTCACACCTCGGCCTTTCGTTTTTTATCGGCAGTTTTCTTGGTCGGTGCCTTCTTTTTGCGCTTCCCGGCAGGTTTATCGGCATCCTCGTCCGCGGCATGCAACCGCTCGTGCATCCGCTTGAGCGCCTGCTCCACCAGGTGAAAAACACTACCCCGGGGAAACCTGCCGGTCTTGCCCCGCTCGCCGGCCGGAATGCCGGTGAGCAGCTCGATCCCCTGGGCCACGGTCTCGATGCTCCAGATATGGAAGGTACCGGCGCGCACCGCCTCCACCACCTCTTCCCTGAGCATCAGGTGTCGTTCGTTGGCCTTGGGGATCAGCACCCCTTGGTGGCCGGTGAGCCCCTTGGCCTTGCAGACGGCGTAGAACCCCTCGATCTTGTGGTTGACCCCGCCGATGGGTTGGATCATCCCCCGCTGGTTCACACTGCCGGTGACCGCGATCCCCTGACGGATCGGCACCCCGGCCAGGGCGGACAGCAACGCGTACAGCTCGGTTGAGGAGGCGCTGTCCCCCTCCACGCCGTCGTAGTTCTGCTCGAAGCAGATGGAGGCGGAGAGGGTCAGTGGAAACTGTTGTGCAAAAACCCCGCCCAGATAGCCGGTGAGGATCATCACCCCTTTATCGTGGATCGGACCGGACAGCTTCACCTCCCGCTCGATGTTGACCATGCCGGCCTGCCCCAGCCAGGTGCGGGCGGTGATCCGCGAGGGACGGCCGAAGGTATGATCCCCCGCGGAGATGACCGACAGGCCGTTGATCTGGCCGATCACACCGCCGTCGGTGTCCACCATGATGGTGCCGTCCTCGAACATCTCCTGCATCCGCTCCTCGATCCGGTTCACCCGGTAGAGCTGCTCGTCGGCGGCCCGGCGGACGTCGGTGCAGGAGACCACCTGGCGGCCGTCCCGCTGGGCCCAGAAGCTGGCCTCCCGCACGAAATCGGCGATCTCCATGAAGCGGGAGGAGAGCTTGTACTGGTCGTCCACCATGCGTGCGGTGTACTCCAGCAGGCAGGCCACGGCCCGCCGGTCAAAGGGAAGCAGTTCCCGCTCCCGGCACAGCGTCGCCACAAACAGGGCGTATTCCCGCATCACGTCCGGCGTGCGGGCCACCCGGCTGTCGAACTCCGCCTTCACCTTGAAGAACTTGCGGTAGTCCGGGTCCAGGTAGTAGAGCAGGTAGTAGATCCAGGGGGTGCCCACCAGAACGATCTTGGCCGACAGCGGCACCGGCTCCGGCTTCAGCGACACCATGGTCATGAAGCGGTACTGCTCCAACACGTCCTCGATCCTGATTTCGGCAGTTCTGATGCAGCGCTTGAGGGCATCCCAGACAAAGGGATTGATCAGCACCTCCCGGGCGTCGATCACCAGGTAACCGCCGTTGGCCCGGTGCAGGGCGCCGGCCTTGATCATGGTGAAGTCGGTGACCGCCACGCCGCCGTACTGCATGACGTGCTCGATCCGGCCGAACAGGTTGTTGTAGGTGGGGTTGGACTCGAAGACCACCGGCGCGCCGTCGGACTCCTCGTGGTCCACCAGCAGGTTTACTTCGTAGCGCTCAAAGGTCGGCTCCTGGCGGGGCAGCTTCAGGCCGGGGATCTGGGGCTGGGCCGGTTGCGGCTTGAAATCCTCCAGGTTCTTGAGAATGTCCTCCTGTACCGCCTCCAGGTAGGCCAGCACCTTGTCCAGGCCGGCGTACTTCTCCCGCAGCGGATCGAGGCGGTGTCCCAGGCAGGACATGCCCAGATCGCGGTCAGCCTGGGAAAGGGCCTCCTTGGTGGCCTTTTCGGTATCCCGCACCTGGCGCAGCACGTCGTTCAACCGCTCGGTCAGCAGCTTGCCGGTCTCTTCGAGCTGCTCCCGCTCCTCGTCGGACAGGGCCTCGTAATCCTCCTGGGTGAAGTTGTTGCCGTCCTTCTGGGGAACGATCACCAGGCCGGAAACGGTACGCTGCAGGGTGAACCCCCGCTCCTCCGCTTCTTTTTCCAGCTCCTGGAACAGGGCGTTGTTGTGATTCTGGTACTCCTCCAGGATTTCGCTGCGCCGGGACTCGTACTCCTTGCTTTCCAGAGCCTTGGGGATGTCGGTCCTGAAGGCTTCCACCAGCTCCTTCATGTCCGCGGCCAGCTCCTTGCCCTTGCCGGCCGGCAGCGACAGGGAAACCGGGTTGTCGGCATCCTTGAAGTTGTAGACGTAGAGCCAGTCGTTGGGGGCCGGCTCATCCTTGGCCCGCTGGCGCAGCAGGTTGCGGATGGTGGAGGTGCGGCCGGTGCCGGTCTGGCCGGAGATGTAGAGGTTGAAGCCGGTCTCCCGCACCCCCAGGCCGAATTCGATGGAACGCAATGCCCGTTCCTGCCCCACCGCATCCAGCAGATCCGGCAGGTCGGAGGTGGTCTCGAAGTCGAACTGCTCCGGATCGCAGGTCCAGCGCAGTGCGGAAACCGGCAGCTTTCGGGAATCAATAACAGACATGGTACCTCCGGAATGTCAGCATGCCCGCGGATGGGGGACCGTCATCATCCGGCGGACATGGGCGTCGGCAACGGCCACCGCTGCCGCTATCTCCGGCCGCGCCGGCAGGGTTGCGGCCAGCTGTTGCAGATACTGTCGCCGATGCAGCAGGCGATAGGAGGTGGCAAAGTTCAGGTCGTAGGCCCAGGATATCTGCAAAAGCTTGAAGTCGTTCAACACCCGGGCATCGTCCAGCCGGACGATCCGTCCCGCCGTCAGGGCCTCCAGACAGGCGGGGGTCACCTCCGGCAGATCGGGGAAACCGAGGCCCACCGCGGACGCCCGCTCCTGCGCCGGCTGCCGGTAGTACTCCAGGAACACCCGCCAGATATCCAGCTTGTCCGCATCGCGGATCAACCGGATGAAGCGATCGTGCGGCGAGGCGTACTGCGGCGGCAGCGCGAGCATGTTGTGAAAGCGGACCGCCTCCTCGATCAGCTGCTGCTCCCCGGCGGAGAGTTCCGCAAGCAGCCGTTCCTCCCGGATCACCTCCACGGAGAGCCGGGCGTGGTTGTCGGAATCCCGGTCCCGGAAGGTGCGCCAGCGCCGGTACTGGGGAAACCGCCCCAGGTCGTGACAGAGGGCGCAGGCCAGGGCGGTCAGGCGATCCTGCTCCGGCAAACCCTCCCCGGTGCAGACCTCCTCCATCACCGCCACCACCCGGCGGGTATGCTCCTCCTTCAGCCGGATGTTGCGGACGTCCTCCGGCGCCATGTCGAGAAAGCGGGCCACGTAGCTGTCGAACCGTTCCTGCAGCCGGGCCAGGTTCCCCGCTTCCACCTACTCCTTGCTCCCCACGTAGACCGAAGCGATACCGAAGGTGAGCGGCTGACAGCGGACGTGCCGGAAGCCGATGTCGGCCATGGTGGCGCAGAACTCCTCGCTGGAGGGGAACTCCAGCACCGAGTCCGGCAGGTAGCGATAGGCGTTGTACTTGGAGAACATGCCGCCGATCACCGGCAGAATGTTGCGGAAATAGAAGTGGTAACACCAGCGGAACAACGCAGAACGGGGGGTGGAAAACTCAAGGATCACCAGACGCCCGCCGGGCTTGATCACCCGCCACAGCTCGGCCAGCCCCAGGCGCCGGTCAACCACGTTGCGGATGCCGAAGGCGATGGTGACCGAATCAAAGAAATTGGACGGGAAGGGAAGATCCTCGCAGGGGGCAACCTTGAATTCGATCCGACCGGCGTGGGGGGTGGCGGCGATCTTTTCACTGCCCAGCCGTACCATCTCGGCGCTGAAGTCCGCCCCCACGATTTTCACCGACGGCGGCGTGATCCGGGCGATCTCCAGCAGCACGTCACCGGTGCCGGTGGCCACATCCAGCACGCGCCCCCCCTCCGCCACCTTGATCAGGCGGACGGCGCTCTTGCGCCAGCGCCGGTCGATTCCCAGGCTGAGCAGGCGGTTAAGAAAGTCGTAGCGGGGCGCGATGGCGCCGAACATCTGCTGGATCTGCTCCCCTTTTTCCGAAAGTCTGAACATGGTATTTTCTGTACCCTTCAAGCGCTGCGCGTGGTATAAAAACGAGCTTGATTTTGTACCATATATCCCGGCGCCATGCCAGCAGTTTCAGGCCCGGCGCTTCCACGGCAGGAAGGCCCCCGGCTATGCCCCAGTTCAGACCGCAGGATTTCCTGGACATACTGATCATGAGCATCCTGATCTACCAGCTCTACTCATGGTTCCGCACCAGCCGGGCACTGCAGGCCCTCACCGGGCTGGCGGTCATCGCCGCCATCTATTTCGTCACCCGCCAGGCCGGCCTGCACATGACCAGCTGGATCCTGCAACAACTGGGCACCGTCCTGATCATTCTGGTGGTGGTGGTATTCCAGAACGAAATCCGCCAGGCCCTCTATCGTTTCAGCCGGGTCCGGGAACTGGCGGGAGGAGGTGACGCGGTACCGGCCTGCTCCTCGGCAACCCGCATCGCCCAGACCGCCTTCGACCTTGCCGGAGAGCACTGCGGCGCCCTGATCGTCATCGAGCGCAAGGATCTGCTGGACGAGCATATCCGCAACGGCACCACCATCGACGCCCTGATTTCCCCCCCCCTGATCCACAACATCTTCATGGACAAAACCCCGCTGCACGACGGCGCGCTGCTGATCCGCAACGGCCGCATTGCCCAGGCCTCCTGCCACCTCCCGCTCTCCGACGACCACCAGCTGCCCCAGCAGTACGGCACCCGCCACCGGGCAGCCCTGGGACTCAGCGAACGGACCGACGCCCTGGTGGTCGTCGTGTCCGAGGAGCGGGGCGAAGTCTCCCTGGCGGAAGGAACGCAGCTCACCCCGATGGGCGATGCGCGGCAGCTGGAAGAGCGACTGACGGAACTGCTGGCGCCGCCGGACCCGAAAAGCGAAAGCCCCCTGCTGCGGCGGGTGCTGCGCAACCTGCCGCTCAAGGCGGCCATTGTCCTGGCGGTCTCGGCGGTCTGGCTGGTCTTTTCCCTGCGCCAGGGAGAGGTGGCGATCATTCAGGTGCCACTCACCTTCCATGGCCTGCCGGGCGGCATGAGCCTCACGCGTGTCGCCCCTGAGGAACTGACCGTACGCCTGCGCTCCACCTCCGGCCTTGCCCCGTCCCCGCGCCAGCTCGACCTGACCGCGGACCTGGACCTTGCCGGGGTCCATGAAGGGGTGAACGCCCTGGCGGTCTCCCGCTCCAATGTACGGGTCCCCCCCGGCATGGCGGTGGTGGGGGTTGAACCGGCTGCCGTACGGGTCGTCATCAAGGCGATTCCCGCCGCCCGCAAGCCGCACCGGCCTTGACATCTCCGTGTAAACACTCATTTCTTGACAAAGTTGGCCAACCTATTATATACAGCAAAACACTTTTCTCAAATTCCCTGCAAGGAAGGAGGTTACATGAAGCATCGCCTGCATCTGATAGCTGCACTGTCACTGCTCCTGCTCAATCTCCCCCTCCCCGCGCTTGCCACCAAAACCCACATCGTGCGCACCAACGAGACGCTGACCGCCATTGCCCGCAAATACCGTGTCTCCGCGGAGGAGATCAAGACGCTGAACCACCTGAGCAGCAACCGTCTGCTCAAAGGCAGCACTATTATCATTCCGACCCGCGAACAGAAAACCGCAACCTCCAACACCGACACCTGCGGCAGCTATACCGTGGCCAGCGGCGACACTCTGCCCGCTATCGCCCGCAAGACCGGCCTCCGCATGACCGAACTGCGGCGCCTGAACAAACTGAAAGGGAACAAAGTCAGGGAGGGACAGGTTCTGGCCCTCGGCGACGCCGCCACCTGTTCCACGACCGTTGCCCAGGCGCCCCGCGACCAGCGCCTGAAGCTGATCAGCACGGAAATGCTCAACGAGCAGGAGTTCAACGCCACCCTGGCGGAACTGACCGATATCGACACCGACAGCCCGGTTGACCTGGCCAAAAACCTGGAAGAGCGTAACCGCTTTGCCAGCCTGAAGCAGAGTGCCTACAGCTTTCTCGGCGCACGGTACCGCTTCGGCGGCAACAGCCGTACCGCCCTGGACTGCTCCAGCTTCACCCAGCAGGTGTTCCGCGAGCAGAAGGTCGGCCTGCCCCGCACCGCTCGCGAGCAGTTCCTGGTGGGGAGCGAAGTACCCCGCGGCGACCTGCGCAAGGGCGACCTGGTCTTTTTCCGCACCTACGCATCCTTCCCCTCCCACGTCGGCATCTACCTGGGCAACCGCAAGATGATCCACGCCTCCTCCAAGGACCGGCGCGTGGTCATCTCCTCCATGGACACCCCCTACTACCTGTCCCGCTACCTGGGTGCCCGCCGCATCGAGCAGATCAATCCCGATACCTTCGACATCCAGGACCTGATGCTGGGAGTTGACGAAGAGCGGGACGGCGACGTGCAGCAGAACGATCACCTGGGGCTGGGCCTGATGGAGGCGCTGGTCAAGTAGAGAGCGGACGACCGGAGAGGCCCCCAGGGGGCGTTCCGACAAATGAAGCGACACACTGAAAAAGGCGGCCAGATGGCCGCCTTTTGTGTTGCTGGATTTTCGCAGGCAAGACGCCCCGCATCAACTGGCCCGGGAGATCTCCTCCAGGTTGCCGGCGATCACCGTGGCGGTGGCGGCCTGCTCCTCGGAAGCGGTGGCGATCTGGGCGATCATGTGCTTGATGTTCTCGATGGAATCGACGATGGCGCTCAGGGAGTCCTCGGCCTGGTGGGAAAGCTGCTCGCCCTGCTCCGCTTCCGCCTTGCCGGCCTCAATGGAGGCGACCGCCTTCTGGGTACCGGACTGGATTTCCGATACCATGGAACCGATCTGCTTGGTGGAGGCCATGGTCCGCTCCGCCAGACGGCGCACCTCGTCGGCGACCACGGCAAAGCCCCGTCCCATTTCGCCGGCACGGGCCGCCTCGATGGCGGCATTCAGGGCCAGCAGGTTGGTCTGGTCGGCGATCTCGTTGATGACGTTGACGATCTCGCCGATCTTCTCCGACGTTGCCCCCAGGTTGCCCACGATGGCGGCCGAGGAGCGGACTACTTCCGCCACCTGCTGCATCCCCTTCACCGCCTGGTTCACCACCTTCTGCCCCTGGTGCGCGCTCTCCGCAACCTGGGAGGCGGCATCGGCGGCGTTGGTGGTGTTGCCGGCCACCTCGTTGACCGTCATGCTCATCTCTTCCATGGCGGTGGCGATCTGGTGAATCCGCTCCTCCAGGTAGTTCTTCCGTTCAATGTCCTTGTACTGCTGATCCTTGATCTGCCGCTCCGCCGTGATATCGCTCCAGCAGGCCATGTAACAGAGTACCTTGCTGCTGTCGCTGGGGTCCCAGATCGGATAGGCCTTGGTCTGCAGGGTCACGCTGCCGATCGGAATATCGGCGGAGTGGGGCATGGCACCGCGGGGATCGGCGAAGATACGGCGGATGCGGCCCGGGTCCTTGTGGTACTGGTGGATGGAGTTGCCGAAGGCGTTGGCCACGTCGGCGCCGCGCAGTCCGACGTTCAGGTCGGCACGGTGTTGTTGCATCAACTCCTTGGCCCGCCGGTTCATGTAGAAAATCTTGTTGTCCGGCGTGGTGTCGCAGAGCATGACCACGTTGTCGACATTGTCCAGCATCTGCGCCAATTTGTTGATCTCAGCATCCTTGATCGCCAGTTCCTGCTTGCTCGATCCGCCGAAGAGTCCCATGACTGTCTCCCTTTGCTGTCGGATAGGTGGATACCGGCACCGGTGCCGGGGGTAAAGCTTTCCGATAGTAGCAGGCGCATCAGAATATGCAACAGTAAAAAGAACAGAAAAAAGCCCACTTAAAAGCCGCGAAATCAACGTATTACATCAAAATATCTCCCCTCAGGATGGTGGAAAACCAGGGCGGACACACTGGCCTCCGGGTCCATCATGTCGCCGTCGGTCAGGTGGATGCCGATCTGTTCCGGCTTGAGCAGATTGAACAGGAGCCGTTGATCCGTCAGCTCGGGGCAGGCCGGGTAGCCGAAGGAGACCCGGATTCCCCGGTACTCCGCGTTGAAAACCTGCTTCATGGTCAGGGAGGGATCATCGATTATCCCCCACGAGGTGCGAATCCGCTTGTGCAGGAACTCCGCCGTGGCCTCGGCCAGCTCCAGGGCCAGGGCCTGCAGCAGATGGGAGTCCAGGTAGCTGCCGGCCTGCTTCCACGCCTCGGACAGTTCCCTGATCCCCAGGCCGCAGGTGACGGTGAACAGCGCCATGGTGTCCCGCTCACCGCTGTTCAGCGGCCGAACGAAATCGGCCACGCAGAGCCGGTCGCTCCCGGCCTGGCGGGGGAAGCTGAAGCGGGCCACCTCCCGCTCCGGCGCTGCCGGATCGTAGAGGACCAGGTCGTTGCCGTCGCTGTTGGCCGGGTAGAAACGGTAGAGCGCCTGGGGCCGGACCAGCCCCTCGCGGGTGATTCGTCCCAGCATCGCCTCCACGGTGTCGTGCAGCTTGAGCGCCTTTTCGTCCCCGGCGGCCAGGAGCTTCTCCACCGAGCCGGTCAGGCCCAGGTGCTTGGTGTAGAGCATCTGGCGGTTTAGGTACGGCAGCACCTGGGCCACGGGAATATCCCGCAGGATGTGCGACTCAAAGTCGGGAGCCGGCAGGATCGGCGCATCCGCGGCAACGGTCGAGGCGGTTGCGGATGCCGCGGGAGCAGCGGCCCGCTGCGGTGCGGTTCCGGCCGCCTGCTGACGGCCGGCGGTCTCCCGCAGCAGCGCCTCCCGCCGGGCCGGGTCCGCCAACTGGTTGGCCAGCTCCAGGCCGGCCATGGCATCCTTGGCATACAGCACCGGCGCGCCGTACTCCGGGGCGATCCGGCTGTCGGCGAACTGGCGGGACAGGGCCGCCCCCCCCACCAGCAGGGGAACATCGATACCGGCGCTTTTCAGGTCGGCGGCGGTAATGGCCATCTGCAGGGCGCTCTTCACCAGCAGGCCGGAGAGGCCGATGAAATCCGGCTGTTCCCGGCGGGCCGCCTCGATCAGGGTCTCCGGCCCCACCTTGATCCCCAGGTTGATCACCTGGAAGCCGTTGTTGGAGAGGATGATCTCCACCAGGTTCTTGCCGATGTCATGCACATCCCCCTTCACCGTGGCCAGGAGCATCCGCCCCTTGGCGGCGCTCTCGTTCTTCTCCAGGTGCGGCTCCAGGTGGGCCACTGCCGCCTTCATCGCCTCGGCGGACTGCAGCACCTCGGCCACGATCAGCTGGTTGGCGTTGAACAGTTTTCCCACCTCGGCCATACCGGCCATGAGCGGTCCGTTGATGATATCCAGCGGCTTGTCCCCCCGGGCCAGCAGGGCATCCAGGTCGGCGGTCAGGCCGTCCTTCACCCCCTCGATGACGTAGCGGGGCACCCGCTCGTCCAGCGGCAGTTCAGCCGTGGGAGCGTGGGAGACCGGCTGCTTGTCCCGGAAGGCGGCGGCAAAGGCGGCCACCGGGTCGGTGCCGCGCCAGAAGATCAGGTCCTCGGCCAAGCGGCGCTCCTCCTCGGGGATGGAGGCGTACCGCTCCAGCTTCTCGGTGTTGACGATGGCGTAGGTCAGGCCGGCCCTGACGCAGTGGTAGAGAAAGACCGCGTTCAGCACCTCCCGGCCGGCGGCGGGCAGGCCGAAGGAGACGTTGGAGATCCCCAGGATGGTGCTGCACCGGGGGAACGCCTCGCTAATCAGCCGCACCCCCTCGATGGTTTCCACCGCCGAGCCGATGTAGTTCTCGTCGCCGCTCCCCACCGGGAAGACCAGGGGATCGAAGATCAGGTCCTCGGGGCGCAGGCCGTATTTTCCGGTGAGCAGGTCATAGGAGCGCCGGGCCACCTCCAGCTTGCGGCTGCGGGTCACCGCCATGCCGTGCTGCGGGTCCTCGTCGATGCAGCCCACCACCACGGCCCCGCCGAAGCGGCGCAGGAGCGGCGCCACCTGGGCAAACCGTTCCTCCCCCTCCTCCAGGTTGATGGAGTTGATCACGCATTTCCCCTGGAGTCTGGTCAGGGCCAGTTCCATGATTTTCGGGTCGGTGGAGTCGATCATGATCGGGGCCCGCACCTTTTTCGGCAGAAACTCCAAAAGCCGCGTCATGTCCGCCGCCTCGTCCCGGTCCGGGTTGGCCACACAGACGTCGATCACCTGGGCGCCCCCCTTGACCTGGGCCCGGGCGATTTCCGCCCCTTCCTCGAACTTTTCCGCCACGATCATGTTCTTGAACTTGCGGGAGCCGATCACGTTGGTCCGCTCCCCCACCAGCACCGGCCGGGCATCCTCCTCGATGTAGAGCGGCTCGATGCCGGCCACCACCCGGCGGCGCTCGGTCCGGGGACGGCGGGGGGCCTTGCCGTCCACCATCCGGGCGATTGCGGCGATATGGGCCGGGGTGGTGCCGCAGCAGCCGCCGATGATGTTCAGCCAGCCGTTGTCCACGAACCGCATGAGCTTCGCAGCCAGGGAATCGGGGGATTCGGCGTAGATGCCGTTTTCGTCCGGCAGACCGGCGTTGGGGTAGACCGAGACATGGCAGGTGGCCAGCTCGGAGAGCGCCCGCAGGTGGTCGGTCATGAACTCGGGACCGGTGGCACAGTTGAGCCCGATGCTGACCAGCCCCAGGCTGTCCTCCAGATGGGCCACGCTGGCGTAGAGCGCCTCCACGTTCTGCCCCGCCAGCATGGTGCCGGTGGGCTCGATGGTGCCGGAAATCATCAGCGGCACCCGTTGGCCGCTCTCCTCGAAGGCCAGCCGGACCCCCTCCGCCGCCGCCTTCAGGTTCAGGGTATCCTGGGCCGTCTCCAGCAGCAGGATATCCACGCCACCGGCCAGCAGCCCCAGGGTCTGTCCGCGGAACGCCTGTACCAGCTGCTCGAAGGTAACGCCGCCGGTAACGGCGAGGGTCTTGGTGGTGGGGCCCATGGAACCGGCCACGAAGCGGGGTTTGTCCTGCGTGGCAAAGGCGTCGCAGGCCCGCCGGGCCACCAGCACCGCCTGACGGTTCAGCTCGAACACCTTCGCCTCAAGCCCGTACTCCGCCAGCACGATGTCGGTGGAGCCGAAGGAGTTGGTCTCGATGATGTCGGCTCCGGCTGCCAGGTAATCGCGGTGCACCGCCTCGATCACATCGGGCCGGGTCAGGAGCAGCATTTCGTTGCACCCCTCGTACTCGGCCCCGCCGAAATCGGCGGCAGTCAGGTGACGGTTCTGGATCTGGGTGCCCATGGCGCCGTCCAGCACCAGGATACGGCGGGAGAGCGCCTCAAGAATCGGGAAGGGCATGGGAAATTCCTCCGGGAACGGTATGAAAATTTCAGTATGAACCGTCGAACAGGTATGATAACAAGTGTACGGTTATATTAGTATGCAACGGAACACTCTATGGTTTTCCGGTCCATCTTTCAAGGAGTTCGTTCGTAATGGCGCAGTTTCGTCCCGTACTTTCCGGTGTTCTTTCCCTTTGTCTTCTGTTTGCGGCAGGCTGTATGGACAATCAGCCCGCCAAACCACTTCCCAAAACCATCACCGCCGCTCCGCAGCAACCGGCAGCGCCGGAACCGTTCGTCACCGCCAGCAGTGCCCGCACCCAACCGACGCCGCCGGTCCAGCAACGGTCCAGCAGCGCCCAGGCACCGGCCAAGCAGGCCCCGAAGGTCCGCTACAACGCCGGCGAGGACCCGGACTATGCCGCCAGAAAAGGGTGGCCGGTCAAGTATCCCCAGCCGCTCCCCGGCTCGATCCTGCCGGGTAAACGGATCGTGGCCTACTACGGCAATCCGCTCTCCAAACGGATGGGGGCACTGGGAGAGTATCCCAAGGATGAGATGCTGCAACGCCTCAAAGGTGAAGTTGCCAAATGGCAGGCAGCCGATCCCTCCCTGCCGGTGCAGCCGGCCCTGCACCTGATCGCCGTGGTGGCCCAGGGGGAACCGGGCAAGAGCGGCAAGTACCGGATGGTGATGCCGGACACCGTGGTCAACCAGGTCTACGGCTGGGCCAAGGAGGCCGGTGCGCTCCTGTTCATCGACATCCAGACCGGCCACGACAATATCCGCACCCTGCTGCCCCGCTTTGAATGGCTCCTGAAAAATCCCGACGTGCACCTGGGGATCGACCCGGAGTTCAACCTGATCGCCAGCGGCAAGCGGCCCGGCACCAAGATCGGCACCTACGACGCCGCCGACATCAACTACGCCTCCGGCTACCTGAAGGAGCTGGTCAGGAAACACAACCTGCCTCCCAAGGTGTTCGTGATCCACCGCTTCACCCGGGGCGGGGTCACCAACGCCAAGAACATCGTCCTGCGGCCGGAGGTGCAGATCGTCATGCATATGGACGGCTGGGGCGCCCCCTGGCTGAAACGGGACTCCTACCGGGACTACATCGTGGCCGAACCGGTACAGTTCACCGGCTTCAAGCTGTTCTACCACAACGACACCAAGAAGGGGGACCCGCTGATGACCCCCCAGGACCTGCTGAAACTGAACCCGAAGCCGATCTACATCCAGTACCAGTGATACCGGGATGAAGCTGCTCCGCCTCCACTTCGTCACGCTCCACGCCATGCCGTCGGCCCAGGCAGTGCCGCTGGCCGCCGCCTTTCTGACCGCCTACCTCACCGGCCGGCCCGACCCGTCGCCGGTGACGGTCAGCTCGGCCGAGTATTTCTGCGGCAGCGACCCGGAGCTGATCTGCGCCGAAATCCTCTCCGCCGCTCCCGATCTGGTGGCTTTTCCGGTCTACCTCTGGAACCGTGGGGAGTGCGCTGAGCTGGCCCGGCGCCTGCGGCGGCAGCGGCCGGACCTGCTGCTTCTGGCCGGCGGCCCGGAAGCCACCGCCGACCCGGCCCGGCTGCTCGGGGAGGCCCCCTTTGACCTGCTGGCCATCGGCGAGGGGGAACGGACCCTGGCGGAACTGATCGACCGGCTGGCCGCCGGTGAGCCGCTGACGGGACTGGCCGGCACCGCCCGGCTGGAGGCGGGCACTTTGGTCACCGTCCCCCGCCCCCCCATCGACGACCTGGCGGAGCTTCCGTCTCCCTACCTGCTGGGCCTGCTGGACCGCCACATCGCAAACGGCATGGTCTGGCAGCTCTCCCGGGGCTGCTCCTTTGCCTGCGACTTCTGCTACGACGGCATGGGGGATCGCCGGGTGCGGCGGTTTCCGTTGGAGCGGCTGGAACAGGAACTTGACTACCTGGTCAGTCGCAACGCCTGCCAGATCTTTGCCCTGGACTCCACCTTCAACACCGACCGGAAGCGGGCAAAAGACCTGCTGCGGCTGATCCGGGACCGGGCACCCGACGTGCATTTCCACTTCGAGGTGCGTCACGAACTGCTGGACCGCGAGCAGGCCGAGCTGTTCGCTTCCCTTACCTGCTCTTTGCAGATCGGCCTGCAAAGCGCCGACCCGGCGGTGGCGGGCGGGGTGGGGCGGAAGTTCGACCGAAAGGACTTTGCCGCCAAGGTGATGCTGCTCAACGACTCCGGCGCCACCTTCGGTTTCGACCTGATCTACGGCCTGCCCGGTGACCGCCTGGACACCTTCCGGGAGGGGCTGGATTTCGCCCTGTCCCTCTATCCCAACCACCTGGACATCTTTCCCCTGGCCGTGCTGCCCGGCACCAGAGTGGCGCAGCGGGCCGGGGAAGCCGGGCTGGTCAGCCTGGCGGAGCCTCCCTACACCCTGCAGGCATCCGCCACCTTCCCGGCGGCCGACATGGCCCGGGCGCGGGCCATTGGCGCGGCCTGCGACATCTTCTACAGCCGGGGCAAGGCGGTGGCCTGGTACAACGGCGTGGTGCGGGCCCTCAAGCTGGCGCCGGTGGCCCTGCTGGAACGGTTCGCCGACTGGCTCACGGCCCGGCAGGGGGCAAACTACGACGAAGCGCAGTTCAGCGATGAGCAGATTCTGGGGCTCCAGCGGGACTTCCTCACCGACCTCTTCACGGAGCGGAAGCTGCAGAAACTGTTGCCCGCGGCCCTGGACTGCGCCGCCTACCACTACCACTACGGCGTGGCCCTCATGGCGGTGCCGCCGGTTCCCCCCACGGACGAGGAGCTGGACCGACTGGACCTCTCCGCCCTGCCCCTTGCCCTGGCGCCGTCGGTCTCCCTGACCACCTTCAATTACGAAATCCTGGACCTGCTGGAAAGCGGCGAGCCGGACCTCCCCTGGATCGCCAAAAACCTGCCGCGTTGCGGCTCCTGGGCCGCCATCTACCCGGCCCACGGCGAAGTCTGCACCGAATCCCTGATCGAGCCGTACTACCGGCTGCTGGAGCAGCTGGACGGCCACCGCAGCGCCGGCGAAATCGTCGCCTCCCTGGGGCTCGATCCCGACGACACCGCTGATTTTCTCACCTTTGCCCTGGCCGAGGGGATCGTGACACCAGCCGACCGGACATCAAGCCGGACAAATTGAAAGTCACGGTTTCACTCAGACACAACAGCTCGCCCACCCCATTCGTTCCGCATACGCAAACGCACCCGCGCCGACACATCAATACCTTTGTGCTGCCGCCTTCGCCCTCCGTAAGCGGCAGCGCCACGCTTGTTTCCGGCGTGACACAACCGGCCACGACGTTGATGTGGTGCATGGTGCCGGACGAGGGTTGATTGCGGTTGGGATAAAGGAGGGTGATTCTCGCCGGCAATGAACGCCAGCAGCGGGAGCACAGTATGGGTTCGAGGCGGAAACGAGTAATTTCGGGATAAAAAACAGTTAAGACCTTACTTCACTTTAGCATTGACCTAGTGTGTATTGGTGTGTATGAATTACTCATGACCAGCAAGGAGCTTATAAAGCGACTCGAAAACGAGGGGTGGTATTGTGTCGGAGGCAAAGGCGACCACCAGAAATACAAACACCCGTCAAAAGCCGGTCATGTGGTCGTGCCGCATCCACGCAAAGACATACCCCCCGGGACCTTGCGGAACATTTTCCGGCAAGCGGGCTGGGAATGGAGATGATTATGCTATACCCCGCTTATGTGCATATTGGAGACGATCAACACGCCCACGGCGTCACTATCCCCGACTTTCCCGGATGCTTCTCTGCCGCCGACAGGTGGGAAGAGTTACCGCACATGGTCCAGGAGGCCGCGGAAGTCTATTTTGAAGGTGAGGATATACCCGTTCCGGCGCCGACACCTTTGGAACAACTGGCAGCAAACCCCGACTATCAAGGAGGGATATGGCTCTTGGTGGACATTGATCTTGCCAAGCTCAAAGTCAAAGCAAAGCGGGTTAATATCACCATGCCGGAAAATCTTCTGTACGAGATCGACCGTTATGCCGAGCAGTACCACATGACTCGTTCCGGCTTGTTGGCCCAGGCTGCGGAGCAGTATATTCACCGCAAACAGGCAGCATAACCTCGAGGGTTTACTCGTGCCATCTTGGAAGCTCATTTTTACCGGTGAAAACGTGACTACAAGGCGCAAAAGCGGCCTTTATCGGAATATCGTCCAATAATTTCGGCCGCTTGGATTAGCCCACCCCCAGAGGAGACCTTCAACTTGGAAGCCTGGCCCGAATTACCCAACGGGGTGCCTGATTCAGCCACTTCCTCCGGTCGGTTTTCCGGGCGAGGCGGCGTGCAACCGGCTGGCTGGACTCTCATCTCTGACGCCATGTTTCTGCCCCTATCGCAAGTTTGCTTAGTCTCCGAACAGTCTCCACATCCATTTCGATTTCAATTTATAAATTCGGTATTCATACGTTTCAATATCATCCTTACTGGCTGCTATGGTTTTTACACTGTTTTCACACTGCTCCTTTTTATTGAATGGCCCGTTCCACCAGTCTACGTAAGCATTGTAGCAACGGCTTGATTCATTGTTGCGGCATCGTTGAAAATCGTCATATTTTTGGGCTTCAATGGCAAGTTTAGTGACACCACCTACAACCCCCCAAAATCCACCTCTTTCTATCCCTCTATCTGCTACCGCTTCCATTGCGTTTCTTGCAGTTGTGTAAGAATTATAACTATTACCTTGATAATGCTCAACTAATCTGTCGCAGATTTCACTTGCCAAAAACTTCTTGGAGAATGTGTCAAGCTTGCCCCCTAAAAGACTTAAAGTAGCATCACACCCCTTATACGAAATAGCACATCTGGCAAGTGCGTATTCAGTGGCCTTTTCTTTACTTTCACAGAGCGGCTTTGGCTTTGGCCCGCGGGCAGGAGTAACACATGTATTTTCAACATAGACATCTGGATTGTTATTTAAGTATTTTTCTGCGCGATTTATATCACCATTTCTGCTTGATATTCTGCGCTCATATGATTGGATGTCATTACGAATGCCTGAAACGCAACCACTGCACAACAAAAGCAACAATAATATTGCCAGCTTTTTCATTGCCCCCCCTGTTTTGTAATGATATTTGAATCAATTTCGCGTCCAACGCCATAAGCCTGACCAGCGTAACGAAGTGGAGGCTGGTCTTGGCGCGAGTTAGACCGCTCTTTTTAGGTTCCTGACTTTTTTTAATTCATATTCACCAAGCCCTAACTTGAGAAGATCAGTGTCCGGAATTCTAGAAATAACCATTATGTTCTCATCTGCCGTTTTCTTAGAATCAATATTTCTTGTTAATTTCTTTATTGCTGACATTGGTATATCGTATTCAATTAGTGCTGCAAAGTTTGGATGGATAAAAGAATTCTCTAGCTCAGATGCTAAAAACAGATAATTGCCTGGCTTTAGTCCATTTTGTTTGAATACATATTCTTGAATGTTTGAAATTACTGTTAACCATTTTGGCAATTTATAATCAAACCAATGTCTAGCTATATGGAGGATTGTGTAGCTAACTATGTCTATTCTTTCTTGTGTTTCTGGTATTTTACCAATCCAGAACCTGTCTTGTGAATATTGGCTAATAACTGACTTTAAAGACTTAAGACTAATGTATGAGAAGGCAAAGCTAGCTAGCCATCTGGCATTAAGTCTTCCAAGCTTTGGAATATATGTCTGATCCCCTGGACCTCGCAAAAACTCCCAGCCAAGTTCAATTATCGTGCTCAAATCATCAAATTTCTTGGGTACAGGAGACCAAGAAATATTTGAATGATAGAAAGCTAAGTTGCTCTGTATTTTTCGAATGATCTTTTCTTGTGCGTCAACGGTAATCCCAGAATTGAGCTTATACAGATGTTGAAGGTCCTCTGGCAGTTTTTTAAATTCACGAATACGTTCTCTGCCATTTTCATCGATTTGGTCATCCCCCATAGAAATTAGTATCTCCAGCGGTGCATACTCCTGATCAAAAATTGGGATGTCGACATTGAGTTCCATTTGATCCGGTTCTTTTTCGAATTTAATAACATCCCCAACGAAATGTTCTTTCATTCGTCCTGATCGTCCTGCAATGTTTCTATAATCAAAGAAGTCTATGGGATTACGTCCGCGTGTATGATCAAACAATATGACATTTTTTGCCGACGTATTGACGCCTTCGATCAGCGTTGAGGTACAAAACAAATACTTGATTGATCCTTTGTTAAATTCCTCAACGATAGACGCGCCAAGATGGCGTGGCAAAGCGCCATGATGAAATGCAATGCCCATTGACAAAGCAAATCCTAGCGACCAATGTTCGTTGATGTTTTCTTTAATCCAAGATCTGATGTCTTGAAGGTGATTTTCCTTTGGTTTTGTAGACAAACTAAATGCATACTCCAAAGCACGTTCTGTTGCTTTTTGGGGAGATGAACAATAGACGATTGTTTGTCCACTCACGTGTGACAGTAAAGTATTTAGGCTTTCATTCTTATTTTTGGCTGAGATTTTGGTTTTTAGTATTTCGTTTATGTGATACTCGTTAACGGCAACTGTTGAAAATTTGGTAGGTATCCAAGTTAGTTCGAATCGCTGTGTAAATTTTAGCGGGATACTCGATATCATAGGGCCAAGCATATAAAATTTCGAAGTTAAACTTAATAACTTCGAAAAAGCTTGGTTCAGAACTACAGACCGGTCGTCTTCTCTGTCAAGGCTTAGTTTGTAGAATTCGTCGACAATAAAGAAATCTATTTTGGGAAAAATCTGATATTCAACAACGCGTTCTCCTGTGAACAGGAAGACGTTTGAACGGCTTGCTGAAGGAGTTTGTGACGTTGAAAGTACAATTTTGTAGTGATCTCTATATTTTGTGAGTTTACGTCGCGTTTCATCAATCAGCGCAAGCGTTGGTTGGATTATCACTATATTTCTATAGATTCGGCTTGCAATAATTTCTTCGATTAAGAGGCTTTTGCCAAAACTAGTTGGAGCGCCAACAACAACTGATCGTTTATTGATTAGCTCATGCGAAATTATGGCTTGTTCTTCATGTAGTACTACATTTGGCATAAACTTTGATCTGTGATATTCGTATCGTAGTAGTGCACTTGTCGAAAGTTTTTTAGGATTGACATACGGATACAAACCAGCTGACTCAGTAATATCGTTCCAAATTGTGCGAGTGTTCTCAGGGACCTTTTCCCAGATGTCATGTACTCGTATTATCGCATCACGGGCGATTTCAGGGTTTTCTCGAAGTAACTTCGAGCAGAGTTTTGCCAACTGAAAACTCTCATCATTTGTCATGTTGTTCGACCGCTGTTTGATAAGGTCTATTTGATTCTTAACATCTAATATAGTTGTCATTTATATCTCCTGAATTGCCTTAAGTCGTTTATGAATTTGACTATTTAACTCATCTTTAGACGGAACTGGCAAAAGGAGTAGAATTATTTCGACTTGGCTAGCAGTTCGCTTTTTATCAAATTTCTCGAAAAGTTCTTTGCATTCATTTTCAAAGTCGTTGAAGTATTGTTGCGTATTATCTGTATGACGGGTGAATATGCTACTGTCATATGTGCATAGCATTGGTATGACAATCCCATCGAATATAATGTCCAGCCGCTGATGCTTATCCATTAGATTGCGCCAGTATTCTATTTCAGGGATTGATTCAGGCAGTTTCTTTGAAATTAGACTAAATTCTCGACGGATATAATCTTCGTTTACATGTTTTTTTATGTCTTTAAGAAGATCAGAAATACCAGCCTCTCCAGATTTGTAAAGCTTTGACTCTCCAAGCCATAACTTCTTTATTGAGCCTTCGATTGAAATTTGAACTCCGTCGAAACCGTGAGCTGGAATATCGTGGTTATCTTTAAAGTACATCTTACTAATTAAGGGTATAGTATTACGAAAGTCTCTAAGCAGGAGATGTAAAATCAATTCTCCGAACTCTCCCCGCTTTTGGTATTTGTCAGTCATGTAAACAATTTCTGCGGCCTCTTTCAGCTTTTCAACCATGCTTGTCAAACCAATCATAGTTCCACAATGATAACCGAGAGAAAACTCAGGAATCACATTTCTGATTACGTCCACAAGTGGAGTTAGACGAAATTTTTTCTGATCAAATCCGACATGGTACGCCTTTAACAAGGGATCGGAAATCTGTTCTGTTATTACAAGATCACTGTTGAATGGTCGTTTCATGTTTACCTCAGTTTAACGTCATAAGGCTGACCAGCCAGCCAGTCTTTTCAGGGCGGGCTGGTTGTGCCGCAAGTTGTATACTCCCGTTGTCAGGCTGCGATGATAGTGATTTCAATTCTGACGTGGAGGTATTTCCCGCTTTATGTACTCATATAGGTGACCATCTACACCGTATAGTGTTACAGGTCTTCGCATTCCTCTTAACTTGTGTTTACCAAGGTCAATAAAGTAGCGATCGATCTTGCCCCGATGTTCCTCATCTATTCTAGAAATGGAGTCCGTGAAAACTCTCCTGGTACAGATAATGCGATATACATGCTCTTTGGTGGTGTCTTGAACACGGCTTGCCAGATTGATTGCGTGTCCGAGCAGGCCAATGCTCTGGGTTCGGCTGTCAGAAGAATAGACTGGCTGGTAGTTAAAATACTGAACGGCTCCAATATGGATACCTATTCCATAATCTAGTGGGGGAAGGTTTCTTAAGCTTGCTTCTTTTTTCATGTCAGAATTGTATATATTGATTATCTTCGAAAAATCGTTACCTATCACGCATGCGACAGATAATGCTTGGAGGCACTTCCCCTTTCCGTAGAATATCGCAACGAATCCGTCCCCGGTATGGACTACATAGGTTTTCTCCTGGAAATCGAATTTCGATTGCGTCAGTCTGATTACATTGTCAAGGGACTGAAAAAGTTCTTTTACCACTTCAAATACTCTTTTGCTTTTGCCTTGATTTCCCGCTACAAGATGGGAAACGTGAGTACTGAAATTCCTGATATCAAAACAAACAATAGCGCTCATTCTTCAATCCTCCTGCCAACTACTTAATCACCCTCCCCAGGTGGTATCTAACATTAGATGCTTTTCTTTTTGTGCTGGGCATCTAGTATTATATGCTTTTCCAATTCGGCGCCTTTTGCATTGCCATGCAAAAAAACTTATCGCCACAGCACAGGCAGCTAAAATTGAAAGAAATTTTACACAACTTTTTTCCAAATTAATTTCAGCTAGTTACAAAACCATTGAAAGAAACTTTTCACACTCTGTGGAAAACGAAAAACCCGCCTTTGGGGCGGGTTTTTAATGTGTTATTTCAAATAGTTGCTTGTGCTGTCGCTGTCGCATGGGGCCTCTGTGCGCGTGTGGCGTTTCAGCGTATGTAGCGCTGTTTGCCGAAGCTGTCCAGAGTTTTTTATCAACGGCCTCTCGCGGGGGCAGATACGCGGAGCCTACGTCCGGATGCCTGCCCCGGAAAGATTCAGTTTGACAAACCAGCCGTCCGTACCCATCATTCCATCCTGAAAACAGCCTGTTGTATTGCTCCGGTGGTTACATATACGAATCGTAGGGGCGGCGCTTGCTCCGCCCACAATCAGGGCGCGGCAAGCAGCGCCCCTACAAACAGAATTTGAATATTTTGTCGCCGAAACAATATTAACGTAGCGCCATTGCGTGAGCCACGTTTCCCAGTTCCCGCAACATCTCAACCTCCCGACTCGTGAGCAGATCACCGGATGAGTACCAACAATGCGCAGTTACAGCTCTGATGTGTCGAACAGTAAGGAACCAACCGTGTACACGGCCCGCCACCAGTGGTGGTGTTGCTTGACGAGTCTCCCCCGCCCATGCTGCTGATCCATCCCCCCTGCGCCAAGGCCACCGAGCCGCCGGCCGGGATCGCCCGGCTGGCCGGAGCCCTGACCGCCCACGGCCTCCCCTGTCGTCTCTGGGACGCCAACCTGGAAGGGCAGCTCTGGCTGCTGACCCAGACAACCGCCGTTGATACCTGGACCAGCCGCGCCCGGCGCAGGCTGCCGGCCAACCTTGCCGCCCTGCGGGACAGGAAAACCTGTGCCGCGCCCGCCCGCTACGCCGCCGCAGTGCGGGACCTGAACCGGCTCCTGGCCGTGGCCGGTGAGCCGCTGGGGGCGGAAGCCGGGCTGGCCGACTACCGCCATGCCGGGCTGTCCCCCCTGCGCAGCGCCGACTTGCTGCAGGCTGCCGCCGAACCGGAGCAGAACCCGTTTTTTCCGTTTTTCCGGCAACGGCTGGAGGAGTTGCTAGGGGGGACCGCCACGGTCGGCATTTCACTCAATTACCTGAACCAGGCCCTGTGCGCCTTTGCCCTGGCAGGGCTGATCCGGCAACTGGCGCCACGGGTGCGCATCCTGCTGGGGGGCGGGCTGGTCGGTTCCTGGTGCAGCCGTCCCGGCTGGCAGAGCCCCTTTGGCGATCTGGTTGAACTGCTGCCCGGCCCCGGCGAAGGGCCACTGCTGGCCCTGCACGGCACGGCGCCCGCCGGCGGGCCGCCCCTGCCGGAGTACGGTTCCCTTCGCCTTGACGACTATCTCTCCCCCGGCAGGGTGCTTCCCTACAGCAGCGCCGCAGGCTGCTGGTGGAACCGCTGCTCCTTCTGCCCGGAGCGGGCCGAGGGGAACCCCTGGCGCCCCATCCCCCCGGCCACGGTGCTGGAGCAGGTGAAGGAACTGGTGCAACGCCACCGCCCGGCCCTGCTGCATCTCACCGACAACGCCCTGAGCCCGGCCCTGCTGGAGCAGCTGGCAACGGACCCGCCCGGTGCCCCCTGGTACGGCTTTGTCCGCTTCTGCGAGCAGTTGGCCGACCCGCAGTTCTGCCGCGACCTGCGGGCCGGCGGCTGTGTCATGCTGAAGCTGGGGCTTGAGTCGGGGGACCAGGGGGTGCTGGAGCGGCTGCACAAGGGGATTAACCTGCAGCAGGCGGCACGGGTGCTGGAAAACCTGCGTGCCGCCGGTATTGCCGTGTACGGCTACCTGCTCTTCGGCACCCCGGCGGAGGACGAGGCGGCTGCCCGGCGGACCCTTGACTTCACGGTGCGCCATGCCGACTGTTTCGGCTTCCTCAACCTGGCCATCTTCAACATGCCGCTGTTCGGCCCTGAGGCTGATCAACACGGTACGGCGCCGTTCTACGACGGCGATCTCTCCCTGTACACCGGCTTTTGCCACCCCACGGGCTGGGACCGGGGCAAGGTGCGGCGCTTTCTGGAGCGGGAATTCAAGCGGCACCCGGCCATCGCCCCGATCCTGCAACGGGACCCGCCGTTTTTCACCTCCAACCATGCGGCTTTTTTCAGCAGCGCCCCCGTGGTATAACGGTACGGCACACGCAGAGCACGATCAACCATCTGAACTGCACGGGCACGCGGATGACGCGGATTGAACGGATGTACGCAGATGTTCTACTCGTTGCGGTTTGGTTTACCCGCGTTCATCCGCCCGAATCCGGCCTGTTCCACGTGCTATGCCACGTTCCCCTGCGTCCTCTGCGGTAAAACCGCTACCCCGAACGGAGCACAGAAACCATGCGCCAGACAACCATCGACACCATCACCCTCTCCCTGGCCGGGCCGGTGGAGCTTCCCCTGAACTGGATCGGCCAGGAGGAGTTGCTGCAGCAGTTGCTGGCCGCCTGGATGGTCATCGACGAGCGGGATATCCCCTTCAACCCCCGCCTGGTGGGCAAGCCGGGGGTGGGCAAGACCACCCTGGCCTACGCCGCGGCCCGCCGCCTGGGGCGGCCGGTCTACCTGTTCCAGGCCACCATGGACACCCGGCCCGAAGACCTGATCGTGACGCCGGTGATCGGCCCGGGCGGCGCCATCCAGTACGCCGCCTCCTCCCTGGTTTCCGCCATGCTGGCCGGCGGGGTGCTGATCCTGGACGAAGGGAACCGGATGAGCGAGAAATCCTGGGCCTCCCTGGCGCCGCTTCTGGACGACCGCCGCTACGTGGAGTCGGTGATCACCGGCCTGCGGATACCGGCCCACCGCGATTTCCGGATCGTGGTCACCATGAACGAGGACGCCTCCACCTTTGAGCTGCCCGAGTACATCCACTCCCGGCTCCAGCCCCAACTGTTCATCGACTTTCCCGAGGCGGACGAGGAGCTCTTGATCCTGCGGGAAAACCTCCCCTTTGCCGACGACGCGATCCTGCGCTACGTGGTGCAGTTCCTCCAGAAGGCCCACGACCGGGACGAGCTGTACTCGGTGCGGGACGGCATCAACATCGCCCGCTACGCCCTGAAGATGGCGACGGCCAACGGCAGCTCCCCCGCGGACCTGCTTCCCCTGGCGGTGGAACGGGTGCTGGGGGACGAAGCGCTGCGCTACCTTTCCTGACCATGGCCCCGCCGCTTTTTCTCGAACGGTTCGGCCCGGTGGCGGGCCTGCCGGTGCTGCACTACCGGCTGGAGTTCGCCTGCCTGGTGCGGCAGGCGGTGCGCGAGCTGCGCCCCGACGCCATTGCCCTTGAACTGCCGGCCACCCTGGGGGAGCCGTTCCGCCGCGCCCTCTCCCGCCTTCCCCGCATCAGCCTGATCAGCCACCCGACCGATGGCGGCACCGCCCACCTGCTGGTGGAACCGGCCGACCCGCTGGCTGAAGCCGGCCGCCTGGCCCTGGAAGCAAACCTCCCCCTCTACTGCATCGACCTGGACCTGGACAGCTACCCGCAGCACCGGGACCGGCTGCCGGACCCCTACAGCATCACCCGCATCGGCCCGCAGGCCTACTACCGGGCCTGGTGCGACGCCGCGGCGGACGATGCCCCCTGCCCCGAGGACCTGCGCCGGGAACGGGCCATGGCCCACCAGTTGCAGCAGTTGGCCCAACGTCATCAGCGGATTCTCTTTGTCTGCGGCATGGTCCACCTGCAGCGGGTGCGGGAGCAGTTCTTCCTCCCCCAGGCAGCGGCGCTGGGACGGCGGCAGCGGGACGGGGTCACGGTCTGGAACCTGCACCCGGACTGCTGCGGCGAGGTGCTGGGGGAGTTCCCCTTTCTCTCCGCGGTCTACGAGTACTGCCGCGGCCCGCTGCCACCGGTTCCGGAGGAGAAGGGGAACCGGCTGCGCACGCGGTTTCACGCCCTGGAGCTGATCGCCGGCGGCCGGGAGGAGCTGCCGGAAGAGCGGCTCATGGACAACGCCATCCGCCGCACCGCCCACCAGGTCTGCCGGGCGGACGGCCTGCTGGACCGCCAGCGGATCATCTACCGCCTCTTCAACGAGGCGGCCCGCCACTACCGCCAGGAAACCGGCGACCGGCTCCAGCCCTGGCAGAAGCGGACCTTTTTCCGCTTTGTCCGCAACTATGCCCTGCAGGAAGGGATGCTCCAGCCGGACCTGTACCAGCTGCTGGTTGCGGCCCGGGGCTGCGTGGACGACAACTTCGCCTACGCCCTCTGCCGCCTGGCAATGAGCTACCCCTGGCAGCAGGAGAGCAGCGACCTTGCCACCCGCAGCATCTCGGCGGAGGAGCTGTGGGGAGGCCGGCGGCTGATCCGCTTCCGTCCCCGCGACAAACGCCGGAAGGGGCTGGGAGGACTGCGCCGCAGCCGGGAGAAGCGGGCAGGGGAGTGGCTGGAAGGGTTCGACACCCCCGCCATCTGCTCCTATCCGCCGGAGGATCTGGCCATCGAGGCCTTTGGTTCCTTTCTCAAGAAAAAGGGGAGCCTGCTTCTGTCCGAGGAGCTGTCCCGCAGCGAGAAGTTCACCACCTCGCTTCTGGACGGCATCGATCTGCGGGAAACAGTGCGGGCCGTGCACGAACAGGCCATCTACGTGCGGGAGCAGGTGCGGGCCAAGGGCGGGGTGGGGAGCGTGGTGGTGATCTTCGACGAGGATCGGGACAACCGTCATCCCTACTGCATGACCTGGCTGGGGGAGCACGACCAGGAGTCGGACATGGCCTTCTACGCCGGCGACCCGGCGGAGAACGTGGTGGGACCGGGGATCTGCCGCTGCGAGTACGGCGGCTTCATGCTCTCCTACCCGCCCCGGCGGATGCAGGATGTCTGGCAGGACCCGGACTACCGGTTCGCGGAAAGCAAGGCGGAGGTGCTGTTACTGGCGGCCCTGGATTACTCGCCGGAACGGTACGTGGTCTACGCGGCGGCCAGGCCCCCCCGCAGCATCTTCCGGCAGCAGGCCGCCCGCATCGGCCGCACCATCATCTACCTGCCCCTGGGCTCCCTCTCGCCGGTCAGGCTGAAAAAGCTGCGGGTGCTGCATATTCTGGCCGGACACGACAAACGGGGGATCGCCAAGGACTATATCTGGTAGGAATAAGGCAGGTCAGAAGCGGAAGCCGATCAGGGTCACATCATCGCGCTGCGGGTAGTCCCCCTGGTAGTCGCACAGAATCTGCTCGAACCGTTGCGCCTGCTCCGGCATCGGCAGACCGGCGTGGGCGGCCAGCATGGCCATGAACCGCTCGGTGCCGAACCCGTACCCCTTGGCGCCGCCGGCATGGTCCAGGATGCCGTCGCTGGTGAGGTAGCAGGCATCCCCCGGCGCCAGACGCAGTTCATGGTTGACGTAGCTGAAGTCGAGCCGCGACCCCTTGTACCCCACCCGCTGGCGATCTCCCCTGATCTCGCGCAGTTCTCCTCCCACAACGGCGAAGAGCGACAGTCCGGCCCCGGCGTAGACCAGACGGCCGCTGGTCCGCTCCACCAGGCAGAGGGCGATGTCCAGCCCGGCATCCACCTCGCGCATCTTCAGGGTCTGCTGCAGCACCCGGTTCAGCTCCGACAGGATGCGGGACGGGTCGTTGTTGCAGGTGAGGTCCACCACCCGGTTCAGCACCGAGTTGACGGTCATGGTCATGAAGGCGCCGGGAATGCCGTGGCCGGTGCAGTCGATGACCGCCAGCAGGAAATGGTCCGGATACTGCCGCAGGTAGTAGAAATCGCCCCCCACGATATCCTTGGGGCGGTAGATGACCAGATGCTCCCCCAGGTTCGCATCCCGCAGCTCCTGGTCCGGCAGCATGGAGGTCTGGATGATCCGGGCGTAGTGGATGCTCTGCACGATCTTGTGCTGGGTCGCCTCCAGCATCCGGTTGGCGGCGGAGAGTTCCTCGGTCCGCTTCCGCACCCGTTCTTCCAGTTCCTCGTTGGCCGCGGCCAGTTCGTCCCGCAGCCGCACCTGCTCCGCCAGGTCGGCACGGGTACGGCGGGAAAAGAGCACCCCCACCCAGACCAGCAGCACCATGGCCCCGATCCGCACGCCGAAGGTGGCGTTCCTGATCCTGCCGAAACGCTGGGCCGTGGCCGCCAGTTCGCCGGTCACCGCCCCGACGGCGGTGTCGCTGTCGATCTCGTAGGTCTTGCGGGCCAGGACGTAGGTGTCCTCGGAGAGGGTTGCCCGGGCCTGCTCCCATTTGTCGGCCCGCATCAGCTCCATGGCCTTCTGTTCGATGGCATGGAGATGCGCCCGCCCTTCGCTCAGGGCGGCAATTTCCTGGGAAAGGTTCTGTTTGCTGGTCAGGACGGTAACCGTCTGGATCACCGCTTCCAGTTCGCTGTTGAGGGAGTCGTAGCTGGCGGTACGCAGGGTGCTCTGCTCAAGGGCCGCAATCACCAGCATGCCGGTCAGTTCCTGGTTCAGGCGCACCATCCGCTCAAGCCCGGTGCTGATCTCCAGGTGCCGGGCGTGCATGGCTTCGTTCCGCATGTTCACATAGGAATCGAGCCCCACGGTCAGGCAGAGGATGATCACCGCCGCATAGAGTGCCTTGACGCTGTCCAGAAATCTCATAACGCTCCGCTCACCGGATCAAGCGCGTTCTTACCGCAGCACCTTGTCGGCCTTCTTCAGCAGCCCCGGGGCGATGGTCACCCCCTGGGCCCTGGCTGCTTTTTCGTTGATGACCAGACTGAACTTCTCCACCGGCCCCCAGGGGATATCCCCCGGCTTTACCCCTTTCAGCACCAGTGCCGCCTTCTTGCCGGCCGAGTAGCCCACCAGGTAGTAGTCCAGACCGTAGGCGGCCACGGCGCCGCGGGAAACACTGTCCACATCGCCGGCAAACAGGGGGATCTTGTGTTTGCTGCAGACCGCCACGATGGACTCCAGGTCGGTGACCGTGGTGTTGTCGGAGGTGATGGTGATGGCCTGGACCTTGCCCACCAGCGAGGCGGCGGCCTTGGCCACCTCCCGGCTGTTGCCGATGGTCACCTCCACCAGCTCAAGCCCCAGCTTTTTCGCGGCCTCGCGCATCGCCTTGATATGCATGACCGAGTTGGCCTCGGCCGGATTGTAGATGGTGCCCCACTTTTTCGCCTTGGGTACGAACTTGCTGTAGGTCTCCATCTGCAGGAACACCGGCCAGAGGTCGCTGACCCCGGTGACGTTGGTGCCGGTCTTTCTGCCCGGTGCGCTGTCCTTCGGCACGATTCCCGCGTTCACCGGATCGGTGATGGATGAGAAGACGATCGGTATCTTGCCGGTTCCCTTCACCACCGCCTGGGTGGTGGGGGTGGCGATGCCGTGGATCAGGTCCACCTTGGCGTCGATGAACTTTTTGGCAATGGCGGCGGCCTGCTGCATGTCCCCCTGGGCGTTCTGCCGGTCGTAGACGATGGAGACCCCCTCCTTGAACCCGGCATTGGCCAGGGCCGCCTCAAACCCCTTCCGATCCGCATCCAGGGCGGCGTGGGAGGCGATCTGGGTTACCCCGACCCGCACCATTTTCCCGTTCTCTGCCCGGGCAGGGGCGGTCTGAGTCACCAGCAGACCGACCAGAAGGGCTGCCGCAGCACTACCGACGCCGGACATGTGCGTTCTCACTCTACCCATCGGTGTTCTCCTTTTCATCAGGGGAGGCTGTACTGAATCATGGCATTGATCCGCTGCTGCCGTCCCCGCTCCCCGGCAAAGGTCTCCCGCTCGCCCCAGGCGTACTCGATGCCGGTTTCGATATTCTTCGTTACCGACCAGAACAGGTTGACAAAGGCCTGATCGACCCGGCGGTTGGGGACGAACTCATCCACCTTGCCGGCCCAGGCGGAACGCTGGTAGGCGTCGGCCGAGGCGTTGGCGCCGAACACGGTGCGGCTCAGGATGACGTTGGAGCGGAGCGTGGCGGTCCAGGGCTGGGTGTAGCCCAGGTGGAATCCGGCCGCCCTCCAGAGCAGCAGGTCCCTGCCGGTATCGGCGGCACCCTGCATGATGGAGTTGAACATGTAGCGTCCCACCCCTTCACCCCCCTGAACGCCGGCAACCAGCGTGCCGGTTCCCAGGGCAGCGCTGCCGCTCAGCCCCAGGGCATAGCCCCGCTTTGTCCGGAAATCGTTGTGGTATTCCATGGTGGCGGCATGCAGCGACAGGTGGGCCCGCTCGCCGTGCCAGCTCCAGTTGGCGGTGACGTCGGGAATCCGGTCGAAATCGTTGCGGCCGCTGTTGGACAGGGTCTGCACCGGCGGCGTACTGGTCAGGCTTTCCGGATTTTCCACGGCAAGGGACAGGGTGGTGGGGCCGACCGGGATGGTGTAGCGCAGCTGGGTCTGGCGGAGCAGGGTGGTGTTCCCCGGCGGGTTGAAGTCCACGGTTTCGGGGTAGGAACGCAGGTCGATGTAGTTGGACCAGGTCTGTCCCACCAGCAGGTTGCCCAGCTTGCCGTAGGCATGGCGCAGGCGGAACATCACCCCGTTGGAGGCCAGTTCCCCCATGTAGTCGTTGGGGGCGTTGAAATCGGCTTCCACCTTGGTCTCAAGCGTTCCCAGCGGCGTGGGGGTGCTGCTGTCCAGGCCGAGGCGGCTGGCCCGGGCAGTGCCGTAGAACTGGTCGTCCCGTTGCCGGTTGGCGCTGTTGATGCGCAGCGGCTGGGCAAAGACGGCCGTTGCCCAGTCGTTGTTGCGGGTATCGTTGTTGCGGCCGGCGGTATCGTAGGTAGCATCGATCCGGACGGATACATAGGGCCTGAGGGAGGTGGCGGTGCCGGGGATCAGGATGGAGCCGGGCAGGGTCCCCGCCTTCACGGATTCGCCGCCGGCCGGTGCCGCCGGGGAAGCTGCCGCGGTTGGCGCTGCCGGTTGCGGCTGCTGGGCCGCCTCCCGCTTCTGCCGCTCCTCAAGCTGCTCGATCCGTTGCTGCAGGCGGCGCATTTCGGCCTTCAACTCCTCCAGCTCGCTGCCGAATGCCGGAACCGCGGCGACGGTCATTGCCAGCAGCATGGTTACCCCGACTCCTCTTCGCATCGTTCTCCCCCGGAACCGTTAGTCTTCGTAGGCTGCTATGCTGAACGGAAACGTAACCTCTTCCTGAAACTCCGTCGCCAGGCTGTGCGAACGGGGATTGTCACGATCGTAGCGCCAGACCACGCTGACCCGATCACCCTGTTCGTGACCTTCCTCCAGCAGGTCCAGCAGATCCAGCAGGCATTTGGTGCTGCTGCTGTTCAGGTAGCTGACGTTGATATCGAGGTCGAGAGCATGCCGCTCCGCAAGGTAGGCCCTTATCCAGGCCAGCACCGGGCCGTAGAACTCGAAGGAGTTTTCCGGGTAGGATTCGCCGTCAATATGCAGAATTTTGGTTGCGGCATCAAAACAGACCCGCGGTGTTGATGTTGTCTTGGCAATATCAAGCGTCGCCATCGCTTCTCTCCTGACTGCCGGCTTCCCCCGTCTGCGTGCCGGCCGGTCCTGCGGCTGCGGATTTCCCGCTAATAAGACCTTTTCAGAGCCGGCTTGTCAAGCGATGAGTGACCTCGTTTCCGTCAACAAAACCGCAACTCCCACTCGTTATCAGCAACGCTTTTTCAGGACGCAGAAAAGCCCGGCACAGGGCCGGGCTTTTCGTGCATGGACAGGACGAGCGGAAACGAGGATTTTTTTCGCGAGACCAGGGAAGGCGAGCACCGGCACGGCGGCGTATTTTATGAGCACGCCGCACAGGCCGGTGCGAAACCTGACGCCGGGATCGCGAAAAAAGACCGTTTCCTACACGAGGCCGTGGGCGACCATGGCGTCCGCCACCTTGATAAAGCCGGCAATGTTGGCACCCAGGACGTAGTTGCCCTTGTCGCCGTACTCTTCCGAGGTCCGGTAGCAGAGCTTGTGGATGCCCTTCATGATGTTTTCCAGCTTCTTCTCGGTGTCCTCGAAGCTCCAGGAGTCACGCTGGGCGTTCTGCTGCATCTCCAGCGCCGAAGTGGCCACGCCGCCGGCGTTGGCAGCCTTGCCCGGTCCGTAGGCGATCTTGGCATCCAGGAACACCTTGATCCCTTCCGGCGTGGTGGGCATGTTGGCCCCTTCGCCCACGGCGATGCAGCCGTTTTTCACCAGGGTGGCGGCGTCCTTGCCGTTGATCTCGTTCTGGGTGGCCGACGGCATGGCCACCTGGCAGGGGATATCCCAGATGTTGCCGTTTGGAATGTACTTTGCATCCTTGTGCTTCTCGGCGTAATCGGAAATACGGCGACGCTCCACTTCCTTGAGTTGCTTGATCAGCTCCAGATCCAGGCCCTTCTCATGGTAGATGACGCCGTTACTGTCGGAGCAGGCCACGCACTTGCCGCCCAGCTGGTGAATCTTCTCGATGGTGTAGATGGCCACGTTACCGGAACCGGAAACGGTGCAGACCTTGCCCTCGAAGGAATCATTGCGCACTTTCAGGGCTTCGTTGATGAAGAAGGTGGCACCGTAGCCGGTTGCTTCGGGCCGCACCAGGGAACCGCCCCACTTGAGCCCCTTGCCGGTCAGCACGCCGGCTTCCCAGCGGTTGGTGATCCGCTTGTACTGGCCGAACATGTAGCCGATCTCGCGGCCACCCACACCGATGTCGCCGGCCGGCACGTCGGTGTGCTCACCGATATGACGGTACAGTTCGGTCATGAAGCTCTGGCAGAAACGCATGATCTCGTCATCGGACCGGCCTTTGGGGTCGAAGTCGGAGCCGCCCTTGCCGCCGCCGATCGGCATGCCGGTCAGGGAGTTCTTGAAGATCTGCTCGAAACCGAGGAACTTGATAATCCCCAGGTAGACGGAGGGATGGAAGCGCAGACCGCCCTTGTAGGGACCCAGCGCGCTGTTGAACTCGACGCGGAAGCCGCGGTTGATGTGCACGTTGCCCTTGTCGTCCTGCCAGGGCACCCGGAAGATGATCTGACGCTCCGGTTCACAGATCCGCTCGATGATCTTGCGCTCAAGAAATTCAGGGTGCTTGGTGACGACCGGCCCGAGGGATTCCAGCACTTCCTGGACCGCCTGGTGGAACTCGACCTCACCGGGGTTACGCTTCAGTACATCCTGATAAATCGCTTCAAGTTTTACGTCCAGTTGTGCCATTACCGCCTCCTTGCCTTACCTGAATAAAAAGTGAGTGACCCGACGGGCGGCTATTTTTTAAGCAACATGCGCGCCAATATTTTTCAGGCCGGCCACATTTTGCACAACAAGCTTGCAAATGCCCATTTGATGCGCACTTTAGCCGGGCAAAATTTTCACTGCGGCAATTTATTCATGATAAAATTCAGGAGCAAAGTGCATAATTTTTATTCCTTAAAGTGTTATGTTTTAACTCATAGTTTTGGCGGATTTTTTAAAAATCAAACAATTTTAACGCATTGCGCAATTGCATCTTTTTTGGCGTTGCGGTATGAATAAATGTTCCGTACCGCCGAAAAACAACGCCACCACCAGCTGCCCTACATTTAGGCAGCTTATATCGAGAGGTTCCCTGCCCATGCTGATTGTCGCCTGCATCAAACAGGTTCCCGACACCACCCAGGTGAAGATCGACCCGGTCACCAATACCTTGGTGCGCGAAGGCATCCCGTTCATCATGAACCCCTACGACACCCATGCCCTGGAGGCGGCTCTGCAGCTCAAGGATCGCTTCGGCTGCCGGGTGGCGGTGCTTTCCATGGGCCCTCCCAACGCCGAGGCCACGCTGCGCAAGGCGCTCTCCGCCGGAGTTGATCGGGCGATCCTGCTGTCGGACCGCTGCTTCGGCGGTGCCGACACCCTGGCCACCAGCAACGTGCTGGCCGCCGCCATCCGTCGGCTGAACGACACCGTGGAGCCGGTGGGACTGGTCATCTGCGGCAAGCAGACCATTGACGGCGATACCGCCCAGGTGGGACCCGGCATCGCCGTGCGACTCGGCTTCCAGCAGCTGACCCTGGTGGACCGGGTGGAAGAACTGGACCTCTCCGGCCGACGGCTGGTGGTGAGCCGCAAGCTGGAGGGGCGCCACGAACGGGTGGCCGCGCCGTTGCCGGCCCTGCTCACCGTGGTGCGGGAGATCAACCGCCCCCGCTATCCCACCGTGCCGATGCGCCTGGCGGCGGTTACCGCCGACGTGGAAGTCTGGAATAACGAGGTGCTGCAGCTTGACCCCCAGACCGTGGGCCTGAAAGGCTCGCCCACCTGGGTATCCAAGATTTTCTCGCCGGAACGGGACAAAGGGGAAATTCTGGGGGACGGTGTTGCCGATCCGGCGGGGGCGGTAAAGCTGTTGCTGGACAAACTGCTGGAAAAGGACCTGCTGCCACTCTAAGGGGCATGCCACGGAGCACCGGACCGGCACGCAGCTATGCGTGCGGCTCCCCTGCTCCCGTGCCGGTGCCCCTCCACCGCGAGGGATAAAAACCAATGTCAGAAACCACACCGAAGAAACCGAAGCGCCCCCGGGGCCGGGCCCGACTGCTGGAAGGAAAGTGCATCGCCTGCGGCGGCCGCTGCGAAAGCTCCTGCCCGGTCAACTGCATCACCATGAACGATGCCGGCGAACCGGTTATCGTTGCGGAGAAATGCATCGGCTGCCTCAAGTGCGTCAAGGTCTGTCCGGCGGAAGCGCTGGAGATGGCCTTTACCCCGGAGGAACTGGCCCTGCTGGCGGAACTGGACCGGGCCGGCACCCCCGCGGCGGAGGAAGAAGACCCGGAAGCGGCGGCCCTGGCCAAACTGCAGGCCGCCTACCGCGGGGTCTGGGTCTTTATCGAGCAGGAAGAGGGCGAAGTGGCCAAGGTCTCCTGGGAACTGCTGGGCAAGGGCCGCGAGCTGGCGGACAAGCTGGGGGTGGAGCTGGCGGCGGTGGTGATCGGCCACCGGGTCGAGCAGCTCTGCAGCGAGGCGTTCCGCTACGGCGCCACCAGGGCCTACCTGCTGGACGCGCCGGTCTACGCCGCCTACCGCACCCAGTCCTACCTGGAGGCGATGTGCCACCTGATCGAACAGTACAAGCCGGAAGTGATCCTGATGGGAGCCACCGGCATGGGTCGGGACCTGGCCGGCGCCGTGGCCACCCGGGTCGCAACCGGTCTCACCGCCGACTGCACCGGCCTGGATATCGATGACAAGCGCAACCTGATGCAGACCCGCCCCGCGTTCGGCGGCAACATCATGGCCACCATCATGTGCGACAAGTACCGTCCCCAGATGGCCACGGTACGGCCCCACGTGATGCAGATGCCCCAACCGCTGGACAAGGCCGCCGGCGAGATCGTCCGGGTCGGCTTCACCGTTGCCGAGGAGCAGATCCCGGTGAAGGTGCTGGAGGTACTGCGGGACGGTGACGGTACGCAGAAGATCGACATCGGCGGCGCGGAGTTCATCGTCTCCGGCGGCAGGGGGATGATGGGACCGGAGAACTTCGCCCTGCTGAAGGAGCTGGCCGCCGAACTGGGGGCCGTGGTGGGCGCCTCCCGCTCTGCCGTGGACGCCGGCTGGATGCCCCATGACCGCCAGGTCGGACAGACCGGCAAGACGGTCCGCCCCAAGATCTACGTTGCCTGCGGCATCTCCGGCGCCATCCAGCACTTGGTGGGGATGCAGGATGCCGACCTGATCATCGCCATCAACCGCGACAAGGACGCCCCGATCTTCGAGGTGGCCCACTACGGCATCGTCGGCGACCTGTTCCAGGTGGTGCCGGAACTGACGCGACAGATCCGCGAACTGAAACGCCTGGGTAAAGGACAGGGGACCGTTGCCCCGTAACAGGCATCCCGCAGCCACGACCCTTTTACGCCCCTGAGGTAGCCATGACACCGACACCGACCATTTTCGCACCGCTCTTCATTGCCGCAACCGCGCTGTTCCTCTGGAGCTGCTGGAAGCGGCTCTCCCTGACCGCCGTGGGGCGCGCCGACAACCGCCTGGCCGATATCGGCAGACGCCTGGTCGATACCCTGGGCTACGCCTTTGCCCAGCGCCGGGTGCTGGCAAAAGCCTCCGGCATGATTCACCTGGCCATCTTCTGGTGCTTCCTGGTATTGATGGTCGCCAACGCCGAGTTCCTGCTGCACGGCCTGTTCCCGGCCATCAGCTTCAGCAGGCTGCCGGACGGCCTCTTCGTGCCGGTGATGCAGACCATCGACGCCGTCTCGCTGGTGGCCCTGATCGCGGTCACGGCCGCCGCCGTCCGGCGCATCGTGGCCCCTCCCTACCCGGAGGCCCGCACTGCCGAGGCCTTCTTCATCCTGTTCCTGATCGCGCTGCTCATGCTGGCCAACTTCGGCGTCAACGCCGCCAAGATCAGCGCCATGGCCCCCACGACCCAGCAGATCGCCAAGGAAACCTTCCCCATATCCGGCTGGTTCGTACATTTCATTCCGCCCGATCAGGGCAAGCTGGTGCACGATCTTTCCTGGTGGACCCACGCCGTGGTGCTGCTGCTGTTCATGAACCTGCTCCCCTTGAGCAAGCACTTCCACATCATCACCGCCATCCCCAATATCTTCCTGCGGCGGTTCGAGCAGCCGGTGCTGCCGGAGCGGGAACGGTTCGAGGCCGGCAACCGCTTTGGCGTCGACCGGGTGGACGGTTACACCTGGAAGGAGCTGCTGGACGCCTTTTCCTGCACCGAGTGCGGCCGCTGCCAGAACGCCTGTCCCGCCCACACCACCGGCAAGCCGCTCAATCCCCGGCGAATAATCCATGACCTGAAGCTGAACCTGCTCAAGAACGGTCCGGCCCTGGGGCAGGGAGACAACGCCCTCCAGCCGCTGATCGGCGAGGGGGCCGGCAGCATCGGCGAAGAGGCGATCTGGGCCTGCACCACCTGCGGCGCCTGCCTGGAGTCCTGTCCGGTCTTCATCGAACAGATGCCCAAGCTGATCCCGCTGCGCCGCCACCTGGTGGAGATGGAGTCGAAGTTCCCGGAAGAGCTGCTCAACCTGTTCGAAAACATGGAGGGACGCAGCAACCCGTGGGGGATCGCGCCGTCGGAACGGGGCAAGTGGGCCACCCTGCTGGGCGAGCGCCCCTTTGTGCCGGGCAGCACCGAATACCTCTTCTACGTCGGCTGCGCCGGCTCCTTCGACTCCCGCGCCAAGCAGGTCACCCTGGCCCTGGCCCAGCTCCTGGACAAGGCCGGAGTCAGCTGGGGCATCCTGGGGCGGGAGGAGCTCTGCTGCGGCGACAGCCTGCGCCGCCTGGGCAACGAATACGTCTTCGACCGCCTGGCCACCCAGAATGTGGCGCTCTTCAAGGAACGGGGCGTCAGCAAGGTCATCGTGCAGTGCCCCCACTGCCTCACCACCCTGAAGAACGACTACCGCCAGTACGGCATTGAGCTGGACGTCATCCATCACAGCCAACTGCTGCTGCACCTGGCACAGGACGGCCGGCTCACGCTGCCCCGGAAGGCGACGGAACTGGGGGCCACGCTCTACCACGATTCCTGCTACCTGGGACGCCACAACGGCATCTACGACGAACCCCGGGAAGCCCTGGCCCTGGCGACGGGCGCAGCGCCGAAGGAGATGGAGCGCAGCCGGGAAAACGGCTTCTGCTGCGGCGCCGGCGGCGGCCGGATGTGGATGGAAGAGTTCACCGGCGAGCGGATCAATCTGGTACGGGTGCAGGAGGCGATGGCACAGCAGCCGGACACCGTCTGCACCGCCTGCCCCTACTGCCTGACCATGTTCGAGGACGGCCTGAAGGACCTGCGCCAGAACGACCGGGTACGGGTCAGGGACATCGCCGAAATCATGGCCGATGCGGCCCTGCGGCCGGCCTCCCCGACCTGAGGATCCCTGCCGGCCGTTTCCGCCGGTCCATAAAAAAAAGCAAGCCTCCCCGGAGACAATCGGATAAAACAATGGTATACCTATCACCATTGCCGTTGGCTCCTCGGGAGGCTTTGCTATGCAGACCCTGATACAGCGCCACATCACCCTGTCCTTGCCCGCCACCCGCAACAGCCGCGCCAAAATGAACCATGCCCCGCAAGCCCGCCGCACAGCGGCCGGCAGCCCCATGCCAACAAACGTCGTTACATACAGCACCGGCTGCACCCTCATGGTGCGGGAGGGCCCCTGACAATGCCCGTACGGCAGCTCGACGTCAGCGGCCTGAAGTGCCCCCAGCCGGTACTCCGGATAACGGTGGTCGCTGCGGAAATGAAAGCGGGGGAGGTGCTGGAGGTGACGGGAGACGGCCCCACCTTTGAAAAGGATGTGCGCGCCTGGTGTTCGCGGCTGCGCAAGACCCTGCTCGTCGTGAGTGATGAGAAGGGATACCGGAAGCGGATCCGAATCCGCTTCTAGGGGTACACCATGGCTGACGACCGGTTGCAGGACGATGGTTTTGACATGATCTACGCCATGCTGGATCGTCTCGCCACGGGAGATGCGAAAGCCCGGGTGCGCTGTGGGAACGACTGCGACCGGCGGATGCTGCTCCTGGCCGAAAGGCTGAACGTCATGGCGGACAATCTGGAGCAGGCGGTCAACGAAAGCCGCGAGATGGCCAGTGGCCTCGGCGAACACTACGACGTCCTGAACCGGATCGCGGCCGGCGACTTCTCGGCACGGGCCAACGAATCCTCGGCGAACGGTGTGGTTTCCCGGCTGGGAATACTGATCAACCGCGGCACGGAACGGCTGCTGGGTACCCTTGAGGAACTGCGCCGGGCCGACGACGCCCTGCAGGCTGCCTATGACAAGGTTCGGGACGTGATCAAGTTTTTGCCGGACGCCACCCTGGTGGTGGACCGGGAACACCGGGTCATCGCCTGGAACCGGGCCCTGGAGGAGTTGACCGGCACCTCTGAAGCAGCAATGCTGGGCAGGGGAGACTACGCCTACGCCATCCCCTTCTACGGCTACAAACGCCCCTTTCTCTTCGATTTCTTCGATGCCGCTCTCAACGAAATAACTGCCAACTATGCCGTGGTGAAACGTTGCGGGGAAACCCTGCTGGCGGAATCCTTCGTTGCCGAGTTCAGGGGGGGCCAGGGCGCCCATTTCTGGATTTCGGCTTCCCCGCTCTACGATCACAGCGGCCGGCGGGCCGGCGCCATCGAATCGATCCGCGACATCACCGAGCGCAAGCGGGCCGATCGCGAACTGCAGGAGGCCAAGGAGCGGGCCGAGGCGGCAAGCCGCGCCAAGAGCGAATTCCTGGCCAACATGAGCCACGAGATCCGCACCCCGATGAACGGCATCATCAGCATGGTGCAACTGCTGCGCTACACACCGCTCAGCCAGGAACAGCAGGATTATCTGGAGAGCATGGAGATATCCTCCCGCAATCTGCTGTTCATCATTAACGACATCCTGGATATTTCCAAGGTGGAAGCGGGCAAGCTGGACCTGGAGTATGCCGATTTTCCGTTGCGGCGCAGCATCGAGGAGGTGGTGACCACCCAGGTGGCCCATATCCGCCAGAAACGCCTGGAGCTGCAGGTCAGCATCCCCGACGACCTGCCGGAAGTGATCAACGGCGATGCCATGCGCTTCAAGCAGATTCTGCTCAACCTGCTGGGCAACGCCATCAAATTCACTGAACAGGGCGGCATCCGGCTCGAGGTCACGTTGGTGAGCAGGCGGGACAGCACCATCCTGCTGCGCCTCGCGGTGGCCGACAGCGGTATCGGCATGGCGCCGGAGGTGATGGAGCGGATCTTCGCCCCCTTTGAGCAGGCAGACACCTCAACCACCCGCCGCTACGGCGGCACCGGCCTGGGACTCTCCATCTGCCGCCGCCTGGCAGATCTGATGGGGGGGCGTATCTGGGCCGAAAGCACGGCGGGGACGGGCAGCACTTTCTATGTCGAGCTTCCGTTCACCATACACGCCAGGTACCAGGGTCACGTCATGAATAACGAACCAACCTTCATTCCCACCTGCGAAGCCAGCGGCATGAAACTGCTGATCGCCGAGGACAACGCCATCAATGCCCGCTCTCTGGCCGCCATTCTGACCCGCCTGGGACACCACGTCGATACGGTGGACGACGGCCGCAAGGCCTTCGACGCCTGGTACGACCGACGCTGGGACTGTATTCTGATGGATGTGCAGATGCCGGTACTGGATGGTATCGCCGCCACCCGGATGATCCGCCAGGAAGAGGTGGGCATGGAACTGCATACGCCGATCATCGCCCTGACCGCCCATGCCCTGCAGGGGGACCGGGAGCGGCTGCTGGCGGAGGGGTTTGACGGTTACGTGGCCAAACCGGTGGATATCGAGGTCCTGGCCAGCGAACTGCGGCGGGTGGTTGGGGAGTGAGCCGGGGCTCAGCGGCCGGGCTGCCAGCGACTGCGCAACCGGGCCAGTTCGCGGCCATCCTCGGCATGGTCGATCCGATGCAACAGCCAGAGGTCAGCTCCCTCGTCGATCACGCTGCAGCGGGAAATGATCCGATCGCCGTAATGGACCTCGGCCCGGAAGTTTATCTCAACGGCCAGGGGAACGGCATGGTCGAAGATGCGGGACGGCACCGCCTCCAGGGCCCAGCCGGCATAGACGGTGTTGTTGACGTGGCCGTTGATGTCCAGGTTACCGCGCAGTACCGGCAATTGCAGTTCCGTCTCCCAGCGGTCGGCCGTCGGTACTGCCGCAAAGGGATCGTCCAGCGCGCGCAGCGGATGGAGCGGATAGGCTGGCAGGCAGGCGTCGATCCGCACCGGACGGCGACTCTTGAGATCAAGCACCGCCCAGGATGACGTGGCACAGCCGAACCGTTCCCCCCGGCCGTCCAGCAGCTCAAAATCCCGCACCGAAAAGATCCCCTCGCGACTCACCGGCCAAGTGCGGATGGTCACCTGCTCACCGCAGCGGGGCAGTCGGGCCAGTTGCAGATGCACCCGCGAGAGGACCCAGGTGAGTCCCAGCCGGCGCAAATCCTTCACCGCCACCCCCAGCGCCAGCGCATGTTCCGCCGCAACATCCTGCAGGTAGGCCAAAAGCGCCGTCAACCGCACCGCACCGTGGGGATCGGCATCGTGGTAGCGCACCTCAAGGGTGCGACTGAACAGCGGCTCACTCATGGCGGCCATCCCGGCGGCGGGTCCGGTGCCGGACATACAGTTGCCCTCCCAGATCGACGATCACCAGCACCGTCACGACCATCAACAGGGTGCCGTCATGGCGGAAGTAGGCCAGGCAGTTGAAAAACATGTAGAGGGTGACCACCAGGGTGAGGGTACGCCGGATGCTGCGAATGCCGCGCTGCGCCTCCTCCGGGTCGCCGCCGGTTGCGCTGAAGAAACAGGGCGCCAGGTGGTACCCAACCGAAGCATCCACCAGCACCAGCAGCAGATTGACCAGAAAAAGCGGCAGCAGCAATGGTTCGAGCGACATAGTCAGCAGTCGTCCCCGGCGGTAATATAAGCCGGCGGCAGGTCGCAGCCGGCAGGGATCTGGAAGGGTACCGGATAACGGATGCCGGCCTTGTGGGTGGCGGCCAGCCCCTCCATGGTCCGCTCCAGCCAGCCGAGCGGAATGCCGACGCAGAGCTCATGGTCCTGGGTCATGGCGAAACGCCGATCCCCCAGGCAGGGGATCTCCACCGCCGGTTCGCCGCTGAGGTAGACCTGGGCCACGGCCCGGGAACAGACCCCGGCGTCGCCGGAGCTCTTCATGACGAACGTTCCCCCCTCCCGGTACAGAAACGCCTGCACGAAGCGCATTGCCTGGGCCGCGTTGAGGTAGATCACCACCAGGTCAGGGGCAATCCCCTCCACCGGCCGGGCCAGGGGTGTGGTCAGCACGCCGGCGGTACCGGCAGGCAGGCGAGGCATGGCCTGCTGCATGGCTGCCGCTGCCGCCTGATCCTTCTGGTAGATGCCGGTGTTGACCGAACCGTCCAGTACCCGGGCCGGCGGCGCGATCAGGCCGGCGCAGGCGGCCCCCAGCACGCAGTGGGCACTGGCCTGATCGGTCCAGGTGGACCAGCCGTACATCCTGCTGTAGGCGATCTGCTGGCAGATGGCCAGCCGCTGGCCCCTGACACGAATCTTCTTCCCCTCCGCCACCGCCCCGTCGCGCACGATGCTGACCGCCACCGGCTGGGTGGCCGGATTCACTGTTTCTCTCACCGTGTTCAGAAACTGGTCGAACAGTTCCATACCGTTTCCTCCCTTCAAGATTTCTGGCGGGCCCGGGAGCGGCGGGACCCGGGCTTCATGCCGGGTGACGGCCGCCCCGCCGGCCTGGTTGTCGTTTTCTGGGGATTGGCGATGCTGACCGTGATGATCCGGTCTCCCATCAGTGCTCCGTCCAGGCAGTCGATTGCTTCCTTCAACTGCTCCTCCGCCGCCATCCGGACGTAGCCGCACCCCTTGGACTTGCCGGTGGCCGGATCAGTGATGATATGGACCGAGGTGACCGTACCGGCCACGCTGAACAGGCGGCGCAGATCGTCGGCGGTTGCTTCATAGGGCAGGTGCCCGACATACAGTTCTTTTGCCATGGTGCCACCTTTCTGGTATTTCCGGCCTGGTCAGCAATTCCCAGCGGGAAAGCCGCTCCAGGGCCTCATCGGCGCCGGCGCCGCACATTTCCGGCGTGGGAGCAAGGCGGGCGCAGACCGCCGGCCGTGCCGCTTGTCCGAAGATACGGCATCGGTTGTCGGCCGTCAACTGCGCACAGCGCACACCGGCCGGTTTGCCCGATGGCATGCCGGGAATCGGAGAGGAGATGGAGGGGGCGATACAGCAGGCTCCGCAGCCGGGACGGCATGAATGCTCTACGCACGAGGCAACCATAGGTCATATCTCCCGCAATGCACATGGGTTAACTAACGATCGGTATTTGCACAAACCACCAAGGGGCGGAATCTGCCGACTCCGCCCCTTGACACTCACAACGCCTGCTACCGCATCAATAGCGGTAATGCTCGGCCTTGTACGGTCCTTCCACCGGCACGCCGATGTAGTCGGCCTGCTCCTTGGTCAGGGTGGTGAGCTGCACGTTCAGTTTGCGCAGTTGCAGGCGGGCCACCTTCTCGTCCAGATGCTTGGGCAGGGTGTAGACCCCCACCGGGTACGTGCCCGGATTGCAGAAGATCTCGATCTGGGCGATGGTCTGGTTGGCGAAGGAGGAGGACATCACGTAACTGGGGTGGCCGGTGGCGCAGCCCAGGTTCACCAGCCGCCCCTTGGCCAGCAGGATGATCCGGTTGCCGCTGGGCAGGATGACGTGATCCACCTGGGGCTTGATCTCTTCCCACTGGTACTGCTCCAGGGCCGCCACTTCGATCTCGTTGTCGAAATGGCCGATGTTGCAGACAATGGCCTGGTCCTTCATTTTCAGCAGGTGCTCATGGGTGATGACGTGGTAGTTGCCGGTGGCGGTGACGAAGATGTCCGCCTTGTCGGCGGCGTAGTCCATGGTCACCACGCGGTACCCTTCCATGGCGGCCTGCAGGGCGCAGATCGGATCGATCTCGGTGACCCAGACCTGGGCGGACAGGGCGCGCAACGCCTGGGCAGAGCCTTTGCCCACGTCGCCGTAGCCGCAGACCACGGCGATCTTGCCGGCCACCATCACGTCGGTGGCCCGCTTGATGCCGTCCACCAGGGACTCGCGGCAGCCGTACAGGTTGTCGAACTTGGACTTGGTCACCGAGTCGTTGACGTTGATGGCCGGGAAGGCCAACTCCCCTTTTTCGTGCATCTGATACAGGCGATGCACGCCGGTGGTGGTCTCCTCGGTCACCCCTTTGATCTCCTTCAGACGGGTGGAGTACCAGGTGGGATCGGTGGCCAGTTGCTTCTTGATGGCGGCAAAGAGGATGGTCTCCTCCTCGGAGCCGGGGTTGTTCAGCACGGAGCTATCCTTCTCCGCCTTGGTCCCCAGGTGCAGCAGCAGGGTGGCGTCGCCGCCGTCGTCCAGGATCATGTTGGAGAAGCCGCCATCGGGCCACTCGAAGATTTTGTGGGTGTACTCCCAGTACTGCTCCAGGGTCTCACCCTTGACGGCGAAGACCGGCACCCCGGCGACGGCAATGGCGGCCGCGGCGTGGTCCTGGGTAGAGAAGATGTTGCATGAAGCCCAGCGCACTTCCGCCCCCAGGGCGGTGAGGGTCTCGATCAGCACCGCAGTCTGGATGGTCATGTGCAACGAGCCGGTGATGCGGGCACCTTTCAGCGGCTGCGACGCGGCGTACTCCTCGCGGATGGCCATGAGCCCCGGCATCTCGGTCTCGGCGATCTTGATCTCTTTGCGGCCCCAGTCGGCCAGAGACAGGTCTGCTACGATGTAATCCTGTGACATGTTACGCTCCTTTTCGGTGTGATGTTTTTGTAGTGGTTTTTGTATGGTTCGTGCAGCCAACGACCAGAACAACGGATTCCTCTCCTGCTGTTCCCTCGATCCTCTCACCACCACACATGGTAAATCCGGCACCTCTCAGCCAGCCGGTCAGTTCCGTCTCGTCAAAGCCAAGCCACTGGTCGGCCAACTGCTCCCGGGCCGCCTCCCGTTCATGGCGGGCCAGATCGGCGATCAGCAGCAGGCCGCCGGGCTGGAGCACCCGCCTGATCTCCGCCAGCACCGCCGGCGGGTCGGCAGCATGATGCAGCACCATGTTGAGCAGTACGCTGCCGGCCGAGCCGTCCGGCAGCGGCAGGTGGGTCATCTCTCCCAGGCGCAGGTCGATGCCGGTAATGCCGTTGTCCGTCAGGCGCTGCCGGGCCTCTGCCAGCATGGCCGGGGAATGATCGACGCCGATAACCCTGTCGGCCCTCACGGCCAGCTCTGCCAGCAGACCGCCGGTACCGACACCGATCTCCACCAGGGTTCCCCCTTCCGGCACCAGGGTCAGCAGGTGACGACGATATTCCGGCACCGGCAGCAGGGTGCGGGCCAGGTCGTCCCACTGGCGGGCATGGCGGTCGAAGAACTCCCGGCTCCGCTGCCGGCGTTCCTCCAGCACCGCAGCCACGGCAGCCAGGTCCCGGCCCTGGTCCGGCAGTGTTGCCAGCTCCTGCTCCAGCACCGGCCGGATGGCGGCAAAGAAGCGGTTGTCGTCACCCACCCGGTAGTAGCTCCAGGTCCCCTGCCGCTTGACACCGAGGATACCGGCCTCGCTCAGGATCTTCAGGTGGCGGGAGATCCGGGACTGCCCCATCCCCAGGATGCGGGTCAGCTCCTGCACGGTGAATTCACCATGCAGCAGGATCGCCACCAGACGCAGACGGCAGGGATCGGCCAGGGCTTTGAAGGTATCAAGGGTCATCGCATCAACTTTTCCGAAATAAATAAATCAATTTTTCTTGATATATCATCCCGCCACCGGCCATGGCAAGCGGATTCTGGCGCATAAAAAATCCGGCACGGGAGTATCCCATGCCGGACCGGATGGCTGCACAACCGCCGGCACTTACCGCACGGCGTACTTTTCCCGCAGGGTTACCTTGCTGACCTTGCCGACACTGGTCTTGTCGATGGTCTCCACAAAGCGGACCCTGAGCAGCAGCACCTGCTTGTTAACCAGCCCGCGGTCGGCGTACTCCCGGACATGATGGGCGACATCCTTTTCCGTCAACCCGCTGTCGGGACGGGGCACCACCAGGACAAGGGGGCGCTCCCCCCATTTTTCGTCGGGGATACCGATGACCGCCACCTCGGCCACACCGGGCTGATGGGCGATGATATCTTCCAGCTCCAGGGAGGAGACCCATTCGCCGGCCACCTTGATGACATCCTTGCTGCGGTCGGTGATCCGCAGGTAGCCCAGCTCATCCCGCACCGCCACGTCGCCGGTATGCAGCCAGCCCCCTTCCCAGAGCCGCTCCGATGCCTTGGTGTCCTTGAGGTACCCCTGGGTCAGCCAGGGGGCCCGCACCACGATCTCGCCGGCGGTGACGTTGTCACGGGGTTGCTCCCGCAGGCAGCCATCCACGACCCGCAGGTCCACCAGCGGCAGGGAGCGGCCGGTCTTGCAGCGGATCAGCGCCTGCTCATCCGGCGAGAGTTCCAGCATCTCCGGGGTCAGGTGCGAGATGGTCAGGATCGGACAGGTTTCCGACATGCCGTAGCCGGTAAACACATCGATACCCCGGGCCAGCGCCTCAATGCAGAGGGCCCGGGACATGGCGGCGCCGCCGATGATCAGCTTCCAGCCGGACAGGTCCAGCCGCTGGCTGTGGGGGTGCTTGAGCAGCATATGCAGGATGGTGGGAACACAGTGGGAGAAGGTGACCTTTTCCCGCTCCACCAGCTCCAGCAGCAGATCGGGAACATAGCGACCGGGGTAGACCTGCTTGACCCCCAGCATGGTGGCGATGTAGGGAACCCCCCAGGCATGGACGTGAAACATGGGGGTGATCGGCATGTAGACGTCCCGGCAATGGAAGCGGCCATGCTCCAGGGCGGACCCCAGCACCCCCATGACCCCCAGGGTGTGCAACACCAGTTGCCGGTGACTGAAGTAGACCCCCTTGGGCATGCCGGTGGTGCCGGTGGTGTAGAAGGTGGTGGCGCGGCTCCGCTCGTCGAAATCGGGGAACTCGAACTCCGGCCGGGCAGCGGCCAGCAGGGTTTCATATTCGCCGGCAAAGGGGATACTGCTCTGCGGCGGGGCCGGTTCGTCGTTCAGCAGCACGTAACTTCTGACCGTGTCGATCCGTCCCCGGATCTGCTCCAGGATCGGCAGAAATTCGCTGTTCACCAGCAGCACGTCGTCTTCGGCGTGGTCGATGGTGTAGAGAATCTGTTCCGGCGATAGCCGGACATTGATGGTGTGCAGCACGGCGCCGATCATCGGCACGGCAAAGAAGCATTCCAGGTAGCGGTGGGAGTCCCAGTCCATCACGGCAACCGTATCCCCCGGCTTGACCCCCAGATCGGTCAGCACGTTGGCCAGCCGCTGCACCCGCTGCCGCAACTCGCCGTAGGTGTAGCGGAAAACATCGCGGTAGACGATCTCCTGTTTGGGGTTGTCCACCACGGGACAGAAGAGCAGGTTCTTGATCAGGAGCGGGTAGTCATAGGCGGATGGCAGATGGAACATGGCCTGGTCGGACACGGTGGCGACCTCCTCGGGGTCTGTAGAATGAACTGCACCTGCAACGGAACTGTCCTGATGAGAGCGGGTTATACCAGTTCCGGATCAAAGATGGATTCAAGGCGGCGAGGAGATCGGCCACGAAGGCGTACACGTAAGTCACGTTGAGGAGCCGATGACGAGCCAACGAAGAAGACGCTTTGCTATGGAACTGGTATTACACCTGCAGTCGGCCGTTATCGAGAATCACTTCCTCCGTGCCGTCCGCCATCTGCAGGGTCACGGTGGGCTGATAGAACACGTAATCCTCGTGAAACGGCGCCGCCACCGTCCCGCCGAAGCCGGTGTTGTCCCCCAGGGCCAGGTGGATGGTGCCCAGGATCTTTTCCGCCTCCAGCACGTTGTCGGGACGGCTGGCCTTGTCGTTGGTGCCGATCCCCAGCTCGGCCAGGTTGCGGCAGTTGGGATGCTCGGCAAACTTTGCCTCCAGACGCTGCCGGAGCGGATCGTCACCGTCGATCCGCACCACCCTTCCCTCGGCGATGGTGAGGGTAAGCGGGCTGGCCAGCTTGGCGGTAGGGCCCCACTCGATCACCATGACACCGTGGCTTTCCCCTTCCAGCGGTGCCAGGTACGCCTCGCCGGCCGGCAGGTTGCCGAAGGCGCCGTCAACCGTGAGCAGGCCGTCGTCCCCCTCGGCGTGGCGGCCCTTTTTGCAGATATGCATGGCCGTGCCGTTGGGGCACTCAACCGTCACCCACTCGGCACGGTTCACGGCGGTCACCAGCCGGGCGGTACGCTCGGCCAGGGCATGCCAGTCCACGGCCATGGAGGTAGCGAACATCTCGGGGTCGAAGTGGGGCAGGGAAGCGAAACGGGCGCCGGCATGGCAGGCCAGCTTGCGGAAGTTGGTGTGGCTGGTGGAGTTATTGGACAGCGCGATGACAATGTCGGCCACCTCATTGCTGGCGTCCGCCACCAGTTCCCGGGCCGCGGCCAGCCCATCCGGACCGATGCTTTTGGCAAGCAGCGGGGCCAGCAGACCGGCGGCCTCCAGGCGGTCAACGAGCCCGCTGCCGAACAGGGCCCGCCAGAGCACCACCGGAGGCTCCACACCGGAGGCACCGGTGGCCGAAAAATCAACGAATTCGCCGCTGCCGAAGGCGGTGGCGGCAAAGGCGGCCAGCTCCCGCGCCGTGGCGTGCAAACGACTGCGTCGATCGCGGTCAGCCTCGGCAATGCCCTCATCATCACGGATCAGATCACTGAACACCAGAATCCGCTCTCCCGGCCGATACCCCATATTCACGGTAAACAGAGAACTGAACGCCGTATCAAGCTTGGTCATGGCACACGCCTCCCCATTTCTTCTCGCTAGTGGACACCTGTCGAAATTCATCTATAGCACGGATATGGTTGTCCCGACCACGCCAGACAGCACTGATTACCACTATTTTTCCCTTGATTTCAAGGGAATGGTTATGGTAAGCAGGCATACTGTATACAATTTTTCAGGGTTCGTTTGCCTGTTAAATTAAGCACTTAAACTACTGATATGATTCGTTTTTTGTTTTTTCGGAGGTGCGTGTGGCACAGGTCGTTTTTTCCACGTGGGGTAGAAAGGTTGTCGATAACAGGAATCCGTCCGGAGAGACGACAGACGTTGCCTTCCGCCTGCCGGTGGCCTTTGACGGCCAGCAGCCGCTGCGTGCCTTCATGGGCTGGGACGGCCTGATCGTCTTTGACAAGGATGTCGATATCCCGGCCATGACCGCCGAGTACATGCAGCGGGTACAGACCCTCTACTGTTGCGGCAAGTGCACCCCGGGCAAGAAAGGGACCAAGGTGCTGGCCGACCTGCTGCAGAAGGTGGTGGCCGGCTCCGCCCGTGAGGCCGACCTGGACCAGGTGGCCGATCTGCACGCCCTGCTGCAGAACTGCAAATGCACCCTCTGTCCCAGCGCCACCCAGCCGGTGCTGGATGCGGTGCAGCACTACAAGGACGACTTCCTCGCCTGCCTGAGCGGCAGCCGCCCAGCCAAACCGGGCAGGTACCTGCACAAGCTGACCGCCCCCTGTATGGACCGCTGCCCCTCCCATATCGACATCCCCAAATACGTGGAGGAGATCAAGAACTACCAGTTCTCCGAGGCCCTGGCCACCATCCGCGAGAGCATGCCGATGCCGGCGGTCTGCGGCCGGGTCTGTCCCCATCCCTGTGAATTCGCCTGCCGCCGCAAGAACGTGGACGACGCCATCAATATCATGGTGTTGAAGCGCTCCGCCTCCGACTACGAATGGATGCACAAGCTGACCCCGCCGATGCAGCCCAAGCCGAAGAAGAACAAGACCGTCGGCATCGTCGGCGCCGGCCCCGCCGGTCTGGCGGCCGCCTACTATCTGGCCCTGGAAGGGTATCCCTGCACCATCTACGAAGCACTGCCGGAGGGGTTCGGTGGCGGCATGGTGGCGGTGGGCATCCCGGCCTACCGGATGCCGCGGCACCTGTTGCAGCGGGATATCGACATCATCCAGTCCATGGGTGTGGACATCGTTTATAACTGCCGCGTCGGCAAGGACATCTCCCTGCCGGAACTGAAGGCAAAGCACGACGCCGTCTTCCTGGCCCCCGGCGCCCACCGTTCCAAGCCGATGGGGGTTGAAGGAGAGGACAAGGGCTACAAGGGGTTCCTCTCCGGCGGCATCGACTTCCTGCGGGAGGCCTACATGGGCCGCCCCACCGGCATGGGCAAGAAGGTCTGCGTGGTGGGGGGCGGCAACACCGCCATCGACTGTGTCCGGGTGGCCCTGCGGGAAGGAGCCGAGGAATCGATCCTGCTGTATCGTCGCTCCCGCAAGGAAATGCCGGCCGATGTCTGGGAAGTGGACGGCGCCGACGAGGAAGGGGTCAAGTTCGAGTTCCAGGTGCTGCCCACCAGGATCATTGTTGACGACAACCAGCAGGTGACCGGCGTGGAATGCGTACGCATGGCCCTGGGTGAGCCGGACGCCTCCGGGCGCCGCCGTCCCGAACCGGTGCCGGGCAGCGAGTTCGTGGTGGAGTGCGACACCGTCATCCCGGCCATCGGCCAGGACCCGGACCTGGGCTTCATCCCGCCGGATATGGGGATCGACATCACCAAATGGAATACCGTGGTGACCAAGTACCTGCCGCTGAAGGATGCTGCCGGCAAGTCTTTGAACGACAGCATGGGCAACCCCCTCTCCCGCACCCTGATCACCGACTGCGACGGCGTCTTTGCCGGCGGCGACGCCGAAATCGGCCCCTTAACCGTGGTGGCCTGCATCGGCAACGCCCACCGTGCCGCCAACGTCATCCAGCGCTACCTGGAGGAAGGGAAGGTCTACCTGACCGAACAGGAGGTTTTTGAAGACCTGCTGACCTATCTGGGAGTCTACGACAAGAACGAACAGGTCCCCTGGCTGGACTCGGCGGCCCGCGCCAACCAGAAAGAGATCCACGGCAGGGAGCGGGCGTCCCAAGGGAACTACAACGAGGTCGAACTGGGCTTTGCCGACTCCATCGCCCAGGCCGAGGCCGATCGTTGTCTGCGCTGCTACCGCATGGCGATGGTTGCCCTCTAAACGCGACGATGTTTTCGCCCCAAGCCGGAACAAACAAATTTCACCAGCATAGGAATTGAGCAATGGCACACACTGAATGCTGCGATACCAATACAACCATCACCCTGACCATTGACGGCAGCGAGGTGCAGGTCCCTGCGGGAACCACCATTCTGGATGCGGCCCGCAAACTGGGAATTAGCATTCCCACCCTCTGCTGGCTGGAGAAGATTTCCACCACCGGCGCCTGCCGGGTCTGCGCCGTGGAAGTGGAAGGGGTGGCCCGTCCCATGACCGCCTGCAACACCCCGGTCAAGGAAGGGATCAAGGTCACCACCCAGTCCCCGGAGTTGGAGAAGATCCGCCGCAAGACCATGGAACTGATGCTGGTCAACCACCCGCTGGACTGTCCGATCTGCGACGCCGGCGGCGAGTGCGACCTGCAGGACGCCTGCTATGCGCTGGGGGCTTCCCGCCAGGAATACGCCGCCGACCTGGAGCGGCTGCCGATCCGCTACGACTGGCGCCTGCTGGAGAGCGACCCCAACCGCTGCATCCTCTGCGAGAAATGCGTCAAGGTCTGCCGTGAAATCACCGGCGTTGCCGCCATCGAAACCCAGTCCCGGGGCGACCGGGCCGTGGTGGAAACGGTTTCCGGCAAGCCGCTGGACTGCGACTTCTGCGGGAACTGTATCGCCGCCTGTCCCACCGGCACCCTGATCAGTAAGCCGTTCAAGTTCATGGGGCGTCCCTGGGCTTTCGAGGTGAAGGAAAGCATCTGTGCCTTCTGCTCCACCGGCTGCCAGATCGAATACCATGTCAAGGACGGCACGGTGGCCCGGGTCACCAGCCGGGACAGCGGCTACAACAGTGGCAACCTCTGCATCAACGGCCGCTTCGGCTACGGCGCCTTCAACGCACCGCAACGTCTCACCGCGCCGACGCTCCTCGATGCCGACGGGGCACGCAAGCCGGCAACCTGGGATGTCGCTCTGGCCACGGCGGTTTCCGCCATCAAGCAGGTCATCACGACGCACGGTGCTGCAGCGGTGGCCGGTATCGCCTCCCCCCGCGCCACCAACGAAGAGAACTACCTGTTCGCCAAGCTGATCCGGGAAGCCGTCGGCAGCCCGAACCTGGATTCCGAGGCCCGGCTGGGTTACGCTCCGGCCCAGGCCATTCAGGAACGGATGCTCGGCGTCAGCGGTGCCACCGCCACCATGGATACCCTGGAGCAGGCCGGCTGCATCATTGTTCTGGGGAGCGACCTGAAGGCCGAGTCGGCCGGTTTCGGCTACCGGGCCATCAAGGCCGCCACCAAGCATGACGCCAAGCTGGTCATCGCCAGCGCCCGTCCCACCTCCCTGGACGGTTTCGCCAACAGCACCCTGCGCTACAAGGCCGGTTCCGAAGGGTTTGTCGCGCTGGGGCTGGCCAAGGCATTGCTGGCTGCGGGACGCCAAGTGCAGGCAACGGGCCTCGATTCGTTCTGCCAGTCCGTAGCTGCCGTCACCTCTGATCAGATCACCATGGCCACCGGCCTGACCGAAGCAGACTTCAATGACGCCGTCTCCTTTGTCAAGGGGCCGGTTGCCGTCATCTACGGCCATGAGTTCATGCGCAGCACCGATGCCACCGCCGCAGTGACCGGCGCCGTCAACCTGGCGATCCTCACCGGTGCATCGCTCTTCCCGATCGACGAGAAAAACAATACCCAGGGACTGCTGGACGCCGGTGTGGCACCTGCTGCCGGCGGCCGGGACCTGCCCGGCATCATCGATGCCATCGAAAAGGGTGACCTCCGCGCCCTCCTCGTCATGGGGAGCGACTTGCTCCATATCCTGCCGAACCGGGCTCGGGTGGAAGCCGCCCTGAAGAAGCTGGAATGTCTGGTGGTGCTCGATCTGTTCCCCACGGCCACGGCCCGGTACGCCCATGTACTGTTGCCTGCCGCCACGGCGGCAGAAAAAAGCGGCACCTTCACCACCGTGGACCGGCGGGTGCAGGCCTTCACCGCAGCGGCCTCACCGGCCGGCGAATCCCGTCCGGACCTTGTCATTCTGGGCGACCTGTACGCCCGCCTGACCGGCGGTGCCGCCCCCAGCCTTGCCGCTCTGCGCCAGGAAATGAATCAACTCGCGGCCAGACCGGCACCGGTGGCAACGCCGGCACTGGTACCGGTGACGCCGGTTGCCTCCTCGACGGCCTCCACGACCTTGCTGCTGGCACCGGTCATCCGTCACAACGGCAGCTACTCCAGTTGGTCGGCCAACAACCGGCTGGTGGCGGGTGAGGCGGTTGCACTGCTTTCCGCCGCTGATGCCGGCAGAATCGGCGTTGTCGACGGCAACGTCGTCACCATCTCTGCCAACGGCGGCTCCGTGACCCTGCCGGTGCAGGTGCTGCCTGCCATGCCGGCCGGCCTGATCGTGGCACCCTCCCACTTCCCCGAGGCCGAGCTGAACCGTCTGTTCATCACACCGGCCGCCACCCTGGCGGTCACCGTGGCAAAAAGCTGACCCGCAGCCTCCGCGGGAACTTGATGCACAAAAAACGCCGCGTCTGACGCGGCGTTTTCGTTCAGGCAACGCTCCCGCTAGGCCCGGTTGATCAGATGCGCCGCGCAGGCGGCGCCGAATCCATTGTCGATGTTCACCACCGTCACCCCGCTGGCACAGGAGTTGAGCATCCCCAGCAGGGCCGCGACCCCCCCGAAGGCAGCGCCATACCCGACCGAGGTTGGTACCGCGATCACCGGCCGGTCCACCAGCCCCCCCACCACCGACGGCAGCGCCCCCTCCATCCCCGCCACCACGATCAGCACCGTGGCGGAACGGATCAGTTCAAGCCTCGCCAGCAGGCGATGGATGCCGGCCACCCCGACATCGAACAGCTCTTCGACCCGATTCCCTAAAAAGCGGGCCGTTACCACTGCTTCGGCGGCAACGGGAATGTCGGAGGTCCCGGCAGAAATGACCAGGATCGTTCCGCGCCCCTCGTCCCGGGACGGCAGCGACGGTTCAAGGGTCAGGCAACGGGCCGCACCATGGTGTACGGCAGCGGGAAACTCCCTTAGCAACGCTTCCGCCTGCTCATCCGCCAGCCTGGTGACCAGAACGGCGCTCCCCCGTCCCTGCATGGCCTGCATGATCCGGCTGATCTGCGCGACGGTTTTTCCCTGCCCGAAGATGACCTCCGGCTGCCCCTGCCGCAACTGGCGGTGATGGTCAACCTTGGCCATGCCGAGGTCTTCAAAGGGGAGGTGCCGCAGCCGCTCAACCCCGTCCATGACATCGAGGCGTCCTGCCCGTACCTGCTCCAACAGTTCGACGAGCTGCTTCTCCTGCATCTAGTTCCTCCTCAACCGTTTTCCTGTACGCCTCCTTATATCACACCGGAGGGCCGACCGGGACGCCTGATTCCACTTTCACCGCACGGCGGCGAAGAAACTCTCGGCGCAGGCGTACGCGGCGACAGGTCGAGGAAACGATGACGAACCCACGAAATGATATCTTTGATGCTGAGTCGGCATAATCTGTTTAAGCTCCCGAAAACAGTATGTTACCGCACCAAAGCAGTGGACTTCGCCAGCCGCTTCTGGTATGTAAATTTAATTCTGATTATGTGAAAGGAAGGTTTGTATGGGCAAGACCACTGCTGAAAAAATTTTCGCGGCCCATTTGGTGGATGAACCGTTCAGCGGCACCAAGGTGCTGCGGCTGGACGTTGTCCTGTGCCATGAAATCACCACTCCCATCGCCATTGTCGACTTGGTGGAGCGGGGTAAGGACCGCGTATTCGATCCGTCCAAAATCAAGGCGGTTATCGACCATGTGACACCGGCAAAGGATTCGAAAACCGCGACCCAGGCCAAGATTCTGCGCGACTGGGCCCGTCGCCAGGGGATCAAGGATTTCTTCGACGTGGGAGCCAACGGCGTCTGCCATGCCCTCTTTCCCGAAAAAGGCTTTATCCGCCCCGGCAACACCGTGATCATGGGGGACTCGCACACCTGTACCCACGGTGCCTTCGGCGCCTTTGCCGCCGGCGTCGGCACCACCGACCTGGAGGTTGGCATCCTCAAAGGGGTCTGCGCCTTTCGTGAGCCGAAGACCATCCGGGTCAATGTGAACGGTGAGCTGCCGAAGGGGGTCTACGCCAAGGATGTCGTACTGTCCCTGATCGGCCGCATCGGCGTCAACGGCGCCACCGACCGGGTGCTGGAGTTCCGCGGCTCCACCGTGGACGCCATGACCATGGAATCCCGCATGACCCTCTGCAACATGGCTATCGAGGCAGGCGGCACCTCCGGTATCTGCATGCCGGACATGACCACGGTTGACTACCTCTGGCCGTTCATCCAGGGAGAGTTCGCCTCGCGGGAGGCGGCGCTGCAGGAGTACTCCCGCTGGTGCTCTGACAGCGACGCCGTCTACGAGCAGACCATTGAAATCAATGCCGCCGAGCTGGTGCCGGTGGCCACCTTCGGCTACAAGCCCGACCAGGTCAAGCCGGTGACCGATTTCGACAATGCCCGCCTCGATCAGATCTACCTCGGTTCCTGTACCAACGGCCGCTTGGAGGACCTGCGCATTGCCGCCCAGATTCTGAAGGGACACACACTGGCCGACAACGTCCGGGGTATCCTCTCCCCCGCCACGCCGAAAATCTACCGCGATGCCATGAAGGAAGGGCTGATCGATATTTTTCTGGATGCCGGCTTTTGCGTCACCAACTCCACCTGTGGCGCCTGCCTGGGGATGAGCAACGGCGTGCTGGCCGAAGGCGAAGTCTGCGCCTCAACCACCAACCGCAACTTCAACGGCCGGATGGGCAAGGGGGGCATGGTGCACCTGATGTCGCCGGCCACGGCCGCGGCAAGCGCCATCGAGGGCAAGATCGCCGACCCACGCAACTACCTGTAAGGGGCATCGACATTACAATCCAGCTAAGGAGCTGACATATGAAAACCTTCGGCGGGCCGGTCCTGTTTCTGGACCGCAGCGATATCAATACCGACGAGATCATTCCGGCCAAATACCTGACCGAGATCACCAAGCAGGATCTGCAGCCGTACATTCTGGAGGACTTGAAACTGGAGGGGTTCGACCCCAAGGGGGAGAAACTGAAGCATGCCCGCGTGGTGGTATCCCGCGCCAATTTCGGCTGCGGCTCCTCCCGCGAGCATGCCCCCTGGGTGTTCGAGGTCAACGACATCACCTGCGTGGTGGCGGAGTCCTTCGCCCGCATCTTCCGCCAGAACATGTTCAACTGCGGCATGGCGGCAATCGAACTGCCCAAGGCCGACCTTGACCAGATCTTCTCCCATGCCGCAGACGCCGATGCCGCCATGAGCATCGACATCGCCGCCCAGACCCTGACCGTCTCGGGAGGAGGCAAACAGCAGACTTTCTCCTTCGAGCTCTCACCCTTCGACAAGGCGCTGGTCATGGCCGGCGGCTGGGTAGACTACGCTGACACCAAGTACTGAGTCAGCCCTGTTTCTCCGGTGAAACAACGAGCCCCCCACCCGCAGTGCGGTGTGGGGGGCTCGTTGTTTCAGAGCGCTGGGTTTGTCGCCGCGTCAGAGGTAGTCGAGCAGCGACATCTGACTGATCTTCGCGGTGGAGGAAAGGGTTGCTTCAAAGGCGGCCTTCTGCTGGCTCAGCTCCACTCCCAGCTTGGCATAATCGGCATTCTGAACGTTGCTGAACACCGTTTCCAGCGTATTTTTGGTATTGTCCAGCATCTTGCTCATCAGGTCCAGGCGCTTGACCCGGGTGGCTGCAGTGACCTGGGCAGTCTGAATCTGCTGGGCGCCCTGCTCCATCAGGTTGGCGTAGGTCGTCCGATCGCTTGCGGAGATCGGGCCCGCTTTCAACGTCGCGATCAGCGTATCCAGTTCCTTGAGAATATCAACCCGGGCCGGCGGGGGCGTTCCGCCGCCGAGAACGTCGCTCCCCGGAATATTCATGGTTTCAGTTGCATTGAAATCGATCTGCACTTTGGTGACAGCACTGTTTCCCTGATAGTCGCCGGCCACGGGCGGATCCTGTACCGCCCGGTTGTAGGGCTGGGTTGTCGTGTCGGTACCGGAGAAAATATACTGATTTTCAAGTTGCGTATTGCCCATATCCGCCAGCTGCTCACGCATCAGCGTCAACTGATAGGCGATGTTATTTCTGGTGGTCGGGTCGTTGTTGTCGATCGGGATGGTGCCGATCAGCGACTTGACCTCTTTCATGGTGGCCGCCATACCGTCCAGGGTGGTGGAGGTCATCTTCAGCCAGATATTCGCCTTGCTGATGTTGCTCCGGTACTGCTCGTTGGCGCCAAAGCGGTCGTTGATCCCCACCAGCAGCCGTGCCATGACCGGATCGTCGCTGATGCGGTTGTAGTTTTTCCCCGAGGCGATCTTTTCCTGGATGCTGTCCAGCAGGGCACGGGAGGTCTGAATGTTATGCAGCGAATTATTGATCGTTATGTTGGGAGTAATACGCATCGGGTCTTCTCCTGTTAGCGCATCATGGCAATAACCGTGTCCATCATTTCCGTGGCGGTGGTGATCAGCCGTGCCGACGCCTGGTAGGAACGCTGGTACTTGATCAGGGCCGCCAGCTCCTCATCCAGGGAGACACCGGAGTTTGAGTCGCGCAATGTCTGCAGTTGCTTCATGAAGGCCGCATCCTGGCTGGTGACCGACTTGGCGGCCTGCACATCGAGCCCTATTTGAGCAACCAGGGTCTTGTAGCTGGACGAGTAGTTGTTGACCTTTGAATTCAATTGCGCAATGGCCAGGGCGTTGCTGCTGTCGCCGCTGAAGTTGCTGAGTGCGGCGGCGATGTTTGCCGGCGCTCCCAGAACATTGCTGTCCAGGCTGATCGTTGCCGCCGTTGTCCCGGCAGAGTCGAAGAAAAGGCCGCCGGCGGCACCGTTCAGATCATAGGTGGGGCGCCCTCCCGTGCTGACGTGCAGGCCATTGACATCGCTCACAATCGAGTTGGCCAGCGTGTCCAGATCGGTGAGATACCCCTGCAGGGTGGTATCCCGCATCACCAGGGTCGCTCCCAGCTTGCCGGTGGTTGGTGCGATGGTCACTGCAGCGCCACCACCGGTCGGCGTCAGCTGCACGTCGTGCTTTGTGGTGCTCAACGGATCAGGCAGGGTACCGTTGGCAACCAGGGTAAAGTTATTCACAACAGTGGAACCGCTGACCAGGCTATAGGTTCCGGTACCGTCGGTATAGGAAACATCCGTGGTACCGTCGGTGTTTTCCACGAAACTGACGGCAACGCTTTCGCCGAGCTGGCGGATCAGGTAGTCGCGCTGATCCCGCATTTCGTTGGCATTGCCGTGGATCAGCTCCGTGGTCTTGATCTGCCCGTTCAGATAGGCGATATCCTTCAGCTTGGCATTGATGTCGCTGGTCAGGGAGGTCAGGCTCTCGTCCTGGGTCACCATGGCATCGGTCAGGGTTCTGCTGGCATACCGAAACTGGTCGGTCAACATCTCCGCCTTGGACAGCACCGTCTGACGCTCGGCGGTACCGATCGGGTTCAGGGTAAGGTCCTGCCAGGCGTTGAAGAAGTCGGTTATCGCCGCCCCCAGCCCATCCTTGGCCAGTTCGTTGAAAGCCGGTTCCACCTGCTGCAGCACTTGCAGGGTGGTGGTGTTGTACCCCGAAGTGGTACCGGCATTGACCAGCTGTTTCTGCAGCAGGGCATCGTAGTACCGCTCCACGGTAGCAATCTTCACACCGGAGGCGAGCGGAAAGCCGTTGTGGGTTGTCGGCGGCGCCGTCTCCAGGATAACCCGCTGCCGGGAGTACCCCGGCGTATTCACGTTGGCAATGTTCTCGCTCATCACCTCCATGGCAACCTGGTGAATCCTGAGACCTGCACTGCCTATTTCAAATGCTGCACTCAATCCCATCTCATGCCTCCCGATTCACAATCATGGCACCGGTCTGCTCGGTACGGTACGCACCGTTGGCACCATACATGCTGGAGCTGTTCAGAATGCGGCTCAGAAAGCCCAGCGAGTCGTTGACGGTTCCCAGAAAACGCTCCAGCATGGCCCGATTCTGCTCAGCCAACGCCTGCAGTGCCATACCGACTTCCTGCAGTTGCTGCTGCAGCGAATACAGTGGCCGCGCCGCTTCTCTGGGGGCGGCAGCCAGCACCGCACCGAGCGTACTCCCGCCGGGCAGCCCGTACTGTCGGGCCAAGCGATCCAGCACGCTCCGCAACTCATCGGCTGTCCGCTTCTGACGCTGCATCACCTCTTCCTTGCCGGCATTGATCTGTTCCATGCGGGCGGTATCCAGACTGCTGATAGCCTCTTGTTCGCTCTGCAGCAGCAGCTGCAGCTGCGCACAGACCGCAAGCTGCCGTTCAAGGGCTGCCGTCATTTCCTGCAGCGCGTCGCTCACTGTCCGTCACCATCCGTACGCGTGGCGGGGCGCAGTGAAGGTTCTTCATAGCGCTTGAGCAACTCCTTCTCCACCATGGCGGCCAGAGATCCCGCTCCGCCTCGCTGCGCTGCTGTCGTTGCATACTCCTGATCCAGCAGATAGCGGTAGGTTTCTTCTGCCTTGCCACCGCCGGTCAGCTTATCTTCCGGCACTGTGGACCGCATCGCCTTGAGCATCATGCCGGTGAACATCGCCTCAAAATCACGGGAGATCTTTTTCAGCTCCTGACGCTTGGCTGCAGTGAGCGGTTCCCGAGCGGACGCGGCCCGCCTCGCGAGCTGTTCCGCCTTCTGATCCTGCACCACCAGATCGGGGGCTATGGTTACCGGACTATCCATGATGAGTATCCTATCGGCATTTCGTGACGATTTCTTCAGTCCGCTCTAAATGATGACCAGTTCGGCCTGCAGTGCGCCGGCGGCCTTGATCGCCTGCAGGATCGAAATCAGATCCCGGGGCGTCACACCCAGCAGGTTCAACCCCCGCACCACATCGCCGATGGTGTTGGCGTCGGGCATGATCGTCAGGCGTCGCACCTCTTCCTGCACCTTCATGCTGGTGTCTGGCACAACGACCGTTTCCCCTCCCCTGGCCAGGGGATTTGGCTGCGATACCTTGGGGGTTTCCTTGATGGTGAGCCCCAGATTGCCGTGGGAGATCGCCACGCCAGATATCTTGACACGGTCGCCCATGACGATGGTGCCGGTCCGCTCGTTCACCACCACGCGGGCCGGCGCATCCTGCACGACTTCGATGTTCTCCACCTGCGCGATGAAATCGATGGGACGGGCCGCATACTCGTCCGGTATCCGCACCACCACCGAGCCGGCATCGGCACTTGCCGCGCTGCCCGCAAACTGCTTGTTGATCGCCGCAACCATGCGGGATGCGGTGGTGAAGTCCGACTGGGCAAGATTCAGCCGCAGACTGGACTTACCGCTGAGCACGTTGGGCAGCTCACGCTCCACCAACCCACCACCGGCGATCCGGCCGGCCGTGGGGTGGTTTTTGCTGATGCTGGCCCCCTGGCCACCGAATGCGAAGGAGTTGGTCAGGACCGACCCCTGCGCCACGGCGTACACCTGATTATCGGCCCCCCTGAGGGGAGTCATGATCAGGGTGCCGCCGGCAATGGTCTTGGCGTCACCCAGGGAGGAAACCAGCACATCCAGTTTGCTCCCCTGCTTGGCAAAGGGAGGCAGTGTCGTGGTCACCATCACCGCGGCGACGTTCTTTACTTTGACGTCGTTACGATTGACCGTCACGCCCATCTTTTCCAGCATATTGACCAGTGACTGCACCGGAAACTTGGTCTGGTCGCTGTCGCCGGAGCCGTTCAGGCCAACGACGAGGCCATACCCCACCAGCTGGTTGTCCCGTACCCCGTCAAAGGAGGCGATATCCTTGACGCGTGCAGCATCCGCCGACATGGCACATCCCAGCAGTACCAGACATATACAAATGATTTTTTTCATCGTTGCTACCTCGCACATGGTACGAAACGAACGGTTCCGTGCCGGACGGCTCGACGGGGAGGGATGCCTTCACGGGCAGGCAGGTGGCGGAGAAGAAAGCCGGGCAACGGATAACGGGCGCTTCGTCGTTAGAACGGCCAGATCCGATCGATAACGTTCATCAACCAGCCCGGTTTCTGGCGATCGGAAATGATCCCCTCGCCTGAATAACTGATCTGTGCATCTGCCACATAGATGGAGTTGATCGTGTTCTCAGGCGTGATGTCGCGGGGCCGGATCGTCCCCCGAACCGTCACAATCTGCTCTTCGTGGTTCACCTTGACGTTGCGTCGTCCCTCAATCTTGAGGTTGCCGTTGGAGAGCACATCCACCACCTTGGCGGTGATGGTGGCGGTCAGGGTCTCCTTGCGGCTGGTGGAGCCGCTGCCGTCGAAGCTCGAACCGGCATTGGCATTGATCAGATTTTTCAGGTCGGCAAAGTTACTGGTGATGATTTTTGACCCCTCCAGCCCCATGAAATTCGGAATACCGGCCTGCAGTTCCGATGAGCGGCTGGTGGCCGTGGAGGCCTCTTTGCTGGCGCTGGCGGTCTCCACGATCACGATCGTCACGATATCGCCCAAACGCCGGGCCTTGCCGTCATCCGTCAGCGAAATGCTGGCTGCCTGCCAGATGGAGCCATTGGCGTAACTGGGGGCGGGCTGACGGATCTGCTGGTCAAAGCTGGGGGTTACCACCTCGGTTTGCTGGGCGGCGCATCCCGCCAGCAGGAACAGGGTACTTGTTGCTATAAGCACTCGCTTCATCATTTGATTCTCCACGTCAGAACCCGACTTCCACCGTGGAGGCATCCACCACCCGCGCCGGAATTTCCTTGCGCGAAGAGAGATTCTCCACCCTGATCAGGTCCCCGACCCCGCCCGAGCTCTTGGCCCGGCCGGCCACGGTGATCCGGAGCCCCGGACGCTCCAGCACGATCGTCACCAACTGCCCGCTGACAACAACCGGTACGGTCACCAGTTGATCATTCCGCACCGGATAGCCCGCACGCACGGTCACACGGGTTTTGCGGCCCACTGCATCGGCGATGGTTTTGATATGGTGTCCCCCGGCAAGAGCCAGATCCTGCACCCGCAACGCCACATCATCGGCGCCGAGGACGGTACCGGAGAGCAGCTGTCGGGTTGCCACCACCATTTCGGTCTGGGCATCCACCACCAGGCGTACCGGCAGATTTTTTTCCACCACGCCGCCCACCCGCACTACCACGGCAAGGCTTACCGCCCCCCAGCCGGGCCAGCTCGCGGGCGCAATCACCTCGTAGTCGCGCGCGCCCTTGGGAACCGTATGGCCTTGGGGGACACTCAACTGGCGGATGATGGTCTGCCATCCCCGATCGGCAAGCCGGCTTTCCAGAAAACTGTTCACCGCTGTCCGGATTTCCTTCTCCGGAAGCGGCACCTGGGCTGCAGCAACCAAGCCGGGAACGACCAGTATGAACAGTACCAGCAGCACCCCTATGAAACGCCGGTCAGGTTGCAGCATCAGCGCTTGAGGTTGTTGGCCAGCTGCAGCATCTCGTCCGAGGTGGAGATCGCCTTGGAATTGGCTTCATAGGCGCGCTGTCCCACGATCATGTTGACCATCTCTTCCGCCACGCTGACGTTACTCATCTCCAGAAACCCCTGGCCGATGGTCCCCAGGGCATTCTGCCCCGGCGTACCGGTGGTGGGGTTACCCGATGCCTCGGTCTGCTGATAGAAGTTCCTGCCCATGGAGGAAAGACCGGCAGGGTTGTTGAAGTTTGCCAGCTGGATATTGCCCACCGTGGAGGGGGTCGTCTGTCCTGCCTGCACCACCGAAACGGTACCGTCGGTACCGATGGTGATCTTGGTAGAATTGTTGGGGATGACCAGCTCCGGCAGCATCGGATACCCCTCCGGCGTCACCACCCTGCCGTTGCTGTCCATCTTGAAGGCGCCCGCCCGCGTATAGGAGGTCGTGCCATCCGGCATCTGAATCTGGAAGAAGCCGTCCCCTTCAATGGCCATATCGAGCTGCCCACCGGTATGCTGAAAGTCGCCGGGTGTAAACTGCTTGGAAACGGCGGCCAGCTTGGAGCCCATGCCGAACTGGATGCCGGTGGGAATCTGGTTGGCGTTGGTAGCCGGCGAACCGGGATTCTGCACCGTCTGGTACATCAGGTCCTGAAAATCTGGCCGGCTTTTCTTGAATCCCGTGGTATTGACGTTGGCCAAGTTGTTGGCGATAACGTTGATATTCTGGGACTGCGAATTCATACCGGACGCTGCGGTCCACAAGGATCTCATCATGGTTGGTTACTCCCTTCGGTTAAACTCTGGCCAGTTCGTTGACCGCTTTGGATGCCATATCGTCATAGCTGCGGATCACCTTCTGGCAGCTCTCGAAGTACCTGCTGGCCTCGATCATCTGTACCATGGATGATACGGCATCAACATTGGACTCTTCCAGCGCCCCCTGCACCACGGTGGTCATCGGTCCCACCGGTTGGGGCGCCATATTCTGGTTACCGGCAACAAAGAGCGTACCCGCTGTCTTGGTAAGCTGATACGGCTTGGGGAAATCGAAAATTCCCAGCGAGGCGACCGCCTCATTGTTCAGGGTGATGTTCCCCTGGCTGTCCACCACCGGCTTACCGCCAAGCTCCTGCGCGGCAATGTTGATCACGATCGGCTGCCCCGTCTGCGATTGGACCGGATAGCCGCTGGCCGTGATCAGCGTCCCGTCGCCGGCCAGCCGGAAGTTCCCCTGGCGGGTATAGGCGGTCCCGTCCGGCGTGGTCACGGCGAAAAAGCCGTCCCCCTGGATGGCGACATCCAGCACGTTTCCGGTCTGACGCAGGGAGCCGGCGCTGAAATCGGTGATCATGCGATCCCCCAGCAGCACTGGGTCAGCGGTCTGATTCTCCGGCACTGCCGGCGGGTTCCGGTCACCGGCCAGCAGACTGTCGAACACGATGCGGTCCTGCTTGAATCCGCTGGTTCCTACATTGGCCAGGTTGGAAGTGATGACATCAAGTCGCTTCATGGCTGCCAGATTCCCTGACAGGGCCGAATACATGCCGCTGTTCATTGCAGCACTCCTTTCACGGACGGAAAAACTTCATCTTGCTGCGCAGCCGAACCATCGACTGGCTCAGTATCTGGCAGATCCTCGATTCGGTCAGGTGCAGGACCGCGCCGATCTCTTTGAGATTCATCTCTTCATAATAGTAGAGGGTCACCACCAGCCGCTCCCGTTCGGGCAACGCCTCGATCGCCGCCCCCAATACTTCCACCAGCTGCCGGTTCATGGCCTGCTGCTGCGGTCCTTTATCATCGTCGTCACGCAGCACATCGGCGATGCTCACGGGATGCCCCTCGTCGTCATCCCAGCTGTCGTCGAGGCTGATGAAGCTATGCTCATGGATGTCGTCCAGGAGACGGTAGTAGTCATCCATGCTGATCTGCAGGCTTTCCGCCACCTCGCGACCGGTGGGCGTCCGCCCCAGCTGTTGTTCAAGACTGCGCATCTCCCGTTCCACCGCTTTGCACTTGTCGCGCATGGTCCTGCTCATGCTGTCGCAGGCGCGCAGCTCATCCAGAATTGCACCCCGGATATGCTGCTCGGCGAAGGTCTTGAACTGTACTCCCCGGCTGCTGTCAAACCGGTCGGCGGCGTTCACCAGACCGACGACCGCCGCGCTGGCCAGATCCTGGCTGTCCAGATGGGCGGGCAGCTGGGCGGACATGCGGTTCACCAGATATTTGACCAGCGGAAGATGCTGCAGTATCAGTGTTTCCCGTTGATGCCAGCTCCGCTCTCCCGCCTGCTCTTCATACGCCTTGAGCCTGCTCATAGGCCGCCTGTTCCGGGCCCTTCAAGGTATCTGCGGAAGAAGAACTGGATATTCCCCTTGAGCCTCGCCTGGCGGCTGTTTTCAAGGACTCTGGAGGCCAGGGTGGCAAAGCAGTTGGCGGCGTCCGAGTCGGCATGCAGTTCGAAAACCGCTTTCTGCTTTTTCACCGCATCGATCAGCCGCTCGTCTCGCACCACACATCCGAGGTAGTCCAGGGAAATGTCCAGGAACCGCCCCGCCACATTCGCCAGTTTTCTGAAGACCTCCAGGGCATCTTCGCTGTCCCGCGCCATGTTGACCAGCACCTTGAAATGGTGCTCGGAGTAACGGGTGGCCAACAGCTTGATCAAGGCATAGGCGTCGGTGATCGAGGTCGGCTCCGGCGTGACCACCACCAGTATTTCCTGGGCCGCCACCGTGAAGTAGGTGACGTTTTCTGAAATACCGGCCTCCGTATCGATGAACATGATATCGAAGGCCTCGTCCAGCATGTCCAGCTCGTCAAGGAGCTTCATCTTTTCGTGCTGGCCGAGACTGGTATACTCCTGCACCCCCGAACCGGCCGGGATGAGCTTGATGTTCGGCGTCACGTCGATGATGATTTCAGAGAGCATCTTCTCGCCGGACAGTACATGGTTCAGGTTGTACTGGGGCGAGAGCCCCAGCAGCACATCCATGTTGCCGACGCCGAGGTCGGCGTCGATGATCAGGATACGCTTCCCCTTTGCCGCCAGTGCCATGGCAAGGTTGGCGACGACGTTACTCTTGCCGACCCCCCCCTTGCCGCTGGTGACCGCAATAACCCTGATCCCCTGTCCGCCGGCAATCCGGGCGGCATCGGTGCCGGCCTGTTCGTTCTTTTTCGCCGTGCGGGCCATCTGGCGGAGCGTGTCCGCCTGATCGCCGGTTCTGTTGACCGCGCTCATTCGGCACCCTCCCTCAGCATCAGTTCAGCCAGCTTGTCAGAGGTGGCAACCTCGATATCCTCCGGCACCCGTTGGCCATTGGTAAAATAGGCAAGCTGCAGATTGGTCTTGAGCAGCAGGTTGATGATGCAGCCGATGCTTTCGCATTCGTCAACCTTGGTAAACACCACTTTACTAATCGGTAATATGCTGAAGCGGTTAAGTATCTCTTCCAGCTCCCGGTCCTTGGTGGTGGCGGAAAGGCACAGGAAAATATCCGGCTGAACGGTATTCTCCAGAAAGCTCTTCATCTCTTCCAGCTTCTCGGAATCCTTGTGGCTGCGCCCGGCGGTATCGATCAGGATCAGGTCGGACTGGCTGTGCTGCTTGATCGCCTTTTCCAGTTCTTTTGCCGTGGAAGCCACCTCCAGCGGAATACCCATGATCCTGCTGTAGGTCTTCAGCTGTTCCACGGCGCCGACCCGGAAGATGTCCATGGTGATCAGGGCGACCTTGTTCCCCCGGTTCAGGGCGTACATGGCCGCCAGCTTCGCAGTGGTGGTGGTCTTGCCCACGCCGGTGGGGCCCACCAGAGCGATGATGCGCGGCGCGTTCTTTTTCAGACGCAGCAGGCCGGCAAATTTGATCAGACGGCCAAAGGCCTGGCCCAGCCGCCCCTTCAGCGACTGCTCCGACTGGTCAACCGGCAGCGACTGCATGGTTTCCAGGATCTTCTGTTTGATCTCCGGCGAAATTCCCTGCCGCTCCAGCTCCTGTTGCAGCGGCGAAATCGCCTCATCAGGCTCCGCCCCGCCACGCGATCCTCCCTCGTCGGTCCGGGCGTCGGGCCACTGCACCGTCTTGACGCCCCCCTCCTGACTTTTTACCAGTGTGTTCAGGAGCAGCTTCTTGATCTCCTCGATATCCTGGCGGGGGATGTTGTTCAGGTTAAGGGCAGCATCCGCTTCGGGACGCTGCTGAACCTCGGCGCTGGGTGGAGAAGCGGCGTTTCGCCCGGCTTCGTCCTTGCGCGCCAGCATTTCCACCCGTTCCCGCAGCTCTTTCAGCTCCCGGGCCAGGGGACCCAGCATGGAATTCTCGAACTCCTCCTTGGCGGTCCGCTCCCGTTCGGGCCGTTCCTTCGGTGGCGGTGGCGGCGAGGGAGCCGGCCGCTGCGGGTCGATCGCCGCCGTCACCTTGACCACCTGCTTGCTGAAAAATCCGAGAATACCGCCGATCTGCTCCTTTTTGGTGGAAAGGATCATGGCGTCCGGGCCCAGTTCCGCTTTAACCAGACGCAACGCTTCGGCCATGGTTGGAGCCTGAAATGTTTTAACCAGCATTGACGCTCACCACTCCTAACGACTGTATTTTGATATTCTGGGGTATCTCATTGTGGGACAGCACCGCCACGTGGGGCAGGAAGCGCTCGATCAACTTCTTGACATGCCGGCGGATGGTGGGCGAGGCCAGCACCACCGGCTGGGCACCATAGAGACCAAACCGGTCAACCGTGGTGCGGACCCCGTTAATGATCTGCTGGGCAACGGCCGGCTCCATGGCGAGGAAACTGCCCTGGTCGGACGGCTGAATCGCCTCGGCCACCATATCTTCAACCACGCGGTCCAACGTCACCAGGTAGAGCGTCTCATCCTCCACCTTGAACTGATCGACGATGAACCGCCCCAATCCCTGTCGGACAAATTCCGTCAGCACGTCCGGATCCTTGGTGAGGCCGGCGTAATCGGCCAGCGTTTCAAGCACCGTCCGCAGATCCCGGATGGAAATTCCTTCCTTGAGCAGACTTTTGACTACCCGCAGCACGGCCCCCAGGCTGAGCTGCCCCGGAATCAGTTCGTCCACCACCTTGGGAGCGGAGACCGCCACATTGTCCAATAGCTGCTGCATCTCCTGGCGGCCCACCAGTTCATGGGCATGGCGCCGGATGGTTTCGCTGATATGGGTGGCGATGACCGTGGTGCTGTCCACCACGGTGTAGCCGTTCACCTGGGCCTGCTCGCGTTCCTCGCCCCGTATCCAGACTGCCGGCAGGCCAAAGACCGGCTCCTTTGCGGAGGGCCCGGAAATCTGGGCAACAACCGAGCCGGAATCCATGGCCAAGTACTGGCCGGTCAGCTCGCTGCCGCCGACACGGGCACCACGAATCAGGATGTTGTACTCATAGGGTTTCAACTGCAGGTTGTCGTGGATATGGATCGGCGGTACGACAAAGCCCATTTTCTGGGCGAACTGACGACGGATGGAGCGGATACGCTCCAGCAGCTCCCCATCCTGGGAGGCATCCACCATCGGCACTAGTCCGTAGCCGACCTCAAGCTCAAGGGTATCGAGGGGCCTGATGGCGGAGGCCTGGTCAATGGCCTCTTCCGCGCCGGCGGCCTCCGCGGCGGCGGCCTCCTCCTCAACCACCTGCGCCATCTCCCGGGACATCCGCCCCACCATCCAGGCAACGGCGGAAAGCAGGAAGAAGGCGAAATGGGGAAGGCCCGGAATCAGGGCAAACAAAAACATGACCCCGGAAGCGACATAAAATGCCTTGGGATAGTTGAGAAACTGTCCGGTCAGCTCATGGCCGAAATTATTTTCGTCAGCGGTACGGGTGACGATCACGCCGGCGGCGGTGGAGATGATCAGCGCCGGAATCTGGGCCACCAGCCCCTCGCCGATGGTCAGCAGGGTGTAGTTGGCCAGCGCCACGTCAAGGGCCAACCCCTGCTGCCAGATACCAATGATCAGGCCGCCGAAGATGTTGATCAGCATGATCAGGATGCCGGCAACGGCATCACCGCGCACGAACTTGCTGGCACCGTCCATGGCGCCGTAGAAGTCGGCTTCCCGTCGTATGTTTTCGCGGCGCTTGCGGGCTTCCTTCTCCGACAGGTAGCCGGCGGAAAGATCGGCATCGATCGCCATCTGCTTGCCGGGCAGCGCATCCAGGGTAAAGCGGGCCGCCACCTCGGCGACACGCCCCGCGCCCTTGGTGATGACCACGAAGTTGATGACCACCAGAATCAGGAACATGACCGCGCCGACCACGTAGTTGCCGCCAACGACAAAGGAGCCGAATGCCTTGATGACCGCGCCGGCGGCATCGGTCCCCTCACGGCCGTGCAAGAGGATCAGGCGGGTACCGGCAACGTTCAGCGCCAACCGGAAGAGCGTCGTTACCAGGAGTACCGACGGGAACACTGAGAATTCCAGTGGATTGCGCGTATAGAGACAGACCAGCAAAATTGCCAGCGCGATGGTGATGTTCGCTGCCAGAAATATGTCCAGAACCACTGCCGGCAGCGGAATGATCATCAGCGCGAGGATACCGATGATCCCCACCGCGACGTAGATGTCGGAGTGTTTTCTGAAGTTGGTGAGTTCCAATGCCTGTACGGAGCTTTCTCCTGCCATGCCGTCCCCTGACTAATCCGCTACATACCGCTGCTATGCGGTGCTGTCGAATGTTTGACAAACGAGAGACAATGCAGGTTCCGTGCCGTCACACCTCGACAAAAACAGCCTCAAAAGCCTGAGAATCCGCGCATCCCGCCAAAACAATGTCACGCTTCCCCGCCCAAGCGTTGTCGATATTTTGACATTGTCTGAATTATGACACCAGCAGTATCTGCAGAAGGAATGGGGGGGGCGACCGGGGAGAGGGAGCCGTAGGGACTCGGACACGGTATCCACAGGGGTACCGCAGCGCATCCGGTCAGAGCGTTCCCTTCAGGCGGTAGACATAGGCAAGCACTTCGGCAACTGCCGCGTAGAGCGACTCCGGTATTTCGTGGTTCTCCGCCACCTGATCGAACAGCTCGCGCGCCAGGAAACGGTTTTCCACCAGCGTGATCTTATGCTCACGGCCCAGCGCCTTGATGGCCTGCGCCATTTCGTCAGCTCCCTTGGCGATGACCACGGGAGCCATCATGGTGGCGCGGTCGTACTTGAGAGCGACGGCATAGTGGGTCGGGTTGGTGATGATGACATCGGCGGTGGGAATGATGGCGGTCAGGCGACGGCGGGCGGCCTGGTACTGCAGGTTCCTGATCTTTCCCTTGATCTTGGGGTCCCCTTCCTGGTTTTTGTGCTCATCCTTCACCTCCTGCTTGGTCATCTTCAGGTTTTCGATGTAACGCCACTTGACATACGCCATATCCAGCAAAGCAATCAACAGCATGATGCCGCAGGTATGGGTGACGATTCTGAAGGCGACATGTCCGGCGTAGGCCAGAATGCCGGGGATATCCGACTCCGCCAGATGCATCAGATTCTGCAGCTCATCCTGCATGACCCGGTAGGCGATCCAGCCGATGATGAAAATCTTGAGCAGCGACTTGAAGATTTCGACCAGCGCATCCTTGTTGAACAATTTTTTGAAGCCGCTGAGCGGATTCAGCTTGTTGGGATTGAAGGACAGCCGGCTCCATTGCAGGTCGAAGCGGCCATTGTCCTGCACCACGTGTGATACCACGCCGGTGAGCATGACGATGGCAATGATGGGCAGCAACAGCAGGACAATCGTACCCGCTGTTTTGATGAACAGCGTGTGGACATTCTCCGGGGTCAGTTCAAAACTGCCGATCTGGCCGTACACCGACACAACCGTGGTTTTCAGGCCGGACAGCAGGTAGCCGCCAAAGAGGTAGAGAGCGGTCATGCCGGCAAGCAGGGTAAACCCCTGCGTCATCATCTGCGAGGTGGGGGGAGCCCCCTTCTTTCTCGCCTCCTCCAACTTGTGACTGGTCGGCTGTTCTGTCTTGGAATGTTTATCCTCGTCAGCCAGGGATCATCCCCCCTTTGCCATCAACCGGAAGACGGTGTCGATCTGCTCCTTCAACTGGCCGAAGGACACCTCCAGCACGTGAAAAAACAGCAGAAGCGTCGCTCCCAGCACCATGAATCCAAGACCGATATTCAGGGGAAAGCTGACCATGAAGACGTTCATCTGGGGAAAGGACCGCGCCATGACTCCCAGCACGACACTGGTCAACAGCAAGGTCACCATCACCGGCGCCGCCAGCCGGATGCCCAGCATCAGCAGCTCTGACGACGCCTTGACCAGGAAGCGGATCAGGGCCTCGCTCATCTGCCATCCCCCCAGCGGAATCACCCGGAAGCTGTCGACGATGGCACCGATGAACAGGTGATGAATGTTCAATGACAGGAACAACAGAGAGGCCAGCAGCAGCTGCATGACTGACATGATCTGGGTCTGTGCCCCCTGGGCGGGGTCAATGACCTGGGCAATGCTGAAACCCATCTGCATGCCGACGATCTGACCGCAGAACTCAACGGCGCCAAAGATGATCTGGGTAATGAAACCAAGGGTGAGTCCGATCAGCACCTCCTGCAGCACCAGCAGCCCCATGGTGAAAACATCGGCGGGTACCGCCGGCGGTGTAAGCCGCAGGATCGGCATACAGACAATGGTGATGCCGAAAACCACCGCCACCTTGATCCGGGTGGGAACCCGGCGGCCGCCAATGAGCGGCATGGCGGCAAACAAGCCGCCGATACGGCACAGAACGAGAGCGAACAGAAATATATCCGACGGGGTCGGCAGGGGGGAAGCGAAGGGAAACATGGACCTAACGCCGCATCAGCGCGATCAGTCCGTAGATCTCCCGGGTAAAGTCAGTCATGTAGCTCATCATCCAGGGAAAGAAGATGATAACCGCCACCATGACCGCGATGATCTTGGGAGCAAAGGAGAGCGTCGCTTCGTTGATGGACGTGACGGCCTGAAAGACGCTGATGGCAAGTCCCACGACGAGGCTGAACAACAGCAGGGGTGAGGCGAGCAGCAGGGTGGTTTCAAAGGTGCGCCGGGCGATCTGGACAACGAGTTCGGGAGTCATGGTTCCACCTTTTTAGCCGAAGCTCTTTACCAGCGAGCCGATCACCAGTCCCCAGCCGTCAACCAGTACGAACAGCAGGATCTTGAACGGCAGAGAAATCATGACCGGCGGCAACATCATCATACCCATGGACATCAGCACGGAGGCAACCACCATATCCACCACGATAAAGGGGATATAGATCAGGAAGCCGATCTGAAAAGCGGTACGCAGTTCCGATATCATGAAGGCCGGAATAATGGTCAACGTCGGAATGTCGTCGGCATTTTTCGGTCGTGCCTGCTTGGAAAGACTGACGAACAACGCCAGATCCTTCTCACGTGTCTGGGAGAGCATGAAGGTGCGGAGCGGCTTCACCGCGCGCTCAAAGGCCTGGTCTTGGGAAATGGTTCCGGCCCGGTAGGGCTGGTAGGCATCCTTGTTGATCTGCTGCCAGACCGGCGTCATGATAAAGAAGGTCAGGAACATGGCCAAGGCCAGAATGATCTGGTTGGAGGGTGCCTGCTGGGTCCCCATGGCGGTACGCAGAAAGGAAAGCACGACCACGATGCGGGTGAAGGAGGTGGTCATGATCAACAAACTGGGAGCCAGGGACAGAACCGTCAGCAGCAGGAAAATCTGGATGGTGGTTGACACCTGTCCGGGCGTGCTTGCCGTACCGACGCCGATATTAAGCGATGGCAGGGGAACCGGCTCGGCAAGGGCCTGCCCAGCCCAGGCCACCAGCAGGAGCGCCGGCAGCAGAATGCCCGTCAGTCGATATGGGAAAAGCTTTGAAGCCATCAGACAGTCCGTGGGGGGGGCTCCGGAGCGCCGGAACCGGATTTGAATCGCTTGAAAACCGTTGCAAAGGGGAGTTTTACGTTTGAATCCTCGATGATGTCACCTTCTTCGAGCATGGCGACCTGCTTGACCAGCGACAGGTTGCCATCGCTACTGGCCAGCAACAGGTACTCACCGCCGACCTCCACCAGGATCAGAGATTTGCGGGGCTCCAGCGGCCGTACCTCGATGACTCTGATGTACCGGCTGCCGGGACGAAGGGCCGGCACCCGGTGCATGAGCCGTGTCGCTCCGTAGTAGACCAGCAGAATCAAACCGAGGACCAGCACCAGTGCCGCTCCCATCTGGAACAGGCTGGAAAGCAGGCTGAAACTATCGGTTGGCGGGCTCGTGCCCATTCCCCACGCCACAGCAGGCAGCAAAACCGTCACCGCTCCGGAGACGGTACACTGCTTCACAAAATTTTCTCCACCCGTTCATTGGGACTGACAATATCCACCAGGCGCACGCCGAACTTTTCGTTGACCACGACTGCCTCACCCCTGGCAACCAACTTGGAGTTGACAAAAATATCGAGCGGCTCCCCGGCGAGCTTGGTCAGTTCGATCACGGCCCCCTGGTTCAGTTGCAGAACATCCTTCACCAGCAGCTTGGTGCGTCCCAGTTCCACGGTAACCTGGAGGGGGATATCGAGAATAAATTCAAGATTTTTCCGCTCCTGATCAGTCTCTACCGCTGCTGTTTCCGGTTTTTCATTCACTTTATTGTCCCCTTGTCGGCCAAAATGCTGCTTATCTGAAATGCCTTGTTTCCGTGACGGATACCCGGGACTCCCTGAAACTTGGGCACCCCCTCCACCTTGACGACCAGCTCGCTGGTGCTGGGCTTGTCGAGCATGATGGTGTCACCCACCGCCAGGTCGAGCAGCTCACGCAACGAAATATTCGCATTACCCAGTTCCACCGACATCTCCAGCGGTGCGTCCAGAATCTCGGATGAAAGCCTGAAGGACCATTGCGGATCAATGGCCATCAGGTCAAACTGCATCCCCTCCTTCAGCTTGTCCCTGATCGGCTCGATGGTCATGATCGGGACCGTGAAAATCATGGTACCCGGTGTCTCTTCGATCTGGACCTTGACCATCATGGTCACGACCTGGTACTCCGGCGGCACGATCGTCACCAGGCGGGGGTTCATCTCCATGCGCAGCAGGTTCACCTTGGCGGGATAGAGCGGCAGCCAGGCCTTTTCAAGGTCGGCCAGAATATCGATGACGACCTTCTCGACCAGCTTCAGTTCCAGGTTGGTAAACAGGCGGTTCGGATTCAGGGCGGTACGGCTGGTGCCGCCAAGTACGCTGTCGATGATGGCAAAGGCCATCGAACTGTCCATGGCCAAAAGCGCCGCCCCCTTGAGCGGCTCCAGCTTGAAGATGGCCATGCAGACCGGTGTCGGCAGGGTCTGGATGAAGTCGTCGAACTTGTAGGATTTAGCCCCGACCTTCTTGATTTCAACCGATTTACGCAGGCGGTTCGACAGTGTGATCCGGCTGTAACGGATATAGCCATCGTACACGATATCGAGGTTCGGCACGAACCCCCGGTATGCCTCGGTATTGAAGAGGTCATAGTTGACGGCGCTGCCCTCTGCCTTGGCAAGCTCCTTCTCCGGCTCGATCCTGCCTTCGAAGACCGCATTCAGCAGCGCTTCAATTTCGGCTTTGGTGAGGATTTTCTCCATGACGTACCGTTACTGCACGACAAAATCGGTAAAATACACCTTGGTGACCTTACCCTGGGCCACGATCTTGCTGATCGCAGCCAGGATCTCTTCGCGCAACTGATTTTTACCCTGCACGTCCTGCACATCCTGCAGCGTCTTGGTGGTCAACAGCACCAGTATGGCATCGCGGATGGCGGCAAGACGCCCTTCCAGCTCGGCCTTAACCGCCGGATTCGCCATTTCCATTTCGATTTTGACTTTCAGGTAGCGCAGTTCCTGACCATCGTAGATGTTAACAATGAACGGCTCCAGAGAAAAGACCGTCGAGACACCAGCAGCAGGGGCGCCGCCATGCCCGCCACCGCTTGCCGGTGCCGCGGCGGCTGGTGCGCCATTGGCGTCGACCGCGGCCTTGTCGCCTTCCTTCTTCTTGTCTCCCGAGCCCATCATCATGAAAGCTGCAACACCGCCGATGATCAGCACCAGCGCGACTGCGCCGATAATAATGAACAACTTCTTCTTGCCATCACCGTCTGCCGGTGCTTCGGCGCCCGTCTGATCTTCCTTTGCCATCTGCTCCTCCGGAGAACGTACTCAGATTCCCTGTTACATGTGCCGTACTATGTATAACGAAATCATGGATTTTGCAACTATTGACGAAAAACGGGAGGCCCAGAGCCCCCCGTTTTGTGCGGAATTTTTCCGGGCTTTACGAACTACCGCTTCAGGTTCAGCACTTCCTGAGTCATTTCATCTGCCGTGGTAATGGTTTTGGAGTTGGCCGAATAGGCCCGCTGGGTCAGAATCATCTTCACGAACTGGGCAGCCATGTCCACGTTACTTTGCTCGAGGGAGTTGGAGAACAGTTTCTCCGACGTGCCGTTAGCGGTGTTATCCGCAGCGGTGAAGGCACCGGTGGGCACCCCGGCCTCCGACGTCACCTGGAACAGGGTACCTCCAACCTTGGTCAGCCCCCCCGGGTTGGGCGGATTGACCACCGCGATGGCGCCGTTGGCAAGCGCGGTTGCGTAGTTGGCCGATGTTGCCGCCAGGGCGGCACCGCCGTTTCCATTGTAGTAGTAGGCGGCGCCATTGACGTCAACGTAGGTAATGACGCCTTGGCTGTCAATCGCGGTGACCTTGACGAAGTCGCCCGCCGTGGCACCATCGGTGTAGAGAAACTTGATCGGTTCACCGCCGTTGGCTTCGAGCAGAACATATCCGTCCGGGTTCACCAGGTTGTAGTCGCTGTTCGCCCGGAAGGCGCCGGCACGAGTCAGAAAGGCATCTTCCGTATTGACGGCCGCTGTTTCGCCCGGTTTACCGAGAGCAAAGAAACTGTTTCCCTGGATTGCAAGATCGGAGGTCACTTCCGTCGACTCGAAGGACCCCTGTCCGAAAATGTTATCCACTTTCTGAATCATGGTGCCGCGGCCGATCTGCGAGTTATTGCCGATATCCGCCGAAAGCATGTCGGAAAACAGCATGCGACCGTACTTGAAGCCAACGGTGTTGACGTTGGAAAGGTTATTACCGATAACGTTGATACCTTCGGCGTTGGCCAGCAGACCGGATACGCCGGTGAACATTGCTGAGGTGATACTCATTGGTTGTGCCTCCTGTTGTGTGGGTGGAGATGCGTCAGTCGGTCGGCATCTCCGGGGCTTCCTCAAGAGGGCCGGCCCCGTTTTGGGTTGGTTAGATAACTACTGCCGAATCAATGTTGGTAAATACGTTGCCTTTCATCTGCGCACGGTCCATGGCAGTGACGACCGTGCGGTTGCTGATACTGACCACCAGCGCCGCATCGCCCATCATCACCAGCGATTCCCGGCCGCCTTTCTGTGCCACGCTGTTCACGGCACCGGCCAACTGCTGCAGCTGGTCTTGGCTGAAGGTGATGTTGCGAGCCCTCAGGCGATCCTGGGCATGCTGTGAAAATCTGACCCCCTGGGTCTGCTCCAGCATCCGGGCAAAGGGACTTTCGCCGGCCGCTTTCGCCGGCTGCTGCCGGGCCGGCTGATTCGCTGCGGTTGCCGGCTGCAGCGGGTTGGGCAGAAATATCTGATCAACGCCGCTCATGATTCCTTGACGGATACGACAGTGCTGAAGGGGATCACGACCGGTCCCATGGACACGTAGGCGACACCGTTCAGGAACGATACGCCGTCAGCCTTACCGGTCGTCGCGGTGGCGGCCTGCTGCTGCTTCCCCAGCGGGTTGGTGCCGTTGACCGCAAACGTATAGGTACCGGCGGGCTGCAGATTGCCCTGGTCGTCCTTGCCATCCCACTGGTAGGTCGAGGTACCCGGATTTACGGTGCCGAGATCGATGGTTCGCACCACCTGCCCGGAGCTGTTGGTAATGGCCAGCTTGGCTCCGGTCAACGTCGTAGCGGTCTGATAGCTTGCTGTTGTGCTTTCCGAGCCGTTAAAGCCGATTTGGTCGCTATCGGCAGTCACCTGCTTGCCGATCAGTGAAACCGCGCCCATGGCCAGGCTGCTGTTCTGTGATGTCAGTAATTTTTCCAGGGTTGCGGTGGTGTTGTAGGCCTGCTCAACCTGGGTCAACTGGCTCAACTGTTGCAGCATGGCAGAGGCATCCTGCGGTGCCAGCGGGTCCTGGTGCTGCAATTGGGTAACGAAGAGCTTGAGAAAGTCGTCCTTGTCCATCCCTAGCTTTTTCTTCATCTGCTCAGCAGCGGCTGTCGTCGTTGTTGTTGATGCTGTGTTCGTAGCGGAAGCTTCCATCCGTCATTCACCTCCTTTCGTCATCACGCTCTGTAGGCAAAGGTTGATTCGTACTGCTGCTCGAAATACTGAAGCCCGTCCGGTACCTGATAGTCATCTGTGCCACCGGAAGCGCCGGCCGTTACGCCCCGGCCGCCACCCTGTCGTTCATACAGGGAGCCATAGAGCCCGCGCTGCTGCGGGGACTGCTGGTACTGCTGCTGGAACGCCCGTTCGCCGGATGTGGCAATGTCAAACTTTTCGACCGTGATGTTCTGGCGGGCCAAGCTTTCCTTGACAAGGTCGGCCTGTTGCACCAGCGCATCGCGGACCGTCCGGTTCTCGGCCACGATCTCGATGCGCAGGTTCTGCTGGTCCATCTGGAAATTCATTTGAATCTTGCCCAGGTTTTCAGGATTCAGGGTAAGTGAAATCCGCTCTTTCCCCTGCTTGAAGTCGTGGCTGCCCAGCCGCTCAGCCACCTGCCGGGTTACCTGTTCCGACAGTGCAGGACGGTTCGACTCGGCGGTCCGTTCGGCATGAGCCACGGTTTCACTGCGTGTCGCCGTTGTCGAAGAGAGTGCCGGATGTTGCATGCCGGTGCCGTCAGCCGGGGTTCTTCCCTGAAGTGGAGCTTCCACCGTAAGCTCCGTTACGGTTGCCGTAGCGGGCTCCGGCTGTTCAGATGGCGACTTCACGCCGGCAACTGCCAGAAGGTTGCCAACCGGTTCTTCCGCTATGGCTGGACGATTCTGGGCGCCTCCTTCCACCGGAGAGGCGACCGGCTTACCCAACCGTTCATAACTCCACCATTCTGCTGAAGCGTTTGCGTGCGGCCGGTTGAGCGGCGCTGCATCCTGAGGCGCAACCGCTGGTGCCTCTGGCCTGACGGTAACCTCGTGTGCAACAGCAGCCTGCGGCTGAACGGCACTAACCGCCGGTGCAGCCTGGGCCGAAACCACCGGGACCTCTGCCCTGACGGTAGCGTCATGTGCGGCAGCAGCCTGCGGCTGAACAGCACTAACCGCCGGTGCAGCCTGGGCCGCAACCACCGGGACCTCTGCCCTGACAGTAACGTCATGTGCGGCAGCAGCCTGCGGCTGAACGGCACTAACCGCCGGTGCAGCCTGGGCCGCAACCACCGGGACCTCTGCCCTGACGGTAGCGTCATGTGCGACAGCAGCCTGCGGCTGAACAGCCGTAGCCACCGGTGCAGCCTGGGCCGCAACCACCGGTCCATCTGTCCTGACGGTAGCGTCATGTACGACAGCAGCCTGCGGCTGAACAGCCGTAGCCACCGGTGCAGCCTGGGCCGCAACCACCGCTGCTTCCCTCCTGACGGTAGCGTCAGCACCGACAACGGCCCTGTTGCTCATGGTTGCTTCCGAAACCTCGATCTTCGGTGAGGCGAATGTCTCGACATGTTCAGCAGTTTCGTTGACCGATACCATAACCGGCACTGTTGATTGCACCGGTACGGCTTGCTGCTGCTGTAACTCCCCCACCGCTGTTTCCACCACAGTCTGCTGAACAGTCTGCTGCGGAGCCGCAACGGCAACCGCACCTGCTGTTGCTGCCACAATCTGCTGTAGCGCCGGATCAGGGGAAGGAGTGGCCGGAAGTTCGGCCCAGGATGCTGTACCATGCTCAGATGCTTCGGTGGATGATTCTGAAGCGGGATCGGAGAGAACGCCGTTACCATCCAGCAGGTCGCTGAGTACCTGACTGAACGGGTCCCCGGCCAGAGGAGCCGCGTTTGCAGCAGATGCAGCATTGGTTGAAGTATCTGCCGGAGCTGCGCCTGCAAGCGGCATCATGAAAATTTGCGCTGCATTCATTCTTTCACCTCCTTTCACCAATAAGATGTCGTGGCTGACAAAGAGCCCACATCTCACCTTATCGGCAGGAGGCGCGTTTCTTTTTACTGCTTTTCGCCCCGTCGCTGCAGGTTCTCGTTCACCCAGCGGATGGTACGCGGCTGACTGATATTGGGGACCAGCTTGGCTACCGTTTTCGTATCGAGGCGGTCAAGGATCAAACGTGCCTCGCCCTCTTCCATCTTGTCGAGCAGCTTGGCCGATTCAGCCGCCTTGAGGGTCTTGAACAGCTTCACCATTTTGGTGACCCGCTCTCCTTGAAGTTGCTTCTGGCGTTCTTCTTCGGCCTTCAGCAGCTCCTCGTACTTTTTCTTCGTCTCTTCAAGCGCCTTTAACTGGCTATCGATCTTTTCACCCAGCTTTTTCAGTTCTTCTTCCTTGGCGGCAAGTGCCGCCTCACGCTCAGCCAGCTGCTGCCGCCGCGTCTCCTGAATGGCCCGCTCTTCCCGCGCAGCACGGGTCGGGGGCACCGGATCTCCCGACACGGGCTGGCGCTGGTCGCTCCCCTGCGGGGCGGTCAGCGCAACCGTCGCCACAGCCCCCATGGCAACAACTCCTGCAAGTACGTACGCCCAACGTGGCTTCAACGGATTCACTCCTGTCCCTTTTTCTGCACTGCGATCTCGTCCAGAAGCAGCGCCTCCTTGTGGGCCTGCTCCTTACGGAACGCGGCATCCTGTTTCACCTTCAGCTGCTCCATCACCTTTTTTTCCGTGGTGGCAGCCTGCAACTGTTGACGTTGTACCTCCAGCATCTGATCAAGCTCCTCGATCCTGGCCTGCTGCACCTTCAGCTCCTGCCGCTTACGGGCAAAAAAATTGGCGTAGAGCTGCAGGTCCACCACTGAAGTCAGTTTTTCCTGGTTTGCGGCAAATTCGTCGGCAAGCCGTGCAGCGTTGCGCTGCTCCTGCTCCAGCAGATCGCAGGCATCATCCAGGTTGCGTTTTGCCGCCGCGAACTCAAGCTTACGCAGCCGCTCCAGTTCTTTCCGGTAGCTCAGCACCTGATGCAGTCCAAAGCGCTTGTGAGAGCTCATGGCATCACCCGCTACGTGCTACAGCACAGCTTATGACCCGAAAATCTGCTGGAGACCCGCAATCGAGTCCGCCAGGGTAACCGGGTCGGTTACAGCCTGGCGCTGGTACGAAATCATGGCGTCGATTTTGCGGATCGCTTCGTCGATACCCTGGTTGCTGCCGGCCTTGTAGGCGCCGATATTGATCAGATCCTCAGACTGCCGGTAGATTGCCAGGGTTTCCTTAAACTGGCCGGCAAGCTTCTGGTGCGCCGCATCGGTAACGTCCGTCATGACCCGGCTGGCGCTGGCCATGACGTCAATGGGCGGATAGATGTTACGGGCAGCCAGTTCCCGCGACAGGACAATATGCCCGTCCAGAATACTGCGCATGGCGTCGGATATCGGTTCGTTGAAATCGTCGCCTTCCACCAGCACCGTATACAGTCCGGTAATACTCCCTTCGGGGAAATTGCCGGTCCGTTCCAGCAGTTTGGGCAGGGCGGCAAATACCGATGGCGTGTACCCCTTGGTCGTGGGCGGTTCACCGATGGCCAGCCCGACTTCCCGCATGGCCATGGCAAAACGTGTCGCCGAATCCATCATCAACAACACTTTTTTGCCCGTGTCCTTGAAATATTCCGCAATGGCGGTTGCCAGGTAGGCGCCCCGCATCCGCACCAGCGGCGGCTGGTCCGATGTCGCCACCACTACCACCGACTTTTTCAGCCCCTGTTCCTGCAGGTCCTTTTCGACAAACTCACGCAGCTCGCGCCCCCGTTCGCCGATCAGGGCGATGACGTTGACATCCGCTTCGGTGTAGCGGGCGATCATGCCGAGCAGCGTCGACTTGCCGACCCCCGAACCGGCCATGATCCCGACCCGCTGCCCCTGGCCACAGGTCAGGAGCCCGTTGATGGAACGAATCCCCAAGTCAAGCGGTCGCCGGATGGGAGGCCGCTTCATCGGGTTCACCGGTACGGCGTAAATTGGATATTCCTCATCCAACTGCAGGGGGCCCTTCTCGTCGATCGGGTTGCCGAGTCCGTCAATTACACGGCCCAGCAGCATGGGGCCGACCCCCAGCGTGGCTTTTTCGCGCCGCACGGCGATCAGGCTGTCCAAGCCGACCCCCCGCAGCTCACCCAACGGCATCAGCAGCGTCTTGCCGTCCCGGAACCCCACCACCTCCGCCGGAATCGCCTCTCCGCCCTGGGGACGTATTTCACAGATGGCGCCGACCGAGGTATCCGGGCAATACCCTTCAATGACCAGTCCCACCACCTGGGTGACCTTGCCATGGAGGCGGATCGGATTGACGTTCTGCGCGACACGCAGATAGCGCCCCATATCCACACTGCGTTTCAGCATCCGAGCCGCTTACTCCTCGTCCGCAGCATGACTCTGCTGAGACTGTTCTTCCAGCAGACCGCGGTAGAACTCCGCAAGCTGCGCCTCCAGCCCGGCATCCACCGTACCCAGCCTGGTTTCCACCAGACAGCCGCCGCTGGTAACCGCCGGGTCGCCTTTCAACTCGAACGATACGGTACCCAGCTCACGGCGCAACAGCTCGGCATAACTACCCGTCAGCAGGGCATGATCATCCGGATTCACCCGGATGACCAGTTCATCCTGCTTGTTCAGTGTCCCGACGGCTGTCTGGATCAGCCTGACAACGGTCTCGCGGTCCTGCTGCACTTCCCGCCGAATGACGCTGCCGGCAATGGTCATGACCAGGGACAGCAGGTGGTCTTCCGAGTCGCGCAGCACCTTTTCACGCTGTAGCTGGAGATCCTCCACCGCAGTGCGCAGGGTCCGGAACACATGCTGCAGTCCTCGCTCGGCGAGATTCTTGCCATCCTGAAGCCCGCGCTGGTACGCCTCATCCTGCGTACGCTGGAACTCCTCGTCACTGACGAAGCGGCCCGGCGGTTCTTCCGGCGCATCCTGCGGTTCCACCTGCGGCGCCAAACCGCATTTCGGACCGACTTCCGACAGGTCGAAGATTCCCAGCGGCACGAATCCCCCCCCGGTGGGCTGCTGGGGCGGCGTCGCAACGGGTGCTCCCCTGACAATGGCATGAAAGCTGAAATCAGTGATTCCCTGGGGCGTGGCAGCTGATTTGATAATCCTAGACGAGGACATCTTCGCTTCCCCGGCCGCCCAGCACGATCTTGCCTTCCTCTTCCATCTTGCGGACGATCTTGATGATTTCGGACTGGGCCTTTTCGACGTCCGACAGACGCACCGGCCCCATCACCTCCAGGTCCTCCTTGATCATCTCCGCAGCTCGGCTGGAGATGTTCTTGAAAATCTTGTTTTTGACGTCATCCGTGGAGGTCTTCATGGCAAGGGTCAGGGTATCATTGGAGACCTCGCGCATGACCGACTGAATGGAGCGATCATCCAGGGAGAACACATCCTCGAAGGTGAAGAGATGTTTACGGATGACTTCAGCAAGCGGAGGACTGAGGACATCCAGCTTTTCCAGAATCTGTTTTTCCTTGCTGCGATCGAAGTGGTTGAACATGTCAACAACCTTCTCGACACCACCCACCTTGTACCGCTGCACGCCCCCCATGGATTTCAGCTCGCGCCGCATGACGTCATCGATTTCCTGAAGAATTTCCGGTGACACCTGCTCAACATCGGCAATGCGCAACACCACCTCCGCCTGTAACTCCTGGGGAAGCGCGGAAATGATCTCACTGGTCTGCTTTGATTTCAGCTTTGCAAGCACCACGGCGATGGTCTGGGGATGCTCTTGGGAAATAAAGTTGGCAATACTCTTTGAATCCATCGAGGAGAGAATATCGACCAGGTCGCCGTAGCTGGATGCCTGCAGTTCATCCATCAACATCTGGGCCTTGGCAGGACCCAGCGCCTTTTCCAGCACCTTGCGCACGAACTCGTCGCCCTGGGCAAAAATGCCTGACTCGGGAGAAATCACCTCGTTGAATTCATCGACCACCTGGGTGATGGTGGTACGGTTGACGTGGCCCAACTGCCCCATACTGCGCGAGATACGCTTGATCTCGTCGTCCTCCATATGCTCGAACACCTTGGCTGTTGCCTCGGTGCCAAGGTAAAGAAGCAGAATTGCCGCCTTTTCCGTACCGTTCATGGTGCCGCACCCTCAAACACAGCCAGTCGTATCCTTGTGTCCCGCGCCATCAGGATTCCTCCCGGATCCAGTTCTGCAAAATCTGGGCAACCTGATACGGATTGGCCTTGGCTTTTTCAATCAGGTCCTGCTGCTCGGCCATGTGCATGGCCAACTGTGCCCGCTCGCTTGCCGACATCTTCTCCTGCACCTCCGGGGTGATCGATTCAAGGATGTCGAGCCGCGGCGGGCGGGCAGCCCGCAGGGTATTCAACAACGGCTTGATAACCAGCAGCATCAGGGCAACGAATCCCAAGCCGATGACCAGATTTTTGGCCAGGGTCAGGAAGAACGGATTGGTCCACCATTGCGGGCTGACGGCAGTACCGGCGGCATCACCGGGGTCCTGGAACGGAATATTCTGGATGCTCAACTGATCACCGCGCTCCGGGTTGAAACCAATGGCCCCCTTGACCAGCGCTTCAATTTTTTGCAGCTCCTCGGGAGAGCGGGGGATGTACTTGGGAGCCGCGGCCTTGCCGTCCTTGGCAACCGGTGCCGCCTCGTACTTGCCGTCAACCAGGATCGCCACCGACACCTTGCCCAGCGCCCCCACCGGCTCGATAATACGGGCCGTGCTCCGGCTGACCTCGTAGTTCAGGGTTTCATCGTTTTTGCTGTTGTTGTTGTCGTTGGCAGCGCCACCTGCCTGGGTGTTGCGTCCCAGGTTGGTCTGGACTCCCGGCGTGGCGACCGCCCCGGAGCTCGATGAAGACTTTTCCTCCGTCCGCTGCTCACTCCGCACGGCAATGCTCTCGGGATCGAACTTCTCTTCAACCCGTTCGACCCGCTTGAAGTCAAAGGTTGCCGCAACCCTGGCCACTGACTTGCCGCCACCGACAACCGGGTCAAGCAAGGTCTGCAGCCGTTCCTCCAGATTGCGCTCGTAGGCGCGTTGCATCTCCTGCATGGCACTGGTTGCCTTTGCCGTGGCATCGGCCATGGCAGCACCGCCCTTGCTCAAGATCTTTCCCTTGCTGTCCAGCACCGTCACGTTCTCGGAGTTCATGCCCTCAATGGAGGCAGCAACGAGGTGCATGATTCCCTGGACCTCGTTCTCCTTCAGGCTTCGGCTCCCCTTCAGCTTGAGGACAATCGATGCCGTCGGCGGCTTCTCGGATTCCTTGAAGAGGGTTTTTTCCGGTATCACCAGATGCACGCGCGCCTGCTCGACGCCCGAAATCTGCGAAATCGTCCGGGCAAGCTCCCCTTGCAGCGCCCGCTGGTAGTTCAGCTTCTGCACAAACTCCGTCATGCCGAAATTTTTTCTGTCAAAGATCTCGAACCCAACACCGCCCCCCTGGGGAAGCCCCTCGGAAGCAAGGGAGAGCCGCAGCTCGTGCACACGGTCCGACGGCACCATAATCCCCTTGCCGTCAGGCATGATGGTGTAGGGTGTCTTGGCATCCTTCAATTTTTTGACTATTTCGCCGGCATCTTCACTGGTCAGGTTGGTGAACAGCGGACGGTAGTCCGTCCGGTTTGCCACCATGATCAATGCGCCAAACGCGACAATGCTGATTGCCACAACCGCAACAACCAGCAGACGCCTACCCGGCGACAGAGCCAGAAACGGCTCGGCTATTCTTTTCAGACCTTCCGGCATTGTATGGTCAGCCCCCTCGGGATTGCGTTACCATGTTCGGGAGCCAGGCGTGGGCCGCCTGACTCAACGTCAGACCTGCATGCGCATGACTTCCTGGTACGCCTCAAGCGCCTTGTTGCGCACCTGCGACATGAACTGGAAGGATATGCTGGCCTTCTCGACGGCGAGTGATGGTTTCGTGAAGATTGCGGTTTTCTCCGGTTGCAAGCTGCTGAATGGCCACATCGGACTGCTGCTGCATGTCATTGACCTTGTTCACCAACTCCTTGAAGAACTTTCCGGCGGTTTCAGCCACGGACGACGAAGCCTGCGGTGACGAAACGCCAAAGGCCTGCGTCATACCGGCGGCACCGGTTTCCGAGGCAAACCCGCTGGCGGGGTTCAGCTTGCCGCCAGAGCCGGAAGCGTTCGCAAGCGTGTCCGTAAACTGCGTTGCGGGGGAAGCAAACGATTGCAGTGAGCCGCCAATCCCACCAATCTGCGAAATATTCATAGACTAACTCCCTAACGCCCGATTTCCAGGGTTTTCAGCGCCATGCCCTTTGCCGCCTGCGCGGCCATCACGTTTGCCTCGTACACCCTGGTCGCAGTAATCATATCAACCATTTCCTCAACGACGTTCACGTTCGGCATGGCCACGTATCCGTCGGGAGTGGCGTCAGGATGCGACGGGTCATACTGCATGCGGGGGGCATTTTTGTCTTCAATGATGCCGCTGACCGTCACCTGCCGGATCTGGGTGGCCGTAACTCCCGCAAGCGTCTTACCGAATGTGTCCGTCGGCGGTGTTGCCAGAAAGATGGCATCTTTGCGCCTGTAGGGGCCTCCTTCCGCCGTACGCGTCGTATTGGCGTTGGCAAGGTTGCTCGATATCAGGTTCATGCGGGTTCGTTCGGCGGACAATGCCGACGAACTGGTACCCATGGCGGTAAAAAGATCCATTTATTTGCCCTCCCTCAGCGCCGACCGCAGTCCTTCGAACTTTTTCGTAAGCAACTGCGCCGATGCATTGAACAGCACCTGGTTCTGCATCATGCGGCTCATTTCATTTTCAAGCTCAACGGAATTGCCGTCTCGTCCGGGTGTTTTGGCAGGCACCTCAACAACATCTCCCCGCACCTGCTGAATCGAATCGCCGGTCCGTTTCAATGGGATATGCGCCGGATGGGTGGTCGAAGGGGTTCCGCCCCCACGCTTTGTCGATTTTTTGACAGCCTGCTGCAGCGACTCTTCGAACTGCAACGCCTTGGGCGTATAACCGGGGGTTTCGGCATTGGCGATATTACTGGCGGTCAGGTTGTGAGCACGCGTCCGCAGGTCAACGCTCTTACTCAGAACATCAATGGTTGTACTGAACAGGCCCTCAACTGGCATCTGGCATATCCTCCAGGCGGGACAAAGATAAGTAACTCGCCACCCTCAATGCAACACTGGCACTCACCGCACCGCCGATTCCGACAGCCGCAGCACCCCAGTTCTTGCACACGGCACGCGCAAGAAACGAAAATGCAAATATCGTGCCCCCAAAAACAAAACTGCAATATCAGCACGTTAAGACTGGGAGACCGGGGGTGCCCCTGGGGGGGCTACAGGGATCGTCGGAAATTTGACTGTCAGAAGTTTTGACTTATGGTTTTTTTGACTGAGGCTCGGACGGGAACCGCCTGTCCAGGAGAGCCTGGCGAGCCAGGCGACGCCAGTCAGAGTCCGTCCCGGATCTGACGATCTGCTCAAAAAACTCGCGGGCCTGCTGCACCCGGTTGTCCTGAAGCGCCACTTCGCCCAGTTTGTACAGGAACTGGTCTCTGCGCTCCGGCGCGACCTTGTTCATTCCTTCCTGCAGCAGGCTGGCTGCCTTCGACAAGCGGCCCTGCGCCTGCTCGGACAGCGCCGCAATATAGTAGGCGTCACCCACCAGCGGCGGCTGTTCCTTTTCGGCCCTGACCGCCGCCGCATAGGTCTCCATGGCAAGGGCTGCCTGAGCGTACTGCTTGCTCTCCCACAGCGCCCTTCCCAGATAGTAGTAGCTTATCGGGCGCGCCGCCTTGGTGTCCTTGGCCAGCAACCAGGCAAGCTGCGCCCGCACACCTGTCAAATCTTTGGCTCTGTACAGCAAGGCTCCAAGCTTTTCCCGCGCTTCCTGCACTTTGGGATGATCGGGGTTGCGCCGCAGGAAGCTCTCCAGGGTCTTCCGAGCCATCCGGTCGTCACCAAGCAACTCGGCCTGATCCGCAATCTCCAGCGTAAGGTAGGCCTGACTGTCGCGTCCCACCCAGGGACGCTGCAGAATATTGACATAGAGCGCGATCAAGTCCAAGGGACGGCCAATCTTTGCAAACGCCTCGGTAACGGCAGGGAAAAAGCCCGGGTATCCCGAGGCCAGCGCAAGGAACTCCTGATTATCGCTGGCCAGACTTATCAGCCCCGGAGGATCGTTGTCCCATTTTTTGGCACGATAGCTCAGCAACACCAGATCTTCGCGCATATCCTTGGTAATCGGGAGAAAAACTCCTTTGGGAAAACGCTTCTGGTAGCGCTTGACCAACTCCAGGGCGGAGTCGGGAGGACCGTTTACCGCTTCGAGTAACGCATGCTTGAAAGCGGCTTCTTCACGCAGATCGTAGTCGGCCGCCGTCTCGGCAAGCGTGCGGTACACGGCTGCAAGTGTGCGATAGTTATCAGGCGTCGAGTGAAGCAGCTCCCGGTCGGCCAGCTTGATCCGGGCAATCTGGGGAGCCTTCCCCTCGCGGAACTCGGTAGCCACGGTGCGGTAGATCGCCCAAGCCTCCGCATCATGGCCCTGGCGCGCCAGTACGTCGGCCATGCGTACCAGCAGCACCGGCGCATACTTCTTGTCGGCATGGGTGGCGATAAGCCGGGCAAGCAACTGCCGTCCCCCGGGAAGGTCACCGTTTCTGGCGATGCTGTCGCCGTAATAGAACATAGCCGCCGGATTCAGGGAGAAAAAGGCATCCCACAACTGGACCGCCTCACGGAATGTGGCAAGGGACTGGGCGTATTTCTGGAGTCGGTACTGGGCTTCCGCCAATCGGTACAGCGCCAGCGGCCTGACCGGCCCTTGACGCGCGGCAAACTGCTGGAAAACCTCTTCAGCAGCAGTCAACTGCCCCTTGTAGAGGGCACTCTCCGCCGTCAGGAAGACATTCTGGTCCTCAGCCCCCAACAGCGTGCTGAGCACTTGCCGGTCAGTGGGCACAAACGGAATCTCTGGTTTGAGCGGGGGATCAAAGTCCTTGAGCAGCTTTTCTGCCCCGCTGCGGATACGCTCTCGTCCCGGTAGCACCGGCGGAAGATTTTGCTCACCGAGCTTCGGGCCGATATCGATGGACAATGCGGCAACCCCGCTGGCATGGACCACACGCCAGCCGACCCGTTGGGGAGCCACTGCAAAGGTCAGCAGCATGTCACCAGCGGAGCGACGGAAGACCAAACCACCGATGTTACTGTCGGAATAGCGTCGCTTGGCCTTAAACAGCGGCCCGTCGGTATTGCTGAATCTGATCCTCACACGGTCGCCGGGGAGAGCGGTTACGGTATAGCGGGGCTCCGCCTCACAGGACAGCGTAATTCTGGTCAACTGCTTGATGTTCTTGATTTCAACGCGCAGAATGCGGTTAGCGGAGACATCCGGAGCCGCGGATACGATGCCGGGAAAAAGGAGGGCGACCACCAGCGCAAGACAACCTATCGGTACCATGGTCTTCAGCATCGCGCGGGACCAGGTGGCGTTCATACCGCCATAATCCGGCAAAGCCGCCGCACTTTGCTGACGAGATCGTCGTAGTCACAGGGCTTGATGATGATTTCCCGTGCACCGTACTTGAGCGCCTTGAGCACGGCGGTACGGGTCCAACGCTCGGCGGACATGATGATCGGCACCGGCTGTTCCTGACGCAGGGCGTTGATCTTGATACAGACCGCAAGCTCCCGGTCGTCGGCATCCCGTGAACCGATCACCACCAACCGGACGTTACCCTGGGACAGGATATCCTTGATATCGGCGTTCAGGGTGCTCTCCACGATCTTGAAGCCGGTGAACTTGAGTGACTCCGCCATTTGGTGCCGGTCAACGTCGTCGTCCTCAAAAATGACGACCATATCCTCGCCGGTGCTCCCGGCCACTGCCGCCTGGACGGTTCCCACGGCGCCATCGGCTACTGGTGCCGCGGCCGCGGCGACGGCAGGCTCGGCCGCCTCCTCGCTCTCCTCCACCGGCGGTTCCGCTTCAGGTTTCGCTTCGGCGGGCGGATCGTACAGCTTGCCCAGGTCCAGCGGGATCAGCACATCCAAGTGGTGCATCTCCTGACCTTCCATTTCGAGCTTCGAACGGAACATCAGGTAATCGCCGTCAGGCAGCGGCTCTTCGCTGGAAAGCGGGTCAATCTCCGGCACGTACTTTTTTGAGCCCTGCAGTTTCAGGTGGGCCTTGCCGGAAAGACTGCCCTGGAAGGTCGTGTTGAGCGCCCCGTTCACCATGTTGCCGATTTCACCAAAGGCATCGATATCGTCGGCCTCGATGATGGAAAGGCGTTGTTTTTCTTTGATTCGAGCCGCCGGAATTCCCAACAGCAGCGAACTCATCAGGATGGCGTCACGCAGATTGAACAGCAGATAGAGGCGCCCGGGGTATTCTTCGCGGGATTCCACCTCCAGCACGAAGACGCCGTCGTCAAGATCGCCGAAATAGGCACTTTTGCTGAAGGTGAGCGAGTCCGTCAACGTCACGGAAAGACTCTGCCCCAGCAGCATACCGGCTTCTTCGCCGGCCTGTACTAGGGCATTCTGCAGCATTTCGTGAAGCTTGTCGTATCCTTCCATTGGGGCTCGCGGGAGAGAAGTAGATTGTGCGGCACGGGACGGACCACCCCGCCCCGTGCTTTATGTTTCGGAGGCCTAGTCTTCCTTCTTGAGGGTCAGCCCCACAAGGAAGCGTTCATTTTCGACGGTAAACGGGATGACTACGCAATCGATATCCGACAGGGAGTTGACCGTATAGTCCTCACCGGCAATCACGGTGGGGATGGAAAGCTTGACGTCGAGACCGCCTTTGGAGAGGATCATCTTGACGCTGCCACCCAGCATGTTGGCGATCTCGCCGATGGCGTCGTTCAGGTCCTCCCCCCCTTCCTCAACCTCGGCCTCCTCCATGCCCAGCATGGCCGCCGTCACCTTTTTAGCCAGCACGACCGGGCAATGAATGGAAATAACCCCCGAGTAGGTGCCGGCAAAACCGACCATGCCGGTAATGCTGCACTTGAAATGGGTGATCGGCTCCTTGAGGGGAAAATCGTCGGCAAGGTCCATCATCACCATGGTGGAGAACACCTCACGCGTGGCATTGATGACGTACTCCGCCAACTGTTGCTCGCTGAATCGCATGGACTCAGCAATATCGGTGTTCAGGCTCATAACAGCCCCCCCAGCTTTTCATTGAGTTGCTCGGGGGTAAAGGGCTTTTTGATGGAATCCTTTGCGCCGCTTGCCAGCGCTTCGGCAATGATATCCTCGCCGCCTTCGGTGGTGATCATCACGATTGGCATGCTGAAACCGGCTGCCCTGGCAGACTTGACGAACTCAAGGCCATCCATGTTGGGCATATTGATGTCCGACAGGATCAGGTCGACCTTCTTCCCCGATGTCTGCAAGGCATTCAGTCCCTCAATCCCGTCCCCGGCCTCCAAAATGTCGTCAACCGGCAGGCCGGCTTGACGCAGGGAGCGGGAAATGATCTTGCGCATGGTGGATGAGTCGTCAACGATCAGGATGTTTGCCATAGCTTTGTTCCTCCGTCGCCTTGAAGTGGCTTTATACAGTGAATTGAACTGCTTGATCGAGAGTTGTGGTGCAGTCTGCTTGTTTACCACAAGCCGGCACATTTGTCATACCTGAATTTACCTGCTCGCGCAACCGTGTTCTCGTGCCTGATTCCAGGCACTCCGGCACGCGCCACACCGTTTTCCGTCGGGAGCAATCAACGACAAAGGCACCCGGCCAATGGGAGAGTGTCCATCGAATAACTGAGTATTTGTTATGATAATCGGCAGCTTGCAAAATAGTGCCCTACCGGATACCGCAAAACATACCGCCAAAGTTCACCGTTTGCCGTTTCCAACGGTGCTCGGGGAACCGCGAATGGCAGCCCCCTTGCTCCTTGATCACGGGAAATTGCCTTGGATCAGGGCCGCTCTGCTGGGTATCAGCTATCGCACGTATGAGAATTATCCCCTTCTTCTTATACCCCAGGATTTGCCACAGCCTGACCAGACCGGTTTCCGGGAGCACCTTATTTTTTTGATGATTGCTTACCTGCTTCCTCAGAATGGTAGATTGTCATGGTTCCCACCCTGCCCTTCCCCAGACTCTCTACCACTCTCTACCACTCTCAAATCCAGCTGAACTTATTTATGTTTTACAGATAGAGAGTTGGGGGAGAGTTGCAACTCTCTACATTCAAGGGAGTCGATACCGCAGGTCAAAGGCTGAAAATAGGTAATGTGTGGGGTTGTAGCATGGCGTGTTACAGGTACCGCCATGCTGGAAGAGATTTAGCCGATAAGTGGTTAATTTTAAATAGTGGTTGTATTTGGTGCCCCCGTGTTACTGGACGGGGGCTGATGAAGCTGTGACGACGCCTGACGGCGAACGGCTGTTGAGGTGCTGCCGGAGGGGTGTGGTTGCTATGAGGTGCGAATAGCCATGCCGAAGCAACGGACCATGACGGCGCGGCAGCTTGGTACTGATCTGCACCAGCGGTTGTCAAAGTCAAAGGCGCAACGGTCGCGTTGCTCCCTCTGTGCCGGGGGACGATCGTCCCGGCACACTGCCTTATGCCGGAGCTGGCCGGCGTCCGTCTGGGGTTGCCAGCCGAGCTGGCAACCCCAGACGGACCGCCGGGATCGCCAGGGATGTGTTGAGATACTTCCTGAAGAATTCCATACCCATAACACGCTGATTTTACTCATGACCACCGAATCACGTTTCTCTGCTTTTTAACTATGCCGTCCGCTTCAATGGAATCACCTTTGCGCCTGCCTTCAGCCCGTCCAGGTAGTCCGCCCACTGCTGCATCATCCGCCGCCGGTCATCGAGAAACGAAGTCCGGTTGTAGGCGCGCCCGTTGGCATCCTTCACGGCGTGGGCAAGCTGATGTTCTATCCATTCCACCCGGAAACCCAAGACTTCATCCAGGATGGTCCGCGCCGTTGCCCGGAAACCGTGGCCGGTCACGGTGTCGCCGTCGTATCCCATGTACCGCATGGCGGCGTTGATCGAGTTATTACTCATCGGCCGGGAGCTGGTACGGCCAGGGAATACATACTGCCCGGTGCCGGTCAGGGGATGCAGCTCCCGCAGTATCGCCACGGCCTGCTTTGCCAATGGCACAAGGTGCGGTTGCCGGGTCTTCATTTTGGTGGCCGGGATAGACCACAGCGCCGCGTCAAGGTCGATCTCCCGCCATTCCATATTCCGTAGCTCACCGGGCCGGACAAAGAGCATCGGGGCCAGCTTCAAGGCCGCTTTGACAACGGCGGTGCCGTGGTACTCATCTATTGCCCGCAGCAGGGGGGCAAGCTCTTTCGGGTTCGTGACGGCGGCAAAGTGTCCCTTCTCCCGCTTCTGGAACAGTTCGGACGGCTTCAGGGTTGAAGACGGGTCGTGCTCGATCACGCCGTGGGCAATAGCGTACCGAAATACCTGCCCGCAGATGATCTTGATACGGGCCGCAGATTCTACCGCGCCCCGGTTGCCCACCTTCAGGAGCATGGCGCGAACATCCGCCGCCGTGATCTCTGCAATCGGCTTTTCCCCAAAGCAGGGGAACACATCATGGGTCAGTCGGTTCATGGTGGTGACGGCATGCCCCTGTGACCATACCAGCTCGTTCTTGGCGTACCATTCGCGGGCCACAATTTCAAAGGTGGTGGCCTGTTGCTCTTCAGTAGCCTTCTGTGCCTTTTTCACGTCCGCCGGGTCTTGACCATTGGCAAGCAGCTTGCGGGCATCGTCGCGGCGCTTCCGGGCATCGGCCAGGGAGACCGCCGGATATTGTCCCAGGGCCATTGTTTTACGCTTATCCTGGAAACGGTAGTCATACCGCCATAGCTTGCCGCCGGATACCGTCACCAGCAGATACATACCGTCACCGTCCGCCAGCTTGTACGCCTTTGCTTTCGGCTTTGCCTTGCTTACCTGTAGTTCAGCGAGTGGCGCAATTTTCCTGGGCATGGCTGTTGTCCTCCGGTTTTGACGGTATCCACCTTGGCGGCATGGTGCGAATACCGCCACAAATACCGTCAAGGCAACCAGACTCAAGCATACTAACATGGATTACGCCGGACAAGAGAAAAAAGAAAAAGCCCCGTATTTCAGGGGCTTTGTATACTACACCGGACTATGCCGGACTATTATATGGCGGAGAGAGTGAGATTCGAACTCACGGAGGCTTGCACCTCGCCGGTTTTCAAGACCGGTGCCTTAAACCGCTCGGCCATCTCTCCGCATCATCGGAGCAGGTCTTGCTGCTCCGCTATGTCAGGGGCTGCAGATTCTTTCCAGCCCGCCCATGTAGGGTCGAAGGGCTTGCGGGATCACCACCGAACCGTCGGCCTGCTGAAAGTTCTCCAGAATGGCGACAACGGTGCGCCCCACGGCAAGCCCGGAACCGTTCAGGGTGTGCACGAACTCCGGCTTGCTCCTGTCGTCCTCCCGGAAGCGGATGCCGGCGCGGCGCGCCTGAAAATCGCCGAAACTGCTACAGGAGGAAATTTCACGATATCCCCCCTGCCCTGGCAGCCAGACCTCCAGGTCGTAGGTTCTGCAGGCCGAGAAGCCGATGTCGCCGCTGCAGAGTGCCACGACCCGATAGGGAAGTTCAAGTAGTTGTAGCACCTTTTCGGCATGGGCGGTCAGCTTTTCAAGCTCGGCGTCAGAACAGTCGGGATGAGTAAACCTGACCAACTCGACTTTGTTGAACTGATGCTGACGAATCAGTCCGCGGGTGTCCTTGCCATAGGAGCCCGCTTCACGCCTGAAACAGGGGGTATGGGCCGTGTAGCTGATCGGCAGGTCACTTTTCCGCAGAATCTCGTCCCGGTGGATATTGGTCACCGGCACTTCGGCGGTGGGAATCAAGAAATAGTCGGGATCGACGATCCTGAACAGGTCCTCCTCGAACTTGGGCAACTGACCGGTCCCGGTCATGGTGGCCCGGTTGACCATGAAGGGTGGGATCACCTCGGTATATCCGTGTTCACCGGTATGCAGGTCCAGCATGAAGTTGATCAGTGCCCGCTCGAGACGGGCACCGGCGCTCTTGTAAAGGGCAAAACGGGCACCGGTAAGTTTGGCCGCCCGCTCAAAGTCGAGAATCCCCAGCTGTTCGCCGATCTCCCAGTGCGACTTGGGCTCGAAGGGAAACACCGGCGGCGTTCCCCAGGTACGCACCACGACGTTATCCTCTTCCGAACGGCCCAGCGGTGTTGCGGGGTGGGGCAGGTTGGGCACCATCATCAAGAGTGCGGAAAGCTCTTCCTCAACGGCCTTCAGGTCGTCATCCAGCCCCTTGATCCGCTGGCTGACCTCCTTCATCTCGGCGATCTTGTCCTTGACCTGACTTTTGTCCTTTACCCGCGCAATCTCCTCGGAGGCACTGTTTTTCAGGGCTTTCAGCGTTTCACTCTCAGTCAGAAGTGCCCGACGGCGCCCGTCCAGCGCCTTGAAGCCGGCCAGGGACAGTTCACCGCCACGGGTGGCAAGACGCTGCTCCACCTCGTCCAGGTGGTCACGAATGAATTTCATGTCAAGCATGGGAAAACCTGCCGAAAGTTATCGAGTTAAAAGTTAGTAACTACCACCCTTGCCGCACAGCGTCAACGATTGATTTACTGCTGGCGGGCGCGACAGGTACTGCGGCGCTGTCCGGCACTCGGGCCGGAGACCTTCTGCGGCTGCAGCGGCACGCAAAACCTGAGCAGCCAAAACCCTACGGTCGGCCAAGCGGCGTACAGCGCCGTCGACATGACTACGACTACACCATTCGGTGCCACCGCCCGTGACCGAACCGTTCCTTGACAAACGGCACATGCTTACTATAGCGTACCGGCTCCACCGACACGCCGGAGTTCGCACAGACCGTCCCCATACCCCACTGACTCCCGCCCTTGTCACCGAGGACGGGAGTTTTTTATGGCTCTCCCCGTGTCTCCCTTTATCCGCCGAACCACCGAGGTCCAGCAATGACCAGGCTGCATAATCGGAACAACATACCTGCCGAAGGAGCAGCGTCCCAACGGCACTGCCCTGTCCCACGGTACAGTGGCCGGGCTGTCCTGTTCCTGTGGGTAGTGCTGCTTTTTCCGGTGTTGCCCCAAGCCGTCCGGGCCGAGGTGATCATCCAGGCAGTGGGAGATATCATGCTGGGAGGGCGCTGGGAGCGGGCCGTGGCTGCTGACGGCTATTTCCACCCGTTCGAGAAGATCACCGGGGAGTTGCGGGCAGGGGATCTTACGCTGGCCAACCTGGAGATGCCGCTTACCCGACGGGGAAACGAGTTCACCGGAAAGAAGTTCCGCTTCCGCGCCCGGCCGGAGGCGGCGTTCGCCCTGAAGAAAGCCGGCATCAACGTGGTTACCCTGGCCAATAACCATATCATGGATTACGGCGTCGCCGGCTTGGCCGATACCCTGGCAGCCCTGCAGCGGGCCGGTATCGACCATGTCGGGGCCGGCGGCGACCTGGCAACGGCATGCATGCCGCTGATCACGGAGATACGGGGCACCAGGGTGGCAATCCTGGGCTACTCCCTGACCCTGCCCCAGGAGTTCTGGGCCGGCAGAAATCGTCTCGGTACCGCACCGCTGCTGGAGAGGGCGACAAAAGCGCATATCGGCGCCGCCCGCAGGCTGGCCGATATCGTCATCGTTACCGTGCACTGGGGGGAGGAAGGGAGCAGCCGATTGCGCCCATACCAGCCCCGGCTGGCCCGGATGATGATCGATGCCGGCGCCGATGCCGTGATCGGCCACCACCCCCATATCCTGCAGGGGGTGGAGCGGTACAAGCGGGGGATCATCTTCTACAGCCTGGGAAACTTCGCCTTTGCCCACAAGAGCAAAATCGCCGACCGCACGCTGCTGGTGCGGCTACGTTTTAACGGTGATCAGCGGAGCGCCGAGCTGGTGCCGGTGAACATCCGGCATGCTGATGTCGGGTTTCAACCGACCGTGCTGGAGGGAACATTGGCTGAGGAGTTGCTGGATCGGCTGCGCCGGCTGCCGCCCGCCAACCTTGCTATCCGCAAGAACGGGGAACGCTGGACGATTGACTTTTAAGTCGCGACCCCAACAGGTTGTTGAAATACCCAGGCTGTTCAAAAACAGTCAGATCGTCGCACCCGGAGAAAGCCCCGCGGAGGCGTAGCAGCGCTATGCCGCACAAGGTAGGTTTCGAGGACGGCGGCGAGATGGCTGTTTTTCCACAACCCGCTAATACAGTAAAAACCGCTCCCGCCGTTTCCTGAACTCCTCGATCCCCTCCCCCCAACGGGCCGCCACCTGTTCCGGCGGCATACCCTCAGCCGTCAGCAACCGCCAGACCTCCCGATCCCCCACCATGCCGTGAAAACCCTCGGCAACCTTGAACTGGTCGGGATGGGCCCGGTAGATCGCCTGCACCAGATACAACGCTGCCACCGATAGATTCGCAGCCTCCGGCTCGCTAATCGCCACGCCGATCCCATTGCAGCGTTTGTTCCGGTGAGGGTGCCCCGGGGCCGTGGGGGTGAAGCTGGTGGCGCTGAAGCGTATTCCCGGCAGCACCGGCAGGTTGCGCAGCACCGCCGCCGGATCGAGCCAGGGGGCGCCGTACTGGTGGAAAGGCCGGTCCGTCCCCCGCCCCACCGCCAGGGTGGTGGCCTCCAGGGGACCGAAGGCGGGGTAGAGCAGGGCAGCCACCGGGTCCTTCATGTTGGGGGATGGATTGATCCAGGCGAGGCCGGTATCCTGCCACGTCATGCTCCGCTGCCAGCCCGCCATCGGCACGATACGCAGGTCGGCGTTAATGCCGGCCTCGGCATTGATCATCCGGGCCAGCTCGGCAACCGTCATGCCGTGACGGGTGGGAATGGGGTGGGTAACGGCGAGCGAGCGGCAGCCGGTGCGGTCGGCGGCAATGCGGCGGGCAACGGCGGCGGCATCGGGCACGGCCCCCTTCACCACGACGCCCCCCAGCGGGTTGGGACGGTCCGGCACCACCAGGGGGATGTTCCGCTCTTTTGCGGCCCGCAGGGCGTGGTGCAGGGTGCCGATGTAGGTGTAGAAGCGGGCGCCGATATCCTGGATGTCGAAGACCAGCAGATCGATGCCGGCCAGCATGGCCGGGGTGGGGCGACAGCTTGCTCCATACAGGGAATGGATCGGGAGGCCGGTACGCTGGTCGGTGGTAGAGGCAAGCTTCACATCGGCATCGCCGCGGATGCCGTGTTCCGGGGAAAAGAGGGCAACCAGCCGGAGGCCGGGGGCAGTGGCCAGCAAATCGATGGTGCTGGTGCCGTCGCGACTGCGACCGGTCTGGTTGGTGATCAGTCCCACCGCCTTGCCCTGCAGCAGGCCGAAGCCGCTGCGTGCCAACAGATCGGTGCCGGGGATGACCTCGGCAAGGACGTCACCGGCAGCGAGGAGCAGACAAAGCGCAATAACCGGAAGCAGGTGAAGAGCGCACGGGAAATGGTCAGCTGCCGACCGCAGTCGACTGCCGCATCGCGCTGAAGGACGATCGGCAGAACCGTCGATGACGGAGATAATTCGGGGCGGGCACCGTTCAGTCGTTGCCCGCCCGTCGAAGAGGGGGACTGGTGGAAACAACGGGGTGATCAGTCTTCGTCGATATTGAGGCCCCATTTGTCCATGAAGTGGCAGTGGTGGAGCTTGTTCTGCACGTTCACCGCGCCGATGATCTCATCGTACTCCTCCTGGGAGAAACCGACCTTGGGCCGGACCCCCATCCAGGCGTACAACTGCGGCGTCGGCGTGTCAAAGGGCCGGGGCAGGGGCGGGCCGGGCTTGTGAATCCCGCCGATAAAAAGGGCCGCTTCGTACTGGCGGGGACGCTTGACGAGAAACACCTCGATGAGCATGCCGTTCGAGAGGGTCTTCTCCACAAGGGGACTGATAACTTCCATATCGCTCGGTACGTCTTCTAGTTGCATATTGCATCCTCCTGGTACGAATAGTGTGCATCTCCATAGCCTGCAGACAAACCACCGGTCAAAGGGAGGCCCCGCCCACGGCAGGGCATTATTGTACACCAAAATACGATGATTACGCCACCACAATCTACGGCGGACAACGGAGACCGCCATGGTCATGCAGCGTGCTCTGTAATACACTGCTTTACCCCTATACGCAAGCACCTACGCCGGCCAGCGGACGAGGCGGGCACCTGCGGAACAGCCGACACCCTTTTTGTTGACGCCTCCCGACAGCGGGGCTACAGTCCGGTCATGCTTCGCCGCCTTCTCCCCATAGGCCCCGCTGTCCGCAGCAAGCCGGTCTCCATCCGCTCCTCCGTGTTCAAACTCTCCCTGCCGGTGCTGCTCTCATCACTGTTCCAGCGGCTGGTGGGAATCGCCGACATTTTCATGACCGGCGGACTGGGGGCATCGGCTATTGCCGCCACCGGGCTGGGGCAACTGCTGATGTTCTGCACCATGACCATTTTCTGGGGGCTTTCCACCGGCGCCACGGTGGTGATTGCCCACCTGACCGGCGCCGGACGCCATGACGAAGCCCGCCGCGCCGCCGTCACCGCGTTCCTGGCCTGCCTGGGACTCACCGTCATCTGTAGCGTGGCCGGGACCCTCTGGGGAGGCGAGGCGGCCCGCCTGCTGGGAGCGACGTCGGAAGTGCAGGCGCAGGCACGGGACTATATCCGGCTGGTGTTCCAGTGGCTGCTCTGGACCACCGGCGTCAACATCCTCTCCGCCATCATGCACGGCAACGGCCAGACCCGCATCCCGATGCAGGGGATCCTGCTGGTGAACATCCTGCACATCCTGATCGCCTGGCCGCTGATCTACGGCAAACTAGGCCTGCCCCCCCTGGGGGTCAAGGGGGCAGCCATCGCCATCAACCTGTCGGAAGCTATCGGCTGCTGCTATCTGCTCATCCAGGCATTCCGGCACCGCTACCTGGGGTTGCTGCGTCCGCAGGCAGCACTGTTCGGCAGGATCTGGCGGGTGGGCTGGCCGGTGGCCCTGGAGCGGGTGGCCCAGCAGAGCGGCCAACTGTTCTACTCCGGCTTCATCATCGCCTATGGCACCACCGCCTACGCTGCCCACCAGATCGGGCTTTCCATCGAATCCCTCTCCTTCATGCCGGGGGCCGGCATGGGGATTGCGGCGGCAACCCTGATGGGACAGTCGCTGGGGGCGAAAAAATACCGCCGCGCCCGGGCCGGTCACGGCGAGGCGATGAAGCTGGCCCTGGTGGTGATGGGCAGCATGGCCCTGCTCTTCCTGGCCATTCCGCACCACCTGGTGAGCCTCTTCACCGCCGATCCCGAAGTCATCCGCCAGGGCTCCGTGTTCCTGCGACTGGTGGCCTTCGCCCAAGTGCCGCTGGCGCTTTCCTTCGTCTATGCCGGCTCCCTGCGGGGGGCCGGGGATACCTTCTACGTCTTTCTGGTGACGATGCTGACCATGTGGGGGGTACGGGTTCTGTTGGCCTGGATCGTCTCATCCTGGCTGCAGCTGTCGCTGTACTGGGTCTGGGGGGTCTTTCTGGTGGACTGGTACGTGCGTGCCCTGGCCTTCGGCTGGCGCTACCACCGCCGCGACCTGCACGGCGTCAGTCTGTAGCCGCCAACAGCCGTGCCAGCTCGGCGCAGGAGCGGGGTGGGGCCCCGTTGGCCGATAAAGCCCCCCGGGCCACCAGCAGGGGATGGAGCAGGGCCGCCCGGGGGACGCCCAAGCCGTGCCGCTCCAGCAGTCCGGCCTGTTGCGGGAACTGGTCGGCCGCAAACCGCGCTGCCGGCCGGCCGCCGACCATCAGACAGACGTCGTCGGCCCAGGCGTAGGCCAAGTCCAGATCGTGGGTTGCCATGACAATGGTGATCCCCTGCCCATGCAACTGCTGCAGCACCCCAAGGAGTTCCTGTTGCATCCTGAAGTCAAGTCCGGCAGTGGGCTCGTCGAGGATCAGCACCTGCGGCTGCATCGCCAGTACTCCGGCGATGGAGACCCGCTTCTTCTGGCCGTGGCTTAAGGAGTGCACCGGCTTGTCGGCGCAGTCGGCCATCCCCACCGCCTCCAGGGCCCGTTCCAGCCGCTCCCGCACTTCATGCCGCCCCAACCCCAGGTTCATGGGGCCGAAGGAGACATCCTCCCGCACGCTGGCGGAAAAAAGCTGGCTGTCCGGATTCTGGAACACCAGCCCCACCCGGGAGCGCAACTCCCGCAATCCCTGCCGACCATAGTCCAGGGGACGGCCTTCAAACAGCACCCGGCCGCTCTCCGGTCGCAGAATACCGTTACAGTGCAGGAACAGGGTGGTCTTGCCGGCACCGTTGGGCCCCAGCAGCACGGTGCGGCTGCCCCGCCGGATGACCAGGGAACAGTCGTCCAGCCCTACGCTGCCGTCCGGGTAGCGAAAACCCACCTGCCGCAGTTCCAGGATTTCGTCCCTGCCGCACCTCACGCAGCGACCACCGACACCAGAATCAGAGAGCCCCCCGCCAGGACCGCAACAGCCAGCCCGGCGGTCTTGGAGGAGTAGTCCGGCTCCAGAAAGCACAGGGGACCATCGTTGGCACGGGCCTGGGCCGCCTGGTGCAGGGCATGGGAACGCTGCCAGACCTGCACCGTGAGGTTGGCTGCCAGGCTGCCGAGGGAGCGCAGGGCCAGTCGGTTCGTAGCGTAGCCGAGGCGGGCCGTTTGGGCCGTACGGATGTCATGTAGCGCTTCTGACAGTACGAACAGCATGCGGTAGCAGAGGGTCATCAGGTCCAGCAGCACCTCCGGGGCCTTCAGACGACGCAGCAGGGCGATGGTGTCGTTCATCGGCGTGGTGAACCCCAGGAAGAGCAAGGCTGCCAGCCCTCCCAGGGAACGGGTACAGACCAGGGCCACCCGGCCCGCCTCCGTCGGCACCGGGCGCAGGGACAGCCCCTCCGGACCGGACAGGGACAGGGAGAAAAGCAGGGGCAGGGCGCTGGCGACGAGCAAGAACAGGGCCGGGGCCGCCACCCGCAGGTAGCCCGTCAGCGGAACGCCGGCCCCCAGCAGGGTAACCGCCGCCAGCACCAGGGCCAGACCGGCGGCCACGGCGGGACGGGACGCGCTGAATACGGCCACGAACCCGCACAGGGTGAACAGCCCCTTGGCCGCCGGCGTCACCCGCCGCCAGCGGTTGGCGGCGGCATACTGTTCCAGCAGCATCATGCCTGCTTTTCCTGCTCCCGCCGCAGCTTGGCGCGGGTTGAGGAACTGCCGTACCAGTAGCCGATAAAGCCCGCCCCCAGGGCCGCCTGGAACGCGAACAGCAGGGAGGCTACTTCGCCGCTGGGGGGCTCCATGAGTGATTCCATCCAGGGCTGGTACGCCGGGTTTATGGTGCCGATGGCGTCTCTTGCCTGGTCATCGGCTCCGGCAAAGATTTTCACTTCCTTGCCGTCCGGTCCCGGTTCGGGCTTTTTGATCATCACCAGCGGGATAACGACCAGGATAGCCACCAGGGTCAGCAATATGAGATTCTGCAACCGTTTCATGCCTGCACCTCCTGGCGGGAAACGACCTTCAAGTCCTGCAACTCCCGTGAATTAAAGCGGACCAGGGCATTGAAGACCACCACGGTCACTAGTCCCTCGCTGACGGCAAGCGGGAGCTGGGTCACGGCGAAGATGCCGGAAAATTTGGCGAATGAGGCGGCAAAGCCCCCTGCCGGATCGGGGAAGGCCAGGGCCAGTTGCGCCGAGGTGGTGACGTAGGTCAGGAGGTCCCCCAGGGCCGCTGCCAGAAAGATGCCCACGCCGAAGGGGAGGCGGGCCGCCCTGGCCAGGCGGTAGATGGCAAAGGCGGCAAAGGGCCCCACAATACCCATGGAGAAGATGTTGGCCCCCAGGGTGGTCAGGCCGCCATGGGCCAGCAGCAGCGCCTGAAACAGCAGCACCACGCCGCCGATGGGCGCCATGGCTGCCGGCCCGAACAACACCGCCCCCAGGCCGGTGCCGGTGGGGTGGGAGCAGCTGCCGGTGACCGACGGCAGCTTCAGGGCCGACAGCACAAAGGTAAAGGCGGTGGCCACCCCCAGCAGCATCCGCTGCTCCGGGTTCTCTCTGATCCGCTTGTTGATGCTGTACAGTCCGTAGGCCACGAAGGGGGCAGAAGCGACGCTCCACCCCACCGCATGCTTGACCGGCAAAAATCCTTCCATGATATGCATAATCGTTTCTCCTTGGTGTCACAGGGGTTGGACGGCTACCTAGAACTTCAGCACCAGTCCGTAGAGAGCGGTGACGTCGTCTTCCGCACGGGTCAGCCCCACCTTGATGCCGACATTGGCGTCGAGATGTTTGTTGATCTCGTAACTAGCCCCGGTCATCGCGTAGACCGGCACCACGTTCGACGTCTTGTCCTGGTTGGTGGAGAGACCGAAGTCAGCCGTGATGAACAACCCCTTCAGCAGTACCGCCTCACCGGCGATGGAGCCGGACAGCAGGCCGCTGCGGTTCTCGGCCTGGGCGCCACCGGTACGGTAGCTGTGGTGCTCATAGCCGAGGTTGGCATGCAGCGCGTACGTGCCGCCCTCGAACTCCCTGGTGGCGATCAGGACGACACCCGGCTGCCAGCGCCCTTCCGACAGGCCGGCGCTGTATCTGCCGGTGGGGATGATCACGGTCGGCTTGATGGCGAATTTGATGCCGGCCAGTTCGGCAAAGGCCCATTTAACTTCCAGGGTCATGTCGCCAAAACCCTCAATATCGCTATCCAGCTGCTCGGCTTTCCGTACCCGCTCACTGAAGGTATAGGGAACTTCCAGAGAGATGGCCCAGTCCTTGTAGAGACCGGTGATGATCTTCACTGAGCCGTCGAAAAGGTGTTGTTGCGTGTTGACGCCGTCGTTGGTCCTGTCGCTGTAAGCATAGGAGCCGTTCAACTCCACCTCGATGCTGCCGACGGCAACGGTGACGGCGTCGTCGGTGACGGCGTCGTCGGCAGCATGCGGCGGACCGGCAAAGGCGGTTGCAGCCGACAACAACAGGCATAGTGCCACTACACTTACGCTTCGCTTCACACTCGGTGCTCCCTCGGGTTAGCGGCCCGGACAACTCTGCCGGCTGCGGGCCACCTACGTGCCCGCCTTCCCATCAGGGCATTCCACGACAGTGGCACTCATTGGGCGTTCGTTCCCTTCAAGGCTGCGGGAGCATTGCACGCCTCTTCCTTGGTGTCCGGCCTCTGATGACCGCTCTGGCCTGCTTCCAGCAGGCTGCCGGCGCTGCAATGAAAAAACGTCCGCTGACGCCGGGGCATCATGCGGACGTTCCGTATTCAACGTCTGCTGCTGGTTTCACGCTCCCTTTACCGTCGGGACTGGTGCGTGCCGGGATCAGGCAGGTCTTCTGGCTTGCGATTCATCCTCCGGGCAGTCTTCCCGATCTTGCGACCAGTGACATCCTTGCCCTTTGTCCTCGCTTACAGCGGCGGGTCCGCGGGGGACTCGTTGCCTTGCGGAACTACACCCCTCTTCCCTTTTCACCCTTGCGGGCACCGTGATCCGTATGAAGCTTCGCACAGGAGCATGCGAATATGTTTGTGTGTACCTAGCGGAACTGCCCAGGCATGTCAAGAAGTTACTAAACGGTTCAACGCTGCAGCACCTGACCGAAGGTCTGTATCCGTCCCGCGCCGCCGTGAATCTGCAGGCCGCCCCCCTGGGAGCCGTCATCGTAGATGGACGATCCCAGCATGATGATCTTCCTGTTGCCCAGGTTCAGGCTGCCGTCATCCTGCAGATAGGAAGCCAGCTGCCTGAGACGGCCGATTTCCTGGGGCGAGAAGACATCGTGGGCCGCCCCCGCAACCACCACCAGCAACAGCGTTGCCAGTATTCCAATGACGAAACTCTTGTCATCAAAGCTTTTCATGGCATCCTCCCGTCCCCGGTACCCCTCATCCCGCAACGAGCGGCATGAAGGTGGAATATGGCGGAAGCACACAGGAATCGAACCTGCCGGGGAGATTTCCCATCCCACCCCACCGGTTTTGAAGACCGGGCGGCCCACCAGCGACCGACGTGCTTCCTCAGTATACCAGGCAGAGCCGGGACCGCTACGTCCGGCTCACAAGAAAATGCTGCTCGACAAATCCTGCCACCGCCGCCGGATCGTTCAGGTCCAGCACCGGCACATCCAGCTCCAGCGGCTCGTCGCTGGCCACCGCCACCAGGGTGGGGTCATGGCGTTCATCCCGGCAAAGCAGGGTACTGCCGTGGCCTGCCCGGTGCACCTCGATCTTCGGCAGGCTGCTCCCCTTGAACCCCTCGGTCAGCACCAGGTCCACATCCGCGAAATAGGTGGCGATCAACTCCTCCACAGCGGGAGATTCCCGGTGCTGCCGCACCATGGCCAGTTTGTCCGGCGACGAGATCAGCATCACGTCGGCCCCGGCGGCGGTCAACCGGTGACTGTCCTTGCCGGGATGGTCGATCTCGAAACGGTGGGCGTCGTGCTTGATGGCCCCAAGCCGCCAGCCCCGCGCTTTCAGTTCGGCAACCACCTTTTCCAGCAGGGTGGTCTTGCCGGTGCCGGAGCGGGCCACAAAGGAAACGGCAGGCGGCAGCGAAGCGGAGAGGGCGGAACGGTTCATCACAACGGTACTCCCGGAGGTCGGATGGCGACCCGGCCATTGTGCCAGATAACCGGCCGTTTCGTCCAGCAGGTAACGTGCCCCCGCACCGTGGCCGCCGGAACGGGCTCGTGAATTTCTTCTGGTGCATCGCCGCACAATGCCCGATAATCGGATTCCGGCTGCGGCGCTCCGTGCGCCACGGCATTGACAGGAATGCAGGGAGAACCATGGACAAGCAGACCACAACGGCACCGACATCAACGCTCAGCCTGCTGGCCCATCTGCTGCCGTTCTTCGAGGGTCTCAAAGGGCGGTACGCCCTGGGTGCCCTGTTGCTGCTGGCAACCAACGCTGCGGCCCTGCTGGTTCCCTGGCTGCTCAAACGGGCGGTGGAGCAATTGAGCCATCCCGTTGCCGCCGCCCCCTCCGCCAACCGCTACGCCCTGCTGATTGCGCTTTTGGCCGGTGCCTATTGCCTGGTGCGCATCTTCTCCCGCACAGTTATTCTGCACGGTGCCCGCCTGATCGAATTCCGGGTACGGGAAGCGCTCTTCGCCCGGCTGCTGGAGCTGGACCAGACCTTCTTCTTCCGCGAGCGGACCGGCGACCTGCTCTCCCGCTTCTCCAACGACCTGACCAATGTCCGGATGCTCACCGGCTTCGGGATCATGAGCCTGATGAACACGGTGATCCTCTACGGTTCCGCCGTGTGGCTGATGGTACGGATCAATCCCCTGCTCACCCTGGCAGCCCTGGCGCCGTTGCCGCTGATGGTGCTGACCGTCCAGGCGGTAAGCGGGAGGATATTCACGCTCTCCCGGGAAACCCAGGAGGAACTGGCCAGGGTCTCCAATCATGCCGAAGAAGCATTTTCAGCGGCGCTGCTGATCAAGAGTTACTGCCGGGAAACCCGTTTCGGGGAACAGTTCCGGGTGGCGGCGAACCGCTGCCTGGAGCGGAACCTGAGCCTGGCCCGGCTGCGGGGGTTCATCATTCCGGTCATCGCCCTGGCCACCGGCGCGGGAATCCTGGCGGTCCTCTACCTGGGAGGGCACCTGGTCATCCGTCAGGCCATGACCCTCGGCGATTTTGTCGCGTTTTCCGGCTACCTGGCCCTGCTGGTCTGGCCCACCATGGTGCTGGGCTGGATTCTCACCCTGTTCCAGCGGGGCGGAGCTTCCATGGCCCGGATCAACGAACTGCTGGCCGCCCGTTCCGCGGTACGGGAACATGCCGCAGCACAACGGATCAGCAGCATCAAGGAGGAGGTTGCCTTCAGAAACCTCTGCTTCGCCTACGGCGAACGGCCGGTCCTGCGGGACATCTCCTTCACCGTGGCAGCGGGCGAGCGGATCGGCATCACCGGTACGGTGGGAAGCGGCAAATCAACCCTGCTGCAACTGATTCCCCGCCTGCTGCCGGCCAGCGACGGTATGATCTTCCTGGATGGAACGGATATCAATCAGCTGCACCTGGGAGACCTGCGCAGCCTGATCGGCTACCTGCCCCAGGAAGCCACCCTTTTTTCGCGGACTATTGCCGAGAATATCGCCTACGGCGGTGACGGGGACTGCCCAAAAGCTGCCGAACTGGCCGGACTCTCCTCGGACCTGCAAGGCTTTACCCAGGGCCTGGATACCCTGGTCGGGGAGCGGGGGGTAACCCTGTCCGGCGGCCAGCGGCAGCGGGTGGCCCTGGCCCGGGCCCTGATGCGCAACCCGTCGCTGCTGCTGCTGGATGATCCCCTGGCTGCGGTGGATGCGGGACACGAGGATGAAATTCTCACCGCCCTCTCCGCCGCCTGGGGGGGCAAAACCGTGCTGATGGTCTCCCACCGGCTCTCAGCCTTCCGGGACTGCCACCGGGTACTGGTGCTGGACGACGGACGGATCGTGGAACAGGGAACACCGGCGGAACTGCTGCAGCTGGGGGGACGCTACACCGAACTGGCCAAACGGCAGGGAACGGGAGGCGGGAGCGCAGGCGCGGAAAAACGTTAACGGCGACAGCACGTGGAAAAGGCCGGATTTAAGCGGATGTTCACGGATAAACCCAAAACAGACGATTTAAAAAAGGTTCAAAATCCGCGTATATCCGCCGCATCCGCGCAAATCCGCATGCCCGTGCAGTTCAGATGTCTGGTTTCTCCACGGTCGTTCGATTAAAAGGGATAGCCCAGCCCAACGTATATCGCCGGCCCATCCCTGCCGATCCCCAGGTCTACTCGCCCCACGATGTTGGGACGGACCGTGGCGCGGAAACCGACGCCCGGGTTGAATTCGAAGTTCTTCGACGTTGCCTTGTCGAAGCTCTCCATCACCGCTCCCAGATCGACGAAGGGGGCGATTTCCCAGTCAGCCACCACGTTGAAGATCTCCCAGCGAAACAGCCTGATCCGCTCCTCCAGGTTGAGCAGCAGAAAACTGTTGTCGATGAAGCGGTTGCGGCCATAGCCGCGCAGGGTGGTCTCTCCCCCCAGGATGCTTTGTTCCAGGAACGGTACCTTTGTCGAGTCGGTATCGCCCAGGGTCTGGTTGTACATGATCCGGAAGACCGAGATGAACCGCTTGTCCTCCCCCTTGGGGATGTACCCCTTGGCCTCCACTTCGTAGTGGCGGTAGTCGGCCGTACCGCCCAGCGCCTTGATGGTGGGCTCGAAGGTGATCCGGGCGTAACCGCCGAACGTGGCCAGGGGACGGCTGTCGAGGGTGCTGTAGATCAGCGAGATTCGGGGAGCATGGGTAGTGAAGCCGTCAAGACCGGGCACCTCGGCGTTGCTGAACCGGTCCCTGATGAACGGCACGTTTTTGACGGCGCCGCCGTGAATGGAGACATTCCTGAAGCGGTGTCCCAGCTCAAGATAGTAATGGCGCCCCAGGAACCAGGTGGCGGAAATATTGTAGACGAATTCACGGTTGGTATAGTTGGTTTCCTGGGAGACCGGGGTACGGGCCTGGAAACCGTAAAACCGGGATGACCCGTCGGCGAACCAGCCGACAAAGGCGTTCAACTCAAGATCGCCCCCCTGCAGGCTGGTGTCGCGGTATTTCGCCTCGTAATCGTAGTTAACCTTCTGGGATTGGGCGATGTTGAACTCCAGGCTGTGGTCCCTGCTGGGGTTGACGGCGCCGTACAAACTGGCGGTGACACCGAAATTACGGTTGTGGTTGATCTGGGGTGCCAACAGGGAATAAATCTCGTTGTTGCGGTCGTGGATCAGGAAGGCACCCAGCGCCCCTGCGGTGATCCCCTCGTTGGGGGAGGAAGCGATCACCGGCAACGGCACGGTGACCACCTTCACCTGTTCGCCGCAGGCTTCTCCACTGATCAGGGGGAGCCGCTCCCGGGGCACCAGGGAGGTGCAGCCGGCAAGCGCGAGACACAACGGTACCACTACGGCAATCAAGCTGAAATATCTGATTTTTGAACGCAACATGGGGTGGTGTTGTACACGCTTTGCGCCTGCCCTGTCAACGCTTTCACGCCCTGCCGTGCTGGAGCGGATTTCTTGCACGGCCACCGCTTTACTGCTACTCTGGCGATATTTTGACGCTGTTCGGAGCCCCGTCATGAAGCTGAACGCCAAACTGATTCTGATCATGCTCTCCCTGCTGGTGATTGCGATCATTACCCTCTTCACCCTCAACCAGTACGCCCAGAATGACCTGGTGCAGGAAATCCAGGACAGTTCCCAGGAGATATCCAAGGCGGTGCAGCTCAGCATCGCCGACCTGACCTCCGAAGCCGAAACCTCCCGTCTCGCCGAATTTCTTGACAGTGCCCGCCAGAAAGGGATCAACGAGATCAACATCATCAACAGCGAAGGGGAGATCATCGACTCCACCAACCCGGAGAAGATCGGCAAGCAAAAGGATCTGAAAAAGCTCGAAAAAGGGGTACGGGCAGCGACGAACCGCCTGGGGGAGGCCTCGATCCTCTCCCAGAAACCCTACGACGTGGTGGTGCCGGTCATCGTCGGCGACGAGCACCTGGGCTACGTGCAGGTCAACATGCTGCTGGACAACATCCGCAACATCCAGCACGCCAACTTCATCAAGCGCCTGGCAGCCACCGCCATGGTCTTTACCGTGGGCATCGCCTTCACCATCTATCTGGCCCGCCGCTACACCGACCCGATCCACCGCCTGGCCGAAGATTTCAAGAAGGTGTCGGCCGGCGATCTCTCGGTGACCATCCCGGTGGAAAGCTGCGACGAAATCGGCGAACTGGCCCAGGCCTTCAACGAAATGGTGGAGAAGCTGCGGGAGCGGGAAGCCCTGGAAAAACGGCTCTACGAAGCGGAACATCTTTCACGGGTGGGACAACTGGCCGCCGGCATCGCCCACGAGATCCGCAACCCGCTCAACTACATCAGCCTGGCCATCGACCACCTGAAGAACGAACTGCTGGTGCAGTGCCCCGGCCGGGCAGCGCAGGTGAGCGACCTGGCCGACAAGATCCGTGACGAAGTGCGCCGGGCCAACTACATGGTGCTCAACTTCATGAACTACGGCCGCCCCCTGAAGCTGCGCCGGGGGATCATCACCTACGAAGAACTGCTGGAACGCACGCTGCCCACCTTGGCTGACCGGCTGGCCGAGCAACGGGTATCCATCGTCCGGCAGGTGGCCGACAAGCTGCCGCCGCTGCTGCTCGATCCGGAGCTGATGCGCAACGCCATCACCAACTTCATCACCAACGCCGCACAAGCCATGCCGGACGGCGGCGAGATCGTGCTGGGCGCCACCCTTGACCCGGAAAAAAGCGGCTGGGTACTGCTCAGCTTCCGCGACCGGGGGGCCGGCATCCCGCCGGAGGACCTGGACAAGATCTTCCAGCCCTACTTCACCACCAAGGAGGTGGGGATCGGCCTGGGACTGGCCATCACCGAACGGATCATCAGGGAACATGGCGGCGAGATTGCGGTAGCCAGCAGCGGCGAGGGAACCACCTTCACCGTGCGCCTGCCCTGCGGAGAGGAGAACGCATGAAGGGAAGCATCCTGATCGTGGACGACGAAAAGGGACAGCGGGAGATCCTGACCATGATCCTGCGGGCCGAGGGGTACGATACCGCCGACGCCTCCGGCGTGCAGGCGGCCCTGAAGCTGCTGGACAAACGGGCCTTCGATCTGATTCTGACCGACCTGAAGATGCAGGGGATGAGCGGCCTCGATCTGCTGGAGCAGGTCATGGCTGACGATCCCGGCCAGTGCGTGATCATGATGACCGCCCACGGTTCGGTGGACAGTGCGGTGGGGGCCATGAAACGGGGAGCCTTCGACTACCTGGAAAAGCCGCTGGAGCGGGAAAACCTGCTGCTCACGATCAAGCGTGCTTTCGAACGCATATCCTTGGTGCGCGAAAACAAGGTACTGCAGAAGAAGGTGGCGGAAATCGAGCGGATTCCCTCCATCATCGGCGACCACCCCAAAATGAAAGAGGTCTACCGGATCATCACCAAGATCGCCGCCACCAGTTCCACGGTGCTGATCTACGGCGAGTCGGGCACCGGCAAGGAGCTGGTTGCCCGGGCGGTCCACGACCGCTCGCCGCGAACGGCACAGCCGTTCATGGCGATCAACTGCGCCGCCATCCCCGAAACCCTGATCGAAAGCGAGCTGTTCGGCCACGAGCGGGGCAGTTTCACCGGCGCCAATGCCCGCGAAATCGGCATCCTGGAGGCAGCCAACGGCGGCACGGTCTTCCTGGACGAGATCGGCGAAATGAACACCGCCATGCAGGCCAAGCTGCTGCGGGCCATTCAGGAGAAGGAAATCCGCCGGGTGGGGGGGAAAGTCAACCTGGCGCTGGATGTACGGATCATCTCCGCCACCAACCGCGACCTGGAGCAGGAGATCCGCAAGGGGACCTTCCGGGAGGACCTGTTTTACCGCCTGAACGTGATCAGGATCAACCTGCCGCCCCTGCGGGAGCGGGGCAGCGATATCGCCACCCTGGCCGACTACTTCATCGCCAAGTACCGGGAGGCCACCGGTATTGCGGTGGAAGGAATCGCCAAGCCGGCCCTGCGGCTTTTGATGAACTACACCTGGCCCGGCAACGTCCGCCAGCTGGAATCGGTCATCGAGCGTTCCGTACTGATGGCGGAGGGGAACATCATCCAGCCCGACGACCTGCCGGCGGAGATCACCGCCGCCACTCACTGCGGCATGGTGCCGTTTGAGCTGCCGCCGGAGGGGATCAAGTTCGAGGAGATGGAAAAGGCGCTGATCATGAAGGCGATGGAGCGGGCCGACTGGGTCATCGGCAAGGCGGCGCCGATCCTGGGACTGTCCTACAAGACCCTGCAGTACCGTCTGGACAAGTACGGCATCGAAAAGCCGGAACGCCGGGGACGCTGACCCCTACCCCTCATCCCCCAGGTGCCGGTTCGGAATCAGGTAATTCCTGATGTAATCCGACACCGCAGCCTCCAGGGACCAGAGGTCGGCAGTGTAGCCGGTGGCGCGGATCTTGCCGGTTTCCGCGCAGGTACGGTACTGGTAGGTATCCCGGATCTCCGGGGGCATGTCGATGTACTCGATGCGGCTGGGCAGCTCCATGGCGGCAAACACCGCGGCCCCCAGCCGGTTCCAACTGGCGGCGGAGCCGCCGCCGACATTGAAGATCCCCCCCGCCTCCCGGTTGTCCAGGAAATGCAGGGTCATGGCCGCCGCATCCTTCACGTAGACGAAATCCCGCACCTGCTCGCCGTCGGCGTAGTCAGGCCGGTGGGACTTGAACAGCTTCAAGGCGCCGGTGGCGCTGATCTGCTCGAACGCCTTCTGCACCAGGGAGCGCATCTCCCCCTTGTGCCGCTCGTTGGGACCGAAGACATTGTAGTACTTCAGGCCCACCACACTGCCCAGCATCCCCTCCCGCTGCAGCCAGAGATCGAACAGCTGCTTTGAGTAGCCGTACATGTTCATGGGACGCAGCGAGGCAAGCTTTGTCTCATCGTCGGAAAAACCCAGCTCGCCATTGCCGTAGGTGGCGGCGCTGGAAGCGTAGATGAAGCGGGCCCCCTGTTCCCGGGCAACGAGGGCCAGTTTGCGGGAATACTCGAAGTTGTTCCTGATCAGGTAGGTGGCGTCCCGCTCCGTGGTGGCGGAGCAGGCCCCCAGGTGAATCACCGCCTCCAGCGGCGCCCCCAGCCGGGCCGGCAGCCCGCCGTTGTCCAGCAGCGTCTCGAAGGCATCCTTTTCCAGATAATCCCTGAATTTCAGCGGCACCAGATTGCGCCACTTCTCCGTCATCCCCAGGTGGTCCACCACCAGGATATTCTCGCAGCCGCGCCGGTTCAGACCGTGCACCACGGCGCTGCCGATCAGGCCGGCGCCACCGGTAACGATGATCATGAGTTTTTCTCCTTTTCGCAGACGGTTGAAACCTGAGGTTGCTCAAAAACAGCCAGATCGTCGCACCCACGGAAACCCCCTTGTGCGGCGTAGCAGCGCTACGCCGCACAAGGGGGTTTTCGAGGACGGCGGCGAGAGGGCCGTTTTTCAGCAACCTCCCCGGCAGACCGGGCACCCCTGCATGGCCAGCGGCTGCTCCAGCCGGCAGCGGGCCAGCAGCTCCCGGTCGCGGAAGATGTCGCGGGTGGGACCGTCGGCCGCCACCTCGCCGTTGCACAGTATAATGGTTCGGGGAAAAAGTTCCAGCACCATGTCCAGGTCGTGGCTGGCAACGATCCGGGTATGGCTGAAGCCGGCCAGAAGGTGCATGACCTGACGCCGGGAGAACGGATCAAGACCGCCGGTGGGCTCGTCCATCACCAGGACGTCCGGCATCATGGCCAGCACCGTGGCAATGGCCGCCCGCTTCTTTTCGCCGCCGGACAGGTGGTACGGGGCCTTGTGGCGCAGATGCCGGGCATCCACCTGCCCAAGGGCGGCAACAACCCGCGCCTCCAGCTCCTCGCCGGACAGCCCCAGGTTCAGCGGGCCGAAGGCCACGTCCTCGCCAACCGTTGCCATGAACAGCTGATCGTCCGGGTTCTGAAACACCATCCCCACGCTGCGCCGTACCTGGGACAGCGTGGCGGGAGTAAGAAGGCCGTCACCGATCCGCACCTGGCCTGCCGTGGCAACCAGGGTGCCGTTCAAATGCTGCAGCAGCGTGGACTTGCCGGCACCGTTGGCACCGATGATTGCCACCGCCTCGCCATGTTCGATCCGGAAGGAGACGGCGTTGATGCCAAAGCTGCCGTCCGGGTAGCGGTGCTGCAACTGCCGGACCTCAACGAGGTGATGACTCATGGCCCTCCTCCCACCAGCAGTTCCCCCAGCAACCGGGCCGGCTCCCCGAACCGGATCGTCAGCAGCACCAGGCTCCATCCCCCCAAAAAGAGCAGATCCGTGCGGGTACAACGGGACGGTGTCGCCACCGGAAACTCCCCGGTGAAGCCGCGGGCCGCCATGGCCCGGTAAACCCGCTCGGCCCGCTCCCAACTGCGCAGCAGCAGGTGCCCCACCAACGGCCCAAAGGAGGCGATCCCCCTGCCGCGACTGCCGAAGGAGCGCTGGTCCCGAGCCCGGCGCAACCGTAGCCCCTCGTCTGCCAGTACGAACAGGTACCGGTAGAGGAAGAGCAGTTGGGCCGCAAACAGCCGCGGCATCCCCAACTGCACCAGTCCCCGGCAGAGAGCCGGAAACCCGGTGAGGCTGACCAGGATCAGGGCTGCGGCAACCGTAAGCAGGGAACGGAGTACCAGGGAAACGAAGGAAAGCCAGCCGCCGCTGACGGCCAGCGGACCGACCGTGGCCAGTATCTGCCGGTCCAGCAGCGGGTTGAATATCCCCACCACCAGCACCACCGGAAGCACCAGCAGTATCCGGGGGATGAGCTGTGCCGGCGGCAGCCCGGCAGCAGCGATCATAAGAGCGGGAAAGATGCAGAACGGAAACAGTGCCGCCACCTCATACCGCCCCAGCGACACCACACAGACGATGAACAGCAGGGTCACGACGATTTTCGCCCGGGCATCCAGGCGGTGCAGCGGACTGCTCCCCTCCGCCAGCCGTTCCAACTGCCGAAAGTCGAAGAGCGTTCCTTCAACGGAGCGCATCGGGCTCTTTCAGGGGCACCTTTCTTCGGGAAACCAGAAAGCCGGCTCCCATGGCCAGCAGCAGCGTCGCCACTCCCCCGGCGATGCCGGACAGGCTGGTGCCGAGACGTGCTTCCGGCAGTGCGGCGGCACCCCCCTTCTTGAAGGCATAGTCAGGCAGCGGCGCGATTTTTTCCTGCAGAGCGGCAAGCCGGGCATGGAGCCCCTGCTCCGGCCCCTGCAGTTGCTCGCTGCCGCTCACCCCGGCGATGGACCACTCCAGGCCGTCCGGCTGCTCAGAGGCGAAATGGGAAACCAGGCCGCCGGTCAGCAGGGTGGCCACCACAAAGGCGATCAAAAGCGGCTTCAACGATCCGGCGGAACGGGCCGGCTCCGTCGCATTGCCCAACAATTCCGGCCGGGCGGTACGGACGAACTGCAGCACGGCAGCGGTGACCAGCCCCTCCACGACGCCTATGGCCAGGTGGATCGGCTGCATCAACAGCAGGAACGGGCCGAAGGGAAGGGAGGAAATGCCGGAAAGAGTGGTCTGCAGCACCACGGCGCCAGCGCCCAGCTGCAGACCGGCCACGGCGGCCACCACCGCCGCACCCGTCAGGCGGATCCGCGACGGTACCGCTCCGGCCAGGGGACGGTAGAGCAGCGGATAGGCGACAAACGCCGGAAAAAATCCCAGGTTGAAGATGTTGCACCCCAGGGCCAGCAGGCCGCCGTCGGCGAAGAAGAGTGCCTGCACCACCAGCACCGAGGCGATGGTCAGGAAGGCCGCCGCCGGTCCCAGCAGCACCGCCAGCAGCAGCCCTCCCCCCAGGTGGCCGCTGGAGCCGGTGAGCGGAATGGTGAAATTAATCATCTGGGCGGCAAAGACAAAGGCACCCAGTACCCCCATCAGCGGCACGGTCCGGTCGTCGCCGGACGTCCTGATCCGCGACGAACACCGGGCAATCATCGCAGCGGACACTGCCCACATGGTCCCACCGACAGCAGGCGAAATAAGGGCGTCAGCCATATGCATGGAAAGCACTCCCGCGTGGCACGAAATAAAAATTGGTAACACTCGATGTACGGCAGAAAACAGGGGCTGTCAACCGTATTTCCTGTTGCGGGCCGCAAAAACGAAGCGCTATCATACCGGCCAGGGAGGTAGCGTCATGGCGCCACAGCTTCGTTCCGTTTGTCCCTACGATTGCCCCGACACCTGCGGTCTGCTGGTGACGGTGGAAAACGGCCGCGCCGTGAAGGTCTGCGGCGATCCGGAGCATCCGGTCACCCGCGGTCTGATCTGCCCCAAGATGCAGCAGTATGAGCGGACTGTCCATTCCCCCCGACGCCTGACCACGCCGCTGCGGCGCACCGGTCCCAAGGGGAGCGGCCAGTTTGCCCCGATCACCTGGGAGGAGGCGATCCTGGCCATCTGCAACCGCTGGCGGGCGCTCAGTGCGGCCTTTGGCGCCGACTGCATCCTGCCGTACTCCTATGCCGGCACCATGGGGCTGGTGCAGCGCAACAGCGGCCACCCCTTCTTCCACAAGCTGGGGGCGTCGCGGCTGGCCCGCACCATCTGCTCGCCGGCCAAGGAGGCGGGCTGGAAGGCGGTCATGGGAGACACCCCCGGCCTTGATCCGTCGGACATACTGGAAAGCGACCTGGTGATCCTTTGGGGGATCAACGCCGCCGCCACCAGCATCCACACCCTGCGGGACGCCCGGGAGGCAAAAAAGCGAGGGGCACGGCTCGTGGCCATCGATACCTACCGCACCCCCACCGCGAATCACGTCGACGAAGCCATCCTGATCCGCCCCGGCAGCGATGGAGCACTGGCTCTGGGAATGATCCATGTCATGGCCGCGTGGGGACTGCTGGACCGGACGTTCATAGCGCAGCAGGTCAGCGGCTTCGACGAACTGGCCGCCACCATCCTGCCCCAGTGCACGCCGGAAGCAACGGCCGCAGCGTGCGGCATTCCGGTGGAACACGTGGAACGGCTGGCGCTGGTCTACGCCCGGGCCCGCGCCCCCTTCATCCGCCTGGGAAGCGGGCTTACCCGCTACGGCAACGGCGCCATGAACGTCCGCTGCATCACCTGCCTGCCGGCCGTGGTAGGCGCCTGGCAGCAGCCGGGCGGGGGGCTGCTCTGCAGCACCTCTACCGGTGGTGCGTTCCCGCTGACGCAGGTCACCCGGGAGGACTTCCTGCCCGATCCTCCACCGCGGATCATCAACATGAACCAGTTGGGCAACGCACTCACCGGCCTGGCCGAACGGCCGATCCGCGCGCTCTACGTCTACCACTCCAATCCCGCCGCCATCACGCCGGACCAGAATGCGGTCATCAGGGGCCTGGAGCGGGAGGATCTCTTTACCGTCGTACACGAGCGGTTCATGACCGATACTGCCCGCTATGCCGATATCGTGCTGCCGGCCACCTCCTCCCTGGAACATTCCGACCTGTACCGCAGCTACGGCGGCTACCAGGCCCAGCGCTGCGCCGCCGTGATCTCCCCGGTGGGGGAGGCCCACTCCAACTGGGACACCTTCTGCCTGCTGGCCCGGGGAATGGGCTGGGATGAACCGTTCTTCCGGCAGTCGGCCGATGATCTGATCGACCGGTTGCTGGACGGTGAGAATTCCTGGCGGGACCGGGAGACCACCGACCGGCTGCGGGCCGGCGAAACGGTACTGCTGACGCCCCCCTCGTCGTCGCGGGGCCCTTGGCTCACCCCGTCGGGAACCATCGAAATCAAGAACCCCCGGGAGCCGGAGCCGCTGCCGCGACGGCTGCCGACCCATGCGGAACGGGATGGTTATCCGTTGCGCCTGCAGCCCGCCGTCACTCCCTTTGCCCTCAACTCCGGGTTTTACGAACAGGATCAGCTGCGGGAACGCCAGGACTGCATGGCGTTGCTCATGCATCCTGCGGATGCCGCCGGGCGGCGTCTGGCCGACGGTGCGCCGGTCGTCGCGTTCAACAGCCTGGGCGAGGTTTCCTTCACCCTGCGGGTGACCGGGGCGGTCCCGCCCGGAACCGTGGTGACCGAAGGGGTCTGGTGGCGCGAGTTCATCCCCGGCGAGCGGGGGGTCAATGCCCTGACTTCCCAACGTCTTACCGACCGGGGCGAGGGAAGTACTTTGTATGACGTCGTCGTGGAGGTACGCGCCGCCCGATCCGATGCAACAGGTTGTAACAAGTACATGACAGAACGGCTTGTTTAAAGTATACTGCGCCCAATTTTTCCGCAGTTAATTTACCAGCCGGAGAATCGCCAATGAACATGCTGCTTGAAGTCTACCTGGCACTGAAAGTCCGCACGCGTATTTACCTGCTGGGTATCTGCTACACCTTCTGTATCATCTTTGCCGTCATTGCCGGACGCCTGCTGCCGATCAGCTACGTCATCGCCAGCACGGCCCTCTTCGTCATTGCCGGTGGCTTTTTCACCGCCCTGCTCTTCTGGTCGGTCAACAATGCCCTGCAGCGGATCCAGGAATACCTGAAGGAGATGGCCAACGGCAACCTGAGCCAGAGCATCTCCGCCAAGCGCAACAACGAAATCAGCGCCATCATCCGCTCCATCGAGGCGCTGCAGACCGCCATGCGGACCATCATCTCCGGTATCCGCCAGACCTCGGATATCGTTGCCACCTCCTGCAACACCCTGCGCCAGACCGCCATCTCCATTGCCGAGGGGACCGGCAACGCCGCCAGCCAGACCGATTCCGCCAGCCAGGCAGCCTCGGACATGGCCTCGGTCAGCTCCGAGATCTCCTACAGCTGCGATACCATGTCGACCATGGCCGAAGAGGCCCAGGCCGTCTCCCACGAAGGGGAACGGATCATCACCGGCATGGCCAAGACCATGAGCAGTATCGAAGTGGAAATGACCGGCACCACCACGGCCGTCAAATCCCTGGGCTCCACCTCCACCCGGATCGGCGACATCATCGCCACCATCGGCGATATCGCCGACCAGACCAACCTGTTGGCCCTGAATGCCGCCATCGAGGCGGCCCGGGCCGGTGAGCAGGGCCGCGGTTTTGCGGTGGTTGCCGACGAAGTGCGCAACCTGGCGGAGCGGACCTCCGTGGCGACCCGGGAAATCCAGTCGATTATCGATGCCCTGCAGCGGGACGTGGGCACCGTGGTTGCCTCCATGGAACAGAGCTCCGACAGCGTCCGCGCCGGCGGCGAGGCGGCCCGGCTCTCCTGCGATGCCATGAACTCCATCCGCGACAAAATCAGCACCCTGCACAGCCATGTCTCCCAGGTGGCTGCCGCCACGGCGCAGCAGTCCTCCTCGACCCAGGCGATCTCGGACAACATGCACACCATCTCCACGGTCATCCATGCCGCGGCCGACGGCGCCGAGCGGACCAGGGCAGCCTCCATGGAGCTGACCTCCTCCTCCTCCGAATTGCAGCAGATGGTGAGCCGCTTCCGGATCAACTGATATTCGCCGCCACCAGGATACCCACACGAGGGGGTTGTCGCGCCACGTGACGCGGACAGCCCCTTCGTTTGTCTCTGCGGCACGTCGGGTGGGGGCGTACCTCGACACACCGACTGCCGCCACTCTCAGCCTACAGGTGACTTCCATGCTCGAACAGATCGGCTCAGACCTTTACAAAACCTGGAGTGACGACCAGCGCAGAAACGAGATCGGCAAGCTGGTGAGCGGCTACCGCTCCGGCCTGCCGCTCACCATCCTGCTGCAGATGGCCACCGCCATTGCCGGCAGCCCGGAGGATGCCCGGGAGCACCTGGCAGCCATCATTCCCGCGGCGGAACGCCATCTGATGGTGGGACGGCTGAAGGGGGAGGAGCAGGCGCTGGCCGCCTCGTTCCTCATGTAAGCCTATGACCAACCTGATTTCAGCGGAAGGACTGCAGAAGCTGCAGGATGAGTTCGACCGGCTCTGGAAGGTGGAGCGTCCCAAGGTGGTACAGGGGGTGGCCGACGCCGCCGCCGAGGGGGACCGCTCGGAAAACGCCGAGTACATCTACGGCAAGAAGCGGCTGCGGGAGATCGACCGCCAGTTGAAACATCTGGGCAGCCGGCTGAAGGTGCTGAAGGTTGCCAGCCCACCGGCCAATCCGCACCAGGTGACCTTCGGCTGCTGGGTCTGCTACGAGGACGACGAAGGAAATGAGCGTTGCTACCAGCTGGTGGGAGCGGACGAGTTCGACGTGGCCGCCGGCAAAATCAGTATCGATTCGCCCGTGGGACAGGCGCTGCTGCACAAGCGGGTCGACGACGAGGTGGTGATCCGCAGACCGTCCGGCACCATCACGGCGGTTATCACGGCCATCTCCGCAAGGAGACCCCTACCGTAGCGCCTCCAGCTCTTCCCAGCGGCCGTAGGCCGTCAGCAGTTCCGTTTCCAGTTCCGCCAGCCTGCTGTTCAATGCCGCCACTTCGGCACCGGCGCTGCGGTAGAACTCCGGGTCGGCGAGGATGCCGTGAATCCGCTCCTGCTCCTCCTCAAGTGCGGCGATCCGGTCCGGCAGCGCCTCCAGCTCCCGCTCCTCCTTGAAGGAGAGTTTGCGGGGCCGTTCCTTCGGTGTTTTTGCTTTTTCCGCCGCCGGTTTGGCAGGACCGTCACCTGCCGTTGCCGATTCCCGCTCCCGCAGCCAGTCGTCGTACCCCCCCACCGTTTCCCGCACCGTAGCGTCTGCTTCAATGGAGAGGGTGGAGCCGACCACGTTGTTCAGGAACTCCCGGTCGTGGCTGACCAGCAGCAGGGTTCCGCTGTAGGCCACCAGCAAGTCCTCCAGCAGCTCCAGGGTCTCCGCATCCAGGTCGTTGGTCGGCTCGTCCAGCACCAGCAGGTTGCCCGGCCTGGTGAACAGCTTGGCCAAAAGCAGCCGGTTACGCTCGCCGCCGGAAAGGATGGCAACCGGCGAGCGGGCCCGCTCCGGCGAGAAGAGGAAGTCCTGCAGATAGCCGATGATATGGCGGGATGAGCCGTTGATCACCAGGGTATCGTTTCCCTCGCCCACGTTCTCGGCCACGCTCTTGTTCGGGTCCAGCTGTTCCCGCAACTGATCCATGTAGAGAATTTCCAGCCGGGTTCCCTGGCGCACGCTCCCCTGCTGCGGGGCAAGCTCCCCCAGCAGCAGCCGCAGCAGGGTGGTCTTGCCGGAACCGTTGGGGCCGATGATCCCCACCTTGTCCCCCCGCATGATGGCGGTGCTGCAGTCGCGGATCACCGGCCGGCCGCCGTAGCTGAAGCCGACGTTCTCCGCCTCGATCACCAAGCGGCCGGAGCGCTCGGCCTCCTGCAACTGTATCCGGGCGGTTCCCTGTCGCTCCCGGCGGCGACGATGTTCCTCCCGCAGCGCCTTCAGCGCCCGGACCCGTCCTTCATTCCGGGTGCGGCGGGCCTTGATCCCCTGCCTGATCCAGGCCTCTTCCCGGGCCAGTTTTTTATCGAACAGGGCCTGACGGGTGATCTCCGCTTCCAGCAACGCCTCCCGCCGCTCCACAAACTGGTCGTACCCGCAATTGAAGGCATAGATCCGTCCCCGGTCCAGTTCCGCCACCCGGTTGGCCAGACGACGGGCAAAGGCCCGGTCATGGGTGACGAACAGGCAGGTGGGAATCTGCTTGACCAGAAACTCCTCCAGCCAGACGATGGTCTCGATATCAAGGTGGTTGGTCGGCTCGTCCAAGAGCAGGATGTCCGGACTGCTCACCAGGGCCCGGGCCAGCAGCACCCGCCGCTTGGTGCCGCCGGAAAGGGACTCGAAGCGGGACTCCCCGTCGAGGTGCAGCCGGTTCAGCACCCGCTCCGCCTCCTGCTCCCGCTGCCACGCCTCACCGTCGGCTCCGCCGGAGGACTCAAGCAGCAGGTCGATCACCCGCCCGCTGAGATCCGGCGGTATCTCCTGGGAAACCAGTGCCACCCGCAGCCCCTGGCGACGGAGCAGCTCCCCCCCTTCCAGCGGCAGTTCACCGTTGATCAGTTTCAGCAGGGTCGATTTGCCGCTGCCGTTCCGCCCCATCAGACAGAGACGGTCCCCCTCCTCGATCTGCAGGGTGATGCCGTCGAAGAGCGGCGGACCGCCAAAAGCAAGCGTTATGTCGCGCAGCGTCAGTAAGGCCATGAGTATTCGGCACCATTCACATACGTTGGTTTTCGGAGCGCTTGACAGCTCGAAGGTGATGTACATACCATACCGGCACTGGAGGTGACAACATGACAACAGGATCGGTGGACGACCTTTCCCTGTCCGCCCTGTATGCTTCACTGCGGGAATACCTGCAGGAGCTGGCTGAAACCGGCGTGGAAGGGATTCCGGCGCAGGAGCCCGCAGAAACTACACCGCACCGCGAACCTGCCGTTGCTGCGGCAAGCGCTGGGACGGCCACCACCCTGGATGAGGTACGGCAACAGCTGGGGGACTGTCAACGCTGCGGTCTGGCCGCCGGCCGCACCACCTTGGTGTTCGGCAGCGGCAATCCCCAGGCAGAACTGGTGTTTGTCGGCGAAGCTCCCGGTGCGGACGAGGACCGCCAGGGGCAGCCCTTTGTCGGCGAAGCAGGCCAGATTCTGACCAGGATCATCACCGCCATGGGACTTACCCGCGACGATGTCTATATCTGCAATGTGCTGAAATGCCGTCCCCCCGGAAACCGCAACCCGCAGCAGGCGGAGATCGATCTCTGCGCTCCCTTCCTGCTGGAGCAGCTGCGGGTAATCAGACCCAAGGCGCTGGTGGCGCTGGGCACCTTTGCCGCCCAGACCCTGCTGGACAGCAAGGAGCCGATCTCCCGCCTGCGGGGACGCTTCCATGATTTCCACGGCATCCCGCTGATGCCCACCTTCCACCCCTCCTTCCTGCTGCGCAACCGTACCGACAAGCAGCGGTACTGGGAGGTCTGGGAGGACATGGTGCAGGTATTGAAACTGCTGGGACTGCCGATTCCGGAGAAGCAGAGCGGGAGCGGTACCAGATAAGAATAAAGGGCTACCTTCGGGAGTACCGCAAAAAAAGATCGTGAGGCAGGATACCGGCAGGCTGGCAGAAAAACGGATGCTGCACAACGTAGGGAACGGGCTCAGTATTGACCCTCAAACCAGCGCCGCACAACGAACAGCTGTGCCGTGCCGCCGCCTGGCGGCCAGGTATCGGCGGGTGAGCGCTGCTTCAGCAGGTGCCGCAACCGCTGCCGGAGCGGAGTAATCGTCACGCCGCCGTTGCCCGGCGCACCGCAGCGCAGTATGCTCTCAATGGCCGAATCCCGATCGAGCACAACTATCAGGTGGCCGTTCCAGACGATCAGGTCCAGGGGCCGCAATCGAGCGGCAATCTGCTCAGCCGTCAGGCCGGCCACCGCCACGGGCTCGCCGAATGACACCAGATCGCTGGTATTGCGCGGCGTAAAACCGTTAGTGGCTTCATACAGCAGGCCGGAACAGTCCAGCCCCCGATACCTTCCTTCTACCCCCTGCCGCAGATTGCCACCCCAGACATAGGGGAGTCCGACAGCGCTCCGGAGTGTCTCCGTTATCTTCGCAGCATCGGGACGAGGGGCAGGGCGGGGCGGCAACTCCGATGCACTGAACTCAAGGAAGGCACTACGGACAAACAGGCGTACGCCCGCAGGAGGGGTATACGCAGGAGTGGTGACTTCGACTGTCGGCCCGAGATCCCGCATCACCCGGAAGGGAGTTCCGGGCAGTGCGATAAACTCAAGGGACCGGACCTGGCCGCACCGGTCTGCGACCACAGCACCACCGGCAGCAGCGGCACTACGGTAGACCGGCACTGCCTGCCGGACCACCCCATAGGCAGATGCAGCTTCTGCCGACGGCGAGGTGACAAGCACGAGGCAGCAGCACCAGATAGCGCCAACAACCCGCCATGCCGTCAAACCGGCCGCTGCGCTCCCGAATCTAGAACGGAATATCATCATCCTGGAACGGCGGCTCATCGTAACTGACCGCGGTATCAGCGACCCCGCCCGCGTCACCGCGACGGCCTCCCCCTGCGGAGCCCTCATTCCTGCCGCCCAGCATCTGCATCCGGTCACCGACAATTTCCGTGGTATAACGGTCGTTACCGTCGCGATCAGTCCATTTGCGGGTCTGCAGACGGCCTTCAATGTAGACGGTCTTCCCCTTGGCAAGGTATTCACCGGCGATTTCGGCAAGCTTTCCCCAGAGCGTTACCCGGTGCCACTCGGTCTTTTCCTCCCACTCGCCGCTCTGCTTGTTCTTGTAGCGTTCGCTGGTGGCAAGGTTGAACGAGGCAACCGCCTGCCCCGACGTGGTATAGCGCACCTCGGGATCCTTACCCAGGTTGCCGATCAGCATGACTTTATTGAGACTGGCCATTGGTGAATCTCCTTCCCCGTGATTGACATGGACCGTCTATATAGCACCCGTCCCCGAAGGGAGCAAGTATCCCGTTACCATCGCTGCTACCGGCAGCGCCAACCGGACGCAAAAAGGCCGCATCGATACCGATGCGGCCTTTTTGCCATGCCATGTCGCCAGAATTACTTCTTAGCGGGAGCCTTCTCAGCAGCAGCCGGAGCAGCAGCGTCGGCAGCCGGAGCAGCTTCCTTCTTAGCCTTCTTGGCCTTCTTGGCCTTCTTGGCGGGAGCCTTCTCAGCAGCAGCCGGAGCAGCAGCGTCGGCAGCCGGAGCAGCAGCCGGCTTCTCAGCGGCGAAAGCGAAACCAGCGAAAGCAACAGTGGCGATCAGGGTAGCGATCATCTTCTTCATGGGTACATCCTCCTTGGGAAATTGTGTTGCCTAACCTAAAGCAGAGACTGTGCCAAACAGCAGCAACAAAATTAGTTTCAAAAAATACGGTAACTTACATCCAGTGAGCTTTTAACACCCTTCAATCCGCAATGCACAATACCCGAAATGAGGTATCCAGTTACCGATACCGGTTGATTGTTTTCACAGGGCACCAAAGGCGGGATGGCCAGCACGGCAGCCGATGCCGCCCGACGGTTGTACGGCTCAGCTACCCCGGCTCATCCGACGATTCCGCAAGGGGCAGCACAATCCTGAACTCCGCACCCCCCTGATAGTTGCAGGCCGTGATCACGCCTCCATGGTTCTGAATGATGCGGTTGACAATGGGCAGCCCCAGGCCGGTACCGCGTTGCTTGGTGGTGAAGAACGGTGTGAAGATGCTGGTCAGCGACCCTTCGGGGATGCCGCCACCACTGTCGCGCAACACAATGACCGCAGAGGGTTTTTCCGTATCGCCCCGGCTCAGGCTCATCCGCAGCACGCCACCGTGGGGCATCGCCTCCTGGGCGTTGACCAGCAGATTGATAAACACCTGTTTCAACTGGTGGGCATCCCCCAGGACCGGCCAGCGCGCCTTCGGCAACTGCAGATCGCACGTGATTCCCTGCTCCTCAAAGACAATGGCATAGTCGTCGACGCTTTCCTTGACCACCTCACGCAGGTCGAAACAGCTGTAGCAGATGGTCGGCTTCCGGGAATAGGCAAGAATATCGCCCAGCAGGTGCTCCAGGCGCTGGGTTTCGCTGATGATCGTATCCAGGTACTGCCGCTGAGGAGTTTCAGCCTCCAGAATTTTTCCCAGCCGGGCGGCAAAGCCGCCGATGGTGACCAATGGCGTTTTCAGTTCGTGGGAGAGGGAGGCGACCATCTCACCCAGCGCGGCAAGATGAGCACCGTGTACCAAGCGCTGGCGGGCATCGCGGAGCTCCGCGTGGGTCTGTTCGAGGTTGCGATACAACTGGCTGTTCTCCAGCGCCATGCTGGACTGGTTGGCAAAGAGTTGCAGCAGGCGCAACTGGTCATCCTCAATCGCCAGCTCACCATGGCAGTTGTCGACGACAATGATCCCCACCAGACGGTCACGGGTAACCAGGGGAGCAATGGCAAACGTACTCATCTCAAACCGCCGGACAAAACCGCAGCCCCGGCAGTCCAGGCAGTCCCGGTGGCTGATGCGGCAGGGAAGGCGCTCCCGCACCGCCCGGGAAACAATGGGGCAATCCTCCTCCAGATTGATCCGTGAAGCACGCACCATGGAGCAGAATTCCGCCTGCCGCTGCCGTTCCATGGCCAGGTCATCGAGGTCCCAATGGCCGGTCAGCAGGTTGTCCGGACTCATGTCGACCACCCGCAGGCTGCGGGCATCATCCCGGCAGATGCCCAGCATTCCCTGCAAGGTGCGGGTTTTGGGGTTATGCAGGTACAGCATGGCCCGGCAAAAGAGCTGATTCGGCTCGTACACCAGGGCGGACAGGATCAGGTGTACCAGCTTATTGAGGTGGATGGTGGAAAGAAGGGTCGAGCTGAAGAGAAACGAAGTGGTCAGGTCGCGCGTCCGCGGCAGGGGAGCAGTGAGGGGGGCTATGGATTCGGCAGCATCGGTCATGAGCCAGTCCCGGGGTTCAGCCACGAACTGTTGCACGGCACGAATAGGTCAGGGGCGCTTTTCTTTCTGTTCTTCCTCGATCTTGCAGTCGATGCACTGGGTCGTCACCGGCCGGGCCTTCAAACGCGCCTCACTGATCTCGGCGCCGCAATCCTCGCAGATACCATAGGTGCCATCCTCGATCCGACCCAGGGCTTCCTTGATCTTACCCAGCAACTTGCGCTCCCGGTCCCGTATGCGCAGCTCAAAGGTGCGGTCTGACTCCTGGGTGGCGCGGTCGGTGGGATCGGGAAAATGGGCAGCGTCATCAGCCATTTCGTGGACGGTCTTGTCCGCTTCGGAAAGCAGCGCCTTCATCTCATCCAGCAGCAACAGCCGGAATTGTTCCAGTTTTTCTGCGTCCATGAGTCTCCTCGGATCGGCTGGAGTATCAGCGGCATGCCTGATAATTTGCTGATATTAGTGAGATGAGCCCTACAAGTCCAGCAAAAAGTGGCTAGTCAAGGAAGCGTAGCGCCTCCTGTACCGTTGCAACTCCCTGCACCTGCAGGCGGCAGGCATCCAGACGCCTCACGTTGCCGCCGGGCAGAAGACAATCCCTGAACCCCAGCTTGGCTGCCTCCGCAATCCGGAGCTCCGGCTGGGTAATGGCCCGTATCTCACCAGCCAGCCCCACCTCACCGAACACCACCATCTGCTGGGGAAGAGGACGATCGAGGTGACTGGACGCCACCGCCAGCATGATGGCCAAGTCGGCGGCCGGCTCGCCAAGCCGGGCGCCGCCGGCGACATTCAGGAAAATATCCTGCCCCCCCAGATGCAGCCCCGCCTTCTTCTCCAGCACCGCCACCAGCAGCGCCAGCCGATTACTGTCCACACCGATGGTGGTACGCCGCGGCGTCCCGTAGGAGCTGGGGGTCACCAACGCCTGAATTTCCACCAGCAGCGGGCGGCTCCCCTCGAGGGAGGCGGTCACCACCGAACCGGGGGCATCCAGCGGCCGCTCGGACAGGAACAGCTCCGAGGGGTTGGTCACCTCGTCCAGCCCCCCTGCTCTCATTTCAAAGACACCGATCTCGTTGGTGGAGCCGAAGCGGTTCTTCACCGCCCGCAGGATACGGTAGGGATGCCCCCGGTCCCCTTCGAAGTAGAGCACCGTATCCACCATATGCTCCAGCACCCGGGGGCCGGCAATGGCACCATCCTTGGTGACATGCCCCACGATAAAAATCGGAATGCCGCTTCCCTTGGCCAGGACCATCAGCCGGCCGGCCGATTCCCGCACCTGGCTGACACTGCCGGGCGCAGACTCCAGCGTGCGGGTCCAGACCGTCTGGATCGAATCAATCACCACCGCCCGCGGCTTCACCTGTTCGATCCGGGAAACAATCTCCTCAAGCCCGTTTTCCGCCAGCACCAAAAGCGGCCTGCCGGAAAGCCCCAAGCGTTCTCCCCGCAGCCGGGTCTGGGCCGCCGACTCTTCGCCGGACACGTAGAGAACATCGCCGGCGACGGCCAGATGGTGCATGGCCTGCAGCAACAGCGTTGATTTGCCGATGCCGGGATCGCCGCCGATCAGCACCAGGGAGCCGGGAACCAGCCCGCCTCCCAGCACCCGGTCCAGCTCTCCGATTCCGCAGGGCAGGCGAACCTCGGCCTGGGGCGGCACCTCGTCGATCGGCACCGGCGCCGCACGCTCGCCGGCTGTCCGGCCGGCCTGAGCCGGCACGGCGGTCAGCCGTTCTTCCGTCATACTGTTCCAGGCCCCGCAGTCCGGGCACTTGCCCAACCACTTCGGGCTCTGGCAACCACACTGGCTGCAACTGAACACCGTCTTTTGACGCACGTACAACTCCTTCAGGGTGACTTCCTTGTCCAAACTTTTCGGACAATAGCAAAGGGTGGCTCAATCGGCAACTCTCGCAACGGGAGACGGTCGCGGCAGGGGAGCCGGACTGCATATCCCCCAAAGAAGAGGGCATTTGTCTTGTCGGAGGTGACTGCCTTTGCTATAGTTTCCAAATTGCACTCATGACAGCGTAGTAACGACGAAAAAGGAGAAAAACACTATGAAAGGCACTGTTCAGATACGCGAAGGCATCCACTGGGTCGGTGTACTGCATCCCGAACTGCGGGTCTTCGACGATCTCTTCCCGACCGAGCACGGCACCACCTATAACAGCTACCTCATTCAGGGGAGTGAGAAGACCGCACTGATCGACACCGTCAAAGGCAAGTTCACCGACCTGTTCATGGACAAGATCAGAGCTCTGATCGATCCCGCAACCATTGACTACATTATCGTCAACCATGCCGAACCGGACCACTCCGGCTCTCTTGCCTACCTGCTGGAGCAGTGCCCCAACGCCACGGTGGTATCCAGCCAGGCCGCCAAGAACTTCGTTGGCAACATGATCCATCGCCCCTTCGCCTCCCGGGTGGTCAAGGAGGGGGACACGCTTGATCTGGGCGGCCGCACCCTGCGCTTCATCATGGCTCCCTTCCTGCACTGGCCCGACACGATCTTCACCCGACTCGAAGAAGAAAACCTGCTCTTCACCTGCGACGCCTTCGGGGCCCACTACTGCGACACCGCGCATATCTTCAACGACGAAACCGACGACTTTACCGCGGCCCGTCACTTCTATTTCGATTGCATTTTCCGGCCTTTCAAGGACAAGGTGCTGGCTGCCGTGGAAAAAATCCGGCATGACGTCATCGATATGATTTTACCCAGCCATGGGCCGATCATCCGCACCGACCCCTGGAAAGTGATCCAGCAGTTTGAAGCATGGAGTAAACCCACCTCGTTCTGCAAAAAAATTGTGCTTCTCTACATTTCTCCCCACGGCAACACTGAAAAGATGGCCAAGGCAGTGGTCGAGGGGGCTGCTAGTGACGGCATCGAAGTGGCCTGCCACCACATCGTGGGGATGGACACCAACGAACTGCGCACGCTGCTGGAAGAGGCCGATGCGTTGATATTCGGTATTCCCACCATTGCCCGCGACATCCCTGCCCCCATGTGGAATGTCCTGTCGGCCCTGACGTCCGTCAAGCTCAAAACCACCATGGCCGCCGTATTTGGCAGCTACGGCTGGAGCGGCGAAGCCTGCAAGATGGCGGAAGAGCGGCTCAAGGGGCTCGGTTTCAAACTGGTGGCCGAGCCGGTACGCACCACCTTTACCCCCACGGCGGATATACTGGAGCAGTGCGTTGAGCTCGGCCGGAAGGTTGCCGGCGAGGTTGCCCAGAAAGGGTGAAGCCAACTGATTTCATTTCAATTATCTGATCATCAGCATTCAGATTACTGCTAGAACTGCCGATTACTATATCCACACCCTCAAGCCCCGTTCGGGAGATGGCTGCATGAGCTATAACATACGAAAAGCGATGGCGCTTCTTTCTCTTCTTGCTGTTATGACCGCCTGCGGCGACACCCAACAGCAGGCACTGCTCCCGAACGGTTCGGCAGCGGAATCCGCATTTACCCAGAAAAGCAGCGATACCGCCGATTCTTCCATGGCCATTTCGACGGAAGACGCAGCAGTTTCCTTGAACGCGACTCCTGATGGGCTGCCGGTACCACCCCAGGTCGCCGAAAAACTCTATGGCATTGCCCAGACTACGGGAGCGGTACGAGTGATCGTCGGCTTCAACGCCCCACCGGAACTGCCTGACGGTTTCATGGCTGAAGGGACCCTGGGGGGGGGCTACAAAAAGAATCCGGCAGCAAACCAGAACGCGATTGCCGCACAGCGTGCCTCTATCCAGCGGATTCAGGACAGGATTCTGGATCGGGTATCCTTCAAGAACAAAGCAAAGTCAAAGAAGTTCAGCTCCATCCCTTATATGGCCTTGGAGGTCGACACGGCCGACTTCCAGGCCCTGCTAGCCTCTCCCGAGGTCACCCATATTCAGGAAGACATCGCCGTACCCCCAATGCTGACGGAGAGCGTCCCACTCATCGGCGGTTCGGGCGGCAGTTTTTCCGGCCAGAGCGGCAGCGGACAGACTGTCGCCATTCTTGACACCGGTGTTGCCACCGGGCATCCGGTCTTTAGTGGAAAAATCGTCAGCGAAGCCTGTTATTCCACGGCCATGAGCGGCCAGTCGACCTCCGTCTGCCCTAATGGCCAGAACTCCCAGACCGGCAGCGGTGCCGGCATTAACTGCAACACCGCCATAACCGGTTGCGATCACGGCACCCATGTGGCGGCCATAGCGGCAGGGACCACCGGCGTGGCGAAAGACGCCAAAATCATAGCCATCCAGGTCTTTTCAAACCATAGCGGTAGGGCTCTCAGCTGGTCGTCAGACCAGATCGCGGCCCTTGAGCGGGTTTACGCACTGCGTAGCGATTACAATATCGCCTCGGTCAACATGAGTCTAGGTGGCGGCGGTCCCTACGCTTCCAGCTGCGATGCCGGCAATGCAGCCTTCAAGGCTGCCGTTGACAACCTGCGCTCCGTCGGCATCGCCACCGTCATCGCATCAGGAAACGACGGTTTCACCACCGGCATCAGCTCGCCTGCCTGCGTATCCACCGCAATCGCCGTCGGCTCAACCAGCAAACAGAATACCGTTGCCAGCTACTCCAACAGCTCCTCCCTGATCAAGCTGCTGGCACCCGGCTCATCCATCTACGCCGCGGTCCCCGGCAACACGTACGCTTACAAAAGCGGCACCTCCATGGCCACTCCCCATGTCGCCGGTGCCTGGGCGGTCATGAAATCCAAGAAGCCGACGGCAACGGTGGATGAGGTACTGAATACCCTGATCGGCACAGGAGTCAGCATCAGGGACACCAGAAATAATGTTACCAAGCCCAGGATCAAGCTGGATACCGCGGTGAGTCAGCTTGTTGATGTCACACCGTATATTGGTGATGGCAAGGCTGATATTTTGTGGAGGAATCCCACAACAGGGCAAAACTCCATCTGGTTTATGGATACCGATGGAAGCCGTCTTGCCTCGGCCGCCCTCACAACGGTAGCACCACCATGGGCGATAGCCAGCATCTCTGACTTCAACGGTGACGGAAAGCCGGATATCCTCTGGAGAAACCCAACCACCGGCCAGAACAGTGTCTGGATCATGGACGGTACAACGCGGACAGGCTCTGTCGCCCTCACAACGGTAGTATCGCCATGGACGATAGCCAGCGTCTCTGACTTTAATGGTGACGGAAAGCTTGATATCCTCTGGAGAAACCCAACCACCGGCCAGAACAGTGTCTGGATCATGGACGGTACAACGCGGACAGGCTCTGTCGCCCTCACAACGGTAGTATCGCCATGGACGATAGCCAGCGTCTCTGACCTTAACGGCGACGGAAAGCCTGACATCCTCTGGAGAAACCCCTCCACCGGCCAGAACAGCGCCTGGATCATGGACGGCACAACGCGGACAAGCAGTGTCGCCCTTACAACAGTGGCGGCACCATGGACAATAGCCAGCGTCTCTGGCCTTAACGGTGACGGAAAGCCTGACATCCTCTGGAGAAACCCCTCCACCGGCCAGAACAGTGTCTGGATCATGGACGGCACAACGCGGACAAGCAGTGTCGCCCTTACAACAGTGGCGGCACCATGGACAATAGTTGCCGTCGCAGACCTGAATGGTGACGGAAAGCCGGATATCCTCTGGAGAAACCCCTCCACCGGCCAGAACAGTGTCTGGATCATGGACGGCACAACGCGGACAAGCAGTGTCGCCCTTACAACAGTGGCGGCACCATGGAAAATAGTTGGAACTAGCAATTAATTTTCTCCGGAGACTATGTATCTTTAATGCCTAAGCTTGCAAATGCCACAACATCAATCATTATACGCTGTTGCAATGAAGAACAGCACATCGGGAAGCTCTTAGCAGGGATTTGCCAGCAGACTATCAGTGACGTGGAAATCGTTATTGTAGACTCAGGGTCTACAGACGCGACGCTGGCTATTGCATCCCGCTATCCCGTCAAGGTAGTCCATATCAGACCTGCAGACTTTACCTTTGGCAGGGCTCTCAACATCGGTTGCGAAGCAGCGTCAGGAGAGATTCTGGTCATAGCCAGCGCCCACGTCTACCCCGTGTATAATGACTGGCTTGAAAAGCTGACCTCCTTTTTCTTTGATCCCAAAGTTGCCTTAGTTTATGGCAAACAACGGGGCAATGAGGTATCAAAATATTCTGAACTCAGAATATTTCAAAAATGGTTTCCCGATGCTTCCTCCGGTTTCCAATCCCACCCCTTCTGTAACAATGCCAATGCGGCGATACGGCGGTCTGTCTGGGAATGCTGCCGTTATGACGAAAACCTTACCGGCCTGGAAGACCTAGACTGGGCAAAACGAATATTGGTAGAGGGGCACAGGATGGCATATTCGGCGGAAGCCGAAATCATTCATGTCCACGAAGAAAACCTGTCGCGTATTTTAAATCGTTACCGGCGGGAAGCCATTGCCATGAAAACGATTTTTCCGGACGAGACGTTTTCTTTTCTTGACTTCATCACGTTATTTGTATCCAACAGCATAAACGATCTCTATTATGCTGCTCACGACAGGGTATTGCTGAAAAAGTTCGGTGAAATTATTGCATTCCGTCTGTTACAATTCTGGGGTACCTATCGCGGCTATTGCCAGCACGGCCCGATTTCCGCACACTTGAAAGACCGGTTCTACTACCCAAATCAGTGGAACCCGATACCGTCTACCACTAGTGCTGACGAAGCACAGCGCAAAATTGACTACTCTTCGCTTTGAATTGGACTCCAGATGATGTTTATCGACATTTCAGTCAAGCTGAGTGACCGCATACCAGCATGGCCCGGAAGCAGCGGGGTCTCCATAACTCGTGTCCGCTCCATTGAGCGAGGTGACGCAACAACCGACTCCTACCTTTCCTGTGACGTACACTCAGGCACTCATCTGGATGCCCCCGCCCACATTTTTGCCGACGGAGCCACGGTGGATGCTCTCTCACTTGAGAGCCTCATTGGTCCGGCAACCGTAGTAGAACATGATGCCCTAGGCCATATAACAGCAACAACACTAGAGCGTATGGTTATCGGAAGTGATACCAAACGTCTTTTGTTCAAAACCCAAAACTCTTCACTATGGAACAGGAAAGAATTCGCGAAGGACTTTATCGGATTGACGGCGGATGCCGCTGAATGGATCGTTCGACGCAAGATAGAAGTTGTCGGTATTGACTACCTGTCGATAGAACCGTTCGGTCAAAACCTCGGCACACATAGTATTCTTTTACGATCAGGCGTCATCATTCTGGAGGGGCTTAATATGTCTTCAGTCACATCAGGACAGTACGAAATGATATGCCTGCCCATACGTCTTGCCGGCGCAGAGGGGGCACCGGCACGGGCCGTCTTGAAACCTGTTACGATGACTCTGAAGGATGTGCCATGACGTATTCCATTGCCGCCATTGTGCCGATGCGGCACGACAGCGAACGGGTGCCAGGCAAAAACTACCGCCTCTTTGCCGGAAAACCGCTCTATCACCATGTGATTAACAACCTTTTGAACTCCTCTTACGTCAATACAATAGTCATTGATACGGACAGTCCTGTCATAATGTCCGATGCCTCTCAGTATTTCCCACAGATAACAATCCTGGAGCGTCCAGTTCATCTGCGGGATGGTGCCATACCCATGAATGACATCCTGCTCAATACGGTCCGCCAGATTTCCGCCGATTTCTACCTGCAAACCCACAGCACCAACCCGTTGCTCTCAACAGCAACAATTGACCAGGCTATCAGCCGGTTCTTCGCTTCCTACCCGGTCAACGATTCGCTTTTCACCGTTACCCGCATGCAAGCGAGATTGTGGGACGGTCTGGCTAGGGCCATCAACCATAACCCGGCCATGCTCATACGCACGCAGGACCTGCCACCGGTATATGAGGAAAATTCATGCATGTATCTTTTCAATCGTACCACCCTGGAAACTCGTCATAACCGAATCGGTGAGCGCCCAATCCTCCATGAAATTGACCGATATGAGGCGTGCGACATTGACGAAGAAATCGATTTCAGACTTGCAGAGCAACTGTACATACTTAAACGGGACGGAATCTCAGATGACCTGTAACGTACTTATAAGTGCCCCCTATCTGCAACCTTACCTTGACCGTTTTCTGCCTGTTCTGGAGAAAAGGGGCATAACCCCTGTCGTACCGCAGGTTCGGGAACGCTTGGAAGAAAATGAGCTCCTTGGATTGATCGGGAATATTGATGGTGTGGTCTGCGGGGACGACCGTTTTACCCGGCGTGTTCTTGAGTCGGCAAAAAAACTGAGAGTGATTTCAAAGTGGGGTACCGGGATCGACTCCATCGACCAAACAGCCTGCCGTGAGCTCGGGATCGCTCTCTGCAATACCCCGAACGCATTCAGTGAACCTGTTGCGGATTCGGTGTTTGCTTACATGCTCTGTTTTGCCCGGCGTACTCCTTGGATGCACGAAGCCATGCGCAAGGGGGTGTGGGAGAAAATCCCTGGATTTGCCTTGCGGGAAGCGACCCTGGGCGTTATCGGCGTCGGAAATGTGGGGAAGGCGGTCATCCGCCGGGCCGTCGGCTTCGGCATGAAAATACTGGGCAATGATGTTACCGAGGTGGATGTAGATTTCATTTCCCAGCATAGGGTGCGCATGGTCACGCTGTCTGAGTTGCTAGCCACAGCCGATGTTATCAGCGTAAACTGTGACCTAAATCCGACTAGCCATCACCTGTTGAGTACCGAGCAATTCAGCGCCATGAAACCGAACGCTCTGGTCATCAACACAGCCCGGGGACCGATCATTGATGAACCGGCATTGGTTGCAGCCCTGCAAAATGGGAAAATAGGCGGAGTTGGCCTAGATGTCTTCGAAGTTGAGCCCCTTCCGCCTAATAGCCCGCTCAGGTCCATACACAATGCCCTGCTTGCTCCTCATAACGCCAACAGCAGTCCAGAAGCGTGGGAACGAGTGCACATCAATACCCTCAACAATCTTTTCAACGAATTGGGACTTCCGGAAATTGCGCCTGGTGAACTACCATGAAACCAGCTGTTCTGATCACCGGAGCCTGCGGCGGTATCGGCAGGGCGCTCTGTGAGGTCTTCCACGAAGCCGGTTATGCTGTTGTCGGCATTGACAAGGATTCTCCCGCAGACTTTTCCCATACCGTGATTCCCTTTAACCTCCAGCTAATCGCTCAATCCGACAAAAGTGCCGATGCACTCCGCCGCAAAGTATTTTCTCTGTCGGACGGTCGCCTGGATGTACTGATCAACAATGCCGCCGTGCAGATCGTCAAACCTTGCGATGAGCTGACCCGCGAGGACTGGCATGCCACACTCGACACCAATCTGCTGGCCCCTTTCTGGCTGACTACACTATTCCTGCCAGAGCTAAGGGCAGCAAGGGGCTGTGTGGTGAACATCGGCAGCATCCATGCAAAACTTACCAAACGGCAGTTTGTGGCCTACGCCACTAGCAAGGGGGCACTTGAGGCCATGACCAGGGCCATGGCTCTGGATCTGGCGCCTGATGTCAGAGTAAATGCAATCGCTCCTGCAGCAACTGACACCCCAATGCTGCGTGCCGGTTTTGTGGGGAATTCCGAAGGGTTCGCTGAGCTGAACAGCTATCACCCCCTCGGACGGATTGCCCGCTGTGAAGAGATTGCACAATCCGCTCTTTTTGTTGCCGGTTCGCAGTCGGCATTCATGACCGGCGTCGTAGTAGCGGTTGATGGAGGCATCAGCAGCTGCCTGAGTGATCCGGCGCACTGATCGGAGGCAAGAAATGAATAATACAAAACATATTCAGGCGTGCTGTGATGTACTTGCAGAGTTGCTTGCCGAACGCACAAAATTTTCTCCCCAGTCACTTGAATACTTAAAGCATGACAAGATTATCAGCGCCTACTTTGCGTGCATCAGGGCTCACCTTGAGTACGATATCCGGCCCTATTATGCAAGTCAGCGGATTAGAGATTTTTTGAACGCAACATATCAGGACAACCCTTTTGTTCCGAAACACCTCGACGGTATTGACTTGGCGGTTCATAAACTGCCAGCATCAACTCCTAAGAACGATTGTCTGCTGACGCAGATACGAAACAGCGACATTCCCATTGCAGTTGACGTTTTCAGGCCACGCCTAGCCGCTTACCGTCAATTTCTAGCCGATAACGTTCAATTTTATGCCGAGCGATTTGGTGCCAATGCTCTGCACGGAGCCGGATATTTCTTCCAGAAAACCCTTGAACATTTTATTACGTCATACCTGATCGGCCTGAACCATGCCAAGGTAATACTTGACATCGGCGCTGCAGGTCATACTTATGCAAAAATCATCAAGAATAATTATCCAGAGGCAGTTGTCATTGCACAAGACCTATGCTTTCCAGCAGCAGCAAAAGAATTAGGAGCTAATGTCTTTCAATTAGGGGGTTCAGCAGCAGCATTACCACTCGATGACAGTACTGTAGATTTTGTGACTTTTCACTGTTCGGTTGAACACTTTGAGGGGAGTGCTGATTTAGAATGCCTTAGGGAAGTAGAGCGCATCTTGAAGCCTGGTGGTAAAGCGGTCATTATCCCATTGCACCACAATTCTCGGTATTCGATCGTTATAAACCCCATTAGCGGTCCTTTTGCGGACGATGCATTCATGCAGAAGGTACTGCTGCAAGAAGTAGTTGAAAATAACGCATGCTGTCATTACTCCACCGCATATATCAGCAGATTTGTTCGGCAATACTCTGCAGGCATGCTTTTCGAGCGGCTACTTTCGAAACTCGCATTATCGGCAAAAATTTACGCCATAGAAATCGACCATGAATTCGAAGAAGAAGAAATCCTATCTCATGAATATTTAAATGGGCTGTATTCAAAGTACATCCCGCATCATCAGAGGTTTTTTCTGGAATTAAGCAAGCAATAGCTGTCCGGCGTGTGCGTGTAGACAAGGAGAAGTTAATGCGTAAAGACATCACTGATCACAACTGGTTCCATGCCATTGATTTTGGCAATGGCACAACAACACCCGGCAGGTTCACTGAAAAGACACCACCAAACTGGACGCTGTATGGGGTTTTAGCTCTGCTGGAGCAAATCACCCTTCCCGGCATGTCCTGTCTGGATATTGGCACGATGGATGGTCTGATATCACTTATTTTGAAAGCCGGGGGCGCATCTCGAGTTGTTGCAACAGATGTTCTGAACAGGCCGACCTTTGAAATCGCACGGGAAATTTCCGGTCAGGATATTGAATACTACCCGGATATACACATCAATGATCTGCCACAGACACCCGTCAATAGCTCTTATGACCTCATCACGTTTTCAGGGGTGCTTTACCATTTGTATGACCCCTTGGGAGGTATTGCCACCTGCAGAAAACTAATCGCACGAAATGGCCTGCTGATACTTGAGACAGAGACTACAGTCGGCAGCACTGCAGACATGAAATTCACACCTGCTTATAATGAATATCCCGAACCTTATACTTATTGGCAGCCTACTATCCCGTGCCTGCTGGAAATGCTTAAATTTTGCTGTTTCGAGCCAACCGTACTTATTAAGACATTACATCGTACGACCGTACTTGCGACAGCAGTTCTTCCGGCCCAGGTTTCAAACCGTACAGACCGCATGATTAAGACACATCAGGAAACCAGGGGGCTCGGCCCTTACCTCAACTTTAAGCTTCTTGCAAGCGATCTATGCCGGATTTCAAATATTGAGTACACAGGACACTGTGGCAGTTTTGAAATTGACCCTCATAATTTTTTCTCAAGACTTCCTTATCAGCCAAATTTGAGTCCACAGGCAAAACATTAAGGAGCACAATTGAATGTTTCCTACTCGTATTAATATTAGCACGACTCGGCGATGTAACCTGAATTGCATACACTGTTTTGTGAATCAAGACAGAGTACCTGTCGAAGACGGTTGGGAAATGTCCATGGAGCTTTTCGAAGATTGCATGGCCCAGGCAATGCCACTCTTCCAGCACATAGGTCTTTCCAACCTGGGCGAGTTCCTGAGCGACACCCAATTCATAGAGCGTGCAAGAATTTTTAAGGCTTACATGAACAAGAAACCGGACGTCTGGTTTGATCAAGTCACCAACGCCACCCTCTTGGATGAAGAGCATCTTGCCCCGCTTGCCGGGTTGAAGAATCCAGTTCTGTACGTTCTTTCGATTGACGCAGTTGATCCACTGATCTCATATGCAATCCGCCCCCCAGGCCTGTCAACGCAAGCGATGAAAAACATTAGAAACATCAATCAGGTTCATGCTCGCCTAGGTATGCAAAAACCAACGATCGTGGTTAGCGTAACTCTGCTCAAAAGAAATCTGCTTGATTGCTTTAACATCATCGATTTTTGTCGAGAACTTGGCTGTTCAGTCTATTTCCGCCATGCCATGGGGCAGGGGCTAGAAGTGAATAATAGGGAGTCACTCTTCCGCGTCCCCGTATTTTCAAATAAAATTCTTCGTAAATGCAAAGCATATGGAGATTCACAGGGAGTCAAGGTTTCCTTTGAACCTCTCTTCGCACAGACCTCAGAAGAAATCGACCTCTACCATCGGGAGCGGAACGACCGATCTATTCCCTGCCGCATTTTTACGGAAAGATACATATCTAAGGTCGACGTAAATGGCGATTACAGTTGTTGCTATAATCTGGCCCGCGTGCATGGCAACATCAAAAACATACCCCTAGCAAAGCTTATGGACCACAATGACAACGTCATTACTTCATTCATGGGAAGACCAATAGCACCATGCACTCTCTGCAGGGGCAGGCAGATGCAACTTTCTTACATTCATGAACCGGCCGTATTTGACCTTAATATTCCGGATAATGAGCGATGCTATTATCCTGATATCAATCTTGAGGAGCACGGTTTCTTTGATTGGCTGACCACGCTTGATCAGAAGAAAATTGAACAGCAGCTGCGTAAGCATTGGAATATGCTGTTCGGGGAAACTTCTCACAGCAAACGCTCTCCATCGCCATCCCCATACGCCTCACTTCCGCCTGACTTGTTGCAGAATGAGTCCAGAGACAATCTTCTCAAACAGGCAATCGACAACCGAACTATTGGCAATTACACACAATCGCTGAAAATATTTGAACGCCTCGTCCAGGCCTTCCCCGGTGACACGGAGATTAAGAGCGCATTGGACGACATCTGCCGCGAGCTTGGGCTCTGCGTTCAAGAGCAGTCGCAATCAGAGTCAAACTTAGACAAAAAGGAAGAGATGCCATGAAACCACCCAAGTATTACCGTACCTTTGACTATCAGAAGTCGCTACTGCCGAACTATTATCTGGCGTCGCTTGAAGAGGGAGTCAACAACATACAAGACGCCCAGGAAAAGACCGGCCTCACCATAGGCTATCCTGGCTGGGGCCTTATTTACTATCTGCTGCTTTCTCACCTGAACCCGCAGGAAAATAACATCATTGTCGAAACAGGCACCAATATCGGCTGCACAACGATCATACTTGCCCAGGCCCTGAAAGATGTAAAGGCAGCAGGGCATGTTTATACCGTTGAGCTGGAAGAGGCGAATTACATGCGGGCACTGGACAACTTCAGAAATGCTCACGTAAACAGCTTCATCACGGCTTTCAACTGTGACAGCAGGATAGCCCTAAAGCATATCACGGCACGGCACACCAACATTTGTGTTGCACTGCTGGATGCATCGCACCTTTTTCATGATGTTATGGAAGAGTTCGAAATGGTGCTGCCGCATCTTGCCGACAACGCTCTCGTGATATTCGACAACACCTATCAAATCTCCGACCCCCACGAAGATCCCCGTGTGCATGGAGCATTACAAGAAATCGTCAAACGCCATGGCGGCAATCTCATCAATTTTGAGCATGTCTCTTGGTACACTCCCGGCGTTGCCATTTGGCAAAAGAATAATCGCATTTCACATTAACAACTTATACCACTTGGAGTAAAGCTATGGTTCAGTGCCCCATCACCCGCGTTTGGGAAAAGCTGGCGAAGATATTACCCCATATCCGAACCGAAGATCTTGGGAACTCAATGAAGGCCTGCCGCGAAATCCAACGTGGCATCACGGGCAGGCACTGCGGTGATTTTGGTGACAAACTTGTACAATATCTATCTATAGCGCACTACATCCGCAAGACTGGTGCCGCGGCAGTGCAACTACTTGAAATTGGTTCACTGTTTGGGGGAAGCTGCCTGATGAAACTGTTCGCTATGCGCGACCTTGGCGTCATGGGTAAAATTGTATGTATAGACCCAATGTCAGGTTTTTATGGAGAAAAAACCGATCCTATAAGTGGAATCCCTGTCACCAAGGATATTTTTTATGAAAATATCACTAAATTCGGGTTTGATGTCAGCATGGTTGATTTGAGGTGCTGTTTAAGTACTCATTCCGATGCCTACAACGGCTTGGACGCTAACTCCTTTGCTACGATAATGATTGATGGGGATCATTCATATTCTGGCGTCAAGAATGACTGGCAAACCTACAGCAAGTTTTTGAAAACAGACGGCTTAATGCTGATGGATGACTACAATGATCCATCATGGCCGGACATTGCCGTATTTATTGATGAATTGCGCCAGCAGCCCCAAAACACCTGGCATATGCATCAGTTTGGCAGCACCATGGTGATAACGCCGGTTGACGGGATTGGATTTTCTGCTGATTCGGTAGATCCAGTCTTCAATCATGAACTCCTGCACAAACTTAATTCTGAATTTTTACTCGATTATTCGACACTCATCGGGCTTGCAAAATGCTGGCTAGCAGAAAAAGATTATGTGTCAGCGCTGGACTTGGTCAAAAGGGCGATGCAACTCGTATCAGTCAAACCGTTTGACAGGGTGCAAGGCATTCTTGAGGTTGGCTGGCTTCTTGACACCAACGGCCTGAGAGATCAAGCAGAAACATTATATATGCTAGGTATTCAGATAGCTGAGGTCGATGATAAGCAAAAATATGACTTATTTGTCCGACTAGCAAACTCATCTTGGAATAAAGGTGCTGCTGATTTGGCAGCAGACTATTATCTCCGAGCTTTAAATATTGATGGTATTCCCGATAAAAGAAAGTTTTTCCCATTGCTTGGCTTGGCACGACACCATGTTTTGAAGAAAGAGTACGCCGAAGCCATAAACTTTTTTACAGCTGCCCTTTCTAAGCCAGATATACATAAAGATTATTATGCAAATACGTTAAATGAGCTAGTTGACTGTCGCAAAAATATGCTTATGACAAATTCGAGCGGCACCCAACGAAACCATAACAGGCTCTCAACAACTCCCTTGCAAATCAACGTACCAGCGAGTTATGCAACAGTGCGAGAGTACAATTTCTTTTTAGAGGCTTATCCCTCAATTGCAAATTTGACAGGTGACCTCAAAAACTTCCAGCGCCCCTGGGTAGTTGATAGTGTCCTGAAACATGTACCGCGCGGTGGCAGAATTCTTGAAATTGGCGCTGACAAGTGCGAGCTGGCGGATTATCTGCAAAAACTTGGCTATGAAGTATGGGTTATTGATGTATTCGAGGAATTCGGCGGCGGAATTGCCAAGTTTGAAGAAGTAAGCACTCGCTTTCCCCAAATCCATTTCACCAGAGGATTTATACACGAAGACCAAACCCTGCCAACTGATTATTTTGATGCCATCTACTCCTGTTCGGTCATAGAACACAACCCTATTGCTGCCATAGCCCCAACCTTTGAGAGAATATATAGATGCCTTAAACCGGGTGGCAAATCTATTCACGCAATTGACTTTACAGTTGATGGAACTGTCCTCAAAAATCATGGACTTATCAATGCAGTTCTTTCTTTGCATGAACAAACCAAAACGGCTGAAGAGCTCGGGCAAGAAGCGCTTAACGACATTGATACCTTTTACCTATCTCCTCAAGGTCATTATAACTGGAGAAAATTTCTTAAAAAGAGATATGAAGAATATCCGTTCAGAAAAGTAACTTCATTTAATATAATTTCCCACAAGTAATATGTATCAATCATATATTGAGGTTTTCCATGCTAAGATTGGCAACCTGCAAAGATCTAATAGATTTGCTTGGACACTATAATAAAACTAAATATATTAATGATAATGATTTCGCATGGGGACTGAAGCAATTAGGAACACTTTTCTGCATTCAGCAGATAGAAAAGACAAAGCCTAGAAATGTGCTAGAGGCAGGAGCAGGCCTGAATCTATTTTTTGACACCCATTTTGGGCAACTATTTGAATACTGGATAAGTGACAGCTCAGGATTTTACCCTGAAGAAGCTTTTAAAGAGGCTATGTCCTTGCGTCGTAATACAAGATATGTTGATGGATTGCTTGGAGATTTTTCTAGCGAGCTCCCTGAAAATTACTTTGATTTAGTTTTTTCTATTTCGGTATTAGAACACACTCCATTTAATAAGCTTTCATCAGTATTTAAAGACATTCACAGGGTTTTACGTCCTGGGGGTAAATCGGTACACACAATTGATGTTAACCCCTACTCGCCAGCAGCAAATTTTAGTGAACTTCTTATGATGATTGAAGGTGCAGGTTTTGCCTTTGACCAAGAGCCTCTAAAATTCTTATGGGATATCCACAGTGCACAAGAACCCGTTTTACTCGAACCATTGCGAATTGTTTACGAGTATTATTATAGAAAAAACATAAACGAATATCCGGTATCACCATATCCAGGTCGTTACTATTTTGGTTCTATAATGGTATCTGTTATAAAAAAATAGTAACCAGATCGAGGTAAATTCATGACCACACTAAGTAACGAAGATTTTAGATCATTGATTGACATATTGAAGTTGATCACAAAGAATCCGCTGGTACACAGAGAATTTTTTGCTTGTCTCGAGCAGCAGGGTATTCATGTTATGCCAGTTTGGTTCTACTCGCCGATTCCGGATACAGGTAAAATTCCTCCCGAAACTTGGCAGAAGGCATCAGATATGCCGGGAATTGAGATGAATGATCAAGAGCAACTTTCGTTCATAAAAGACGTTCTTTCTTTCTATCAGCCAGAATACAGTCAATATCCTCTAAAGTTTACAGGCGACAAATTTCAATACAGCTATGAGAACGACCAGTTTGTGGGTCTTGACCCCGCCATCTTACACTGCTTTATTAGAAAGTACAGACCCCAGAAAATTATTGAGGTGGGCAGTGGTTACTCGACATTGGTGACTGCAAATGCAGTCAAACTAAATGGCACCGGAGAGATACTCTGCATAGAGCCATATCCCAGAGATTTCATCCGCGAAGGGGTTCCAGGCGTAAGCCGACTGTATCAATGTCCGGTACAGGAAATAGACTTAAATATTTTTCTTGAGTTACAGGAAAACGATATCCTTTTTATCGATTCAACTCATGTGGCAAAGATTGGCAGTGATGTGTTGTACTTATTTTTTGAAGTGTTACCTCGGCTTAAACCAGGGGTTTTAGTTCATATTCATGATATTTTTTTTCCATATGACTATCCTGAAATGTGGATTAAAGAAAAACACTTTTTTTGGAGCGAACAATATATTCTACAAGCTTTTCTCATAGGTAACACTCAATATCGTGTAAAATATGCTGTCGGATATATGGGAAGAAAGTACAAACAAGAGCTGCTGAAACTTTTTCCAAACTATGGAATTGGCATGGGCGGCGGCAGTTTCTGGATGGTGAAGTGCCACTAACAGTTTTTGAGGGGCTTTTCATGAAAAATAATCAGCAGGTCAAGCGGATGCAACATATTTGCCCTGAAATAGACACCGGAAGACTGGAAGCGTTAAGGAATCGCTATCGCGGCAAGCGCTGTTTCATACTTGGTAATGGCCCGAGCTTGAACAAGATCGACTTGTCGAAATTGAAGGATGAAATTACGTTCGGGATGGACGAGATTTATCTTACGTTTTCTACTATAGGTTTTTTTCCTACTTTTTATGTCTGCATCGACCATGCCCTGATGCAACTACTCCATGCCGATATCGTTAAAATTCCCAGCACCAAATTTCACGACATCAGTCAGTTCAATCCAAACTCAATTTCGCCCACCACCATTTTTCTTGAAAAGAATCTTTCAGGTGAAAAATTTTTCACTGATTTGCGCAAAGGATATAATCCCGGTGCTTCTACAGCCTTTGTTGTCATGCAGTTGGCCTTCCATATGGGGTTCAGCCAGATTTTTCTTGTAGGATTCGACCACGATATACCGGATACGACGATTGAAGATTCATTTCAATTGGCAAAAGGTATTTGTGAGTGGGAAGGTAGAATCATTATTGATGCAACCTTCGGCGGAAAATTGACCGTTTTCCCCAAAATCGAATTTGCGGATATTTTTTGTAACCCTCATACTGTACCGGCAGCAGGAAACTTTTACCGCTCTGAAAACGATGATAAGTTATCTGTAAGTGGCATTCAGCACGAATATATCGTTTCGGCAATTGTATCCACGTATAATTCGGAACGCTATATGCGCGAATGCCTGGATGATTTGCTGCGCCAGACCATTGCCGACCGCTTGGAAATAATCGTCATTAACAGTTGCTCTCAACAAAACGAAGAAGCAATTGTCTATGAATACATGGCCCGCCATCCCAATATCGTTTATGTGAAGACGGCTACCAGAGAGAGCATTTATAAGGCATGGAACCGAGGAATACGCCTTGCTCGGGGTAAATATATCACCAATGCAAACACAGACGATGCACATGCCCTTGATGCGTACGAAAAAATGGCAGCGGTGCTGGACGCGAACCAAGATATTGGCCTCGTGTATGTAAATCAGAAGTACTATCGCGAGCTAGAGGGCGGCAAGAAGGAGTTCTGGTTTGACTGTGACAGGGGCCCATTTTCTTGGAACCGGTTGCTTGATGAATGTTTTGCCAGCTCACAGCCGATGTGGCGCGCTTGCGTCCATGACGAATTTGGATATTTTGATGAAATTTTCTACACTGCGGGCGATTATGAGTATTGGCTTCGCATTGCCCAGAAGTATAGGTTTTACCATCTCAAGGAAGTTCTGGGAGTGCGATTGATTCGCAATGACAGTCTCGAATATGCTGGAAACTCTTTTCTTTCATGGCTTGAAACGGCTTTTCTGCAGAAGTGTTATGAGTATGCCTCTCTCTATAGCCTGTCGGTCGGCCCCGAAGGATTGGGCGGGCACCCGGTCTTTTCACGCTGGCCTGAAATACATATGCTGCGTCGAAATACCTTGATGAAAATCAACTCTGCTGCCCATGAAAACCAAGAACAGGTCTTCGACTGGCGTACTCCAAGGCTATCCCCGAAAGTAAGTGTCATTATAACTACATTTAATCGTCAGAATGAGTTACTTGAAAACCTTAATCTACTTAATGTCCAGTCTTTTGTAAATTTCGAAGTGATAATCGTTAACAATGGAGAGTCAGTAGACGTTTTGAAAAATGGTATATTAAAACTGCTTTACAACTACTGTTATATAGAATCAAGCTGCAATTATGGTCCCTCATACGCCAGAAATTTAGGAGTACAGTTATCAGCTGGTGAAATAGTTGCGATTCTTGATGACGATGCTATCGCAGATAAAGACTGGATCTTAAATATCACTAGGCACTTTGATGAAGAAAATATCATTGCTTTGCGTGGAAAAGTTCTATTGAAAACAAACGAAGGGAAAAAACATATTCCACTTAATTATGATTTGGGAGATGTATCGATTGCTTCAACCGTAGGACTTGAAATGAATACCGCTTTTAAAAGGGATGCGTTTATTACGGTTGGTGGATATGATGAGTTGCTGTTCGGTTTTGAAGGGGCTGAGCTCTCCTACCGGCTCTTTTGCAACTACGGCAAGCGCATAGACTGCATCAAATATTATCCTGATGTACTTATATACCACGATTTCCCCGAAAAACCTGAGCGCCTTACGGAAACAGTCCTAAGATTGAAGGCAATGAGAAAAGCTCTTCAGAAGAAATCTCCTGGATTGGAAGACTACATTGGCTTTATGTGGAGAATGATGCCGAGCAATCAAAAATGGGAGGATCCGGCCTGGCTTAGCGACAATGCAGTGTTCTGCCTTAGCTGCGATCCCGTCAAAGCAGATGATTTTGCTACTGCAGCAATGCGGCTTGTTCCAAACGAGCCTGTTCCCTATCTCGTGCGCGGCCAAGCACTGGGCATACTCAACAAACTCGAAGATGCCGTCCCGATGTTTGGCAAGGCAATTGAATTGCTTGACAGGCTTCGGGCTAAATATTTGCAGGCAGGACGGGATTGTCCACCTGATTTGCAGCATTTGATAACGGTGGCTGAGACAGGTTTGCATGGATGCAGAGAGTCGACTGAGCTACTGCACGCCCAACAACAACCGGTGGTACCGCCCCCGCAACCTGATCGCAAAGTGCTCATTTTGCAGCGTTCTGCCATGCGTATGAAACAATATCAGGATATTCACGCAGGGCAACGTTGTGTCATTATTGGCAACGGACCGAGCCTCAACAAAATGGACCTGTCATTCCTGGAGCAGGAGATCTGTTTCGGTATGAATCGTATCTATCTGATTTTCGACAAATGGAAGTTCCGCCCAACTTATTATGTTTCAGTTAATCCACTGGTCATAGAACAAAGCGCCGATGACATTCTTGCGCTGCCCATGCCAAAATTTTTGAGCCATAAGGGTATAAACTTCGTTAAAGATCCCCGTGACATCATGTTCATTGCCGAGCACCCCCAATGGGAGTTTTCTACAACGCCCTATGCCGGCCTGCATGAGGGCTGGACCGTCACCTATGTTGCTATGCAACTAGCTTACTTCATGGGCTTTTCTGAAGTGGTCCTCATTGGCGTTGACCATCATTTCGTGACTCCCGGTGATCCCAACAAAGAAGTTATCTCACAGGGAGACGATCCAAACCATTTCCATCCTGATTACTTCGGCAAAGGGATGCGTTGGCACCTGCCGGACTTGGAGCGATCGGAACGCTCCTACAACTTGGCTAAAAATGCATATGAATCGTCCGGTAGAATTATTGTTGATGCGACCCTAGACGGTAAGCTGACTATTTTCCCGAAAGTTGATTACAAAGATTACTTTTCTGATTCACCACAATTGCAGCTTTCGACTTTAGCTACTCTATTTTCCGAATGTCCATCAAAAGCAGTCGGCAAGCGCCTCACTGGACTTCTTAGGTCGCTTGGCTACCACAGCGATGCTGAGCTTGTTTTAAGAGCGTGTCAATCACTATGAATACAATGCTGTCTATTATAATTCCAACATTCAACCGCTGTGATATTTTGAAGCTCTGTCTCGGCCACCTTGCCAAGCAGACACTTTCTTCTGAATGTTTCGAAGTCATTGTCTGCGATGACGGCTCAACCGATCAGACGAGAGAGCTGGTTACCTCTTATCGTGCGCCCTATTCACTGGCCTATCTCCGACAAGACAATAATGGCCCTGCTTCAGCCCGCAATATGGGAATTGCAAACGCATCAGGTACCTATGTCCTGTTTCTCAACGATGATGCACTGCTTGACCCATGGGCACTGGAAATCCATCTGAAAGAACATCGTCGAATCAAGAATCCAAAGGCTGCCGTACTGGGCCTCTTCACTATGCATCCCGATTATACCGACACAGCTAAACCGGTTGGCTACTGCCTGGACCACTCAGACCTGATCTTCGAATACTGCACTATGCAGCCGGACACCCCCTATAGTTACGATAAATTCTATACTTGCAACATCAGCCTGCAGCGAGACTTCATACGTACGACAGATTTTTTCGACCCGGCATTCATCAGAATGGGGGCAGAAGATATCGAATTGGGTTATAGGCTGGCGCAGTTGGGCTGTGTCATCTACTATCGTCCCGATTGTCGCGCCCTGCACGCCCACCATCTTGCCCCTCAAGGGCTTGGCAGGATGTTTGTTTTTCGCGGCAAGGGTGGAGTATTGATCTTCAGCAGACATAATCACCTCCCTCATCATTACGCACGCATGACACCCGCAGATGCCTTGCGTTTTCGCAGCAGTCATCGACGGCTTGAATCGTTGGTAACGCAGTTGGGCGAATGGGTGCACAAGATTGAAGCATTGACCTACCAAGCCACCGTCACCAGCATGCCACCGATCCTGGAGCAGGAACACAACTTTGGCTTCATGTACCTCTGGCAATATTCGGATGAAAAGCTTGATACTACCCTGACGGCGTTATCTAGCCATGCTGCAGGTCTGTACCAACGGCTCCTTCAGAGTTCTTCTCGTAGCCTTGAGGAGACTGCAATGCAGTTGTATCCGGTACTGAACTTTATCAAATGGTATTACGATACGGTGGGGATCGTTACCTCGGAGCATTTACCAGCACTGATGGAGCTTGACAGAAAAGCTGGCCGGCACGGCGCTGAAGCGCAAGAAGGAGCATCATACCTTATTTCAGCGATTGAACCTGCCGACCGGCAAACGTGGCAGGCGGCAGCCATTCATCGCATCCCCACCGTACCAACATGGTCGGCAACGACCTGTCTGCTTGATCGTATTCCCTTTCCAACAACGTGCGTCACAGCCGGAAACCTGTCAGATCGGTTCACGTATTTCCAACGGTATTTTCAGCTCCGCATTCAGGATGGCAATCTGATTACGTCACGTTACCTGGAAATCGCCAATGTTGCCTTCGACACGTCGCAAGGTCAGGCACCGCCTGAGCTGCTTGGCATCGGGTATTACTGTCTACTGCGTATATTTGAAGAAAAGCCGTATCTTGAGGATGTCAGCGATTATATCCGGAGCCTTTCACAAACAGTCAAGGGACCTGATCCTGGCTTGGTGGAAATGCTTGGCTGGCTGGAGCAGTTCCGTCCGCTTCGTCAGCAAAAAAACCGGTTGCAGGAGCTGTTAACCGCTTTTGAACATGAACAGGCAGACCAGCTTCTACGCCCATTGGCGGAACAGTATCCCGGCGATCCGGAGCTGCTTTGGGAACAGACAACCCGCTTGATTGCCACCGGTAGCGACTGGAAGCGGTTCCTGCAGCAACGGGAGATAGTATTTGCCGGTACGGCTTTTGAGTGGTGGTGGCATTGGACCATGGGAGCTTCCCATTTCCGTTGCGGAGATTATCCGGCTGCGCTGCACCCCTTGGAAAGATCGCTGGAGCTGCGAACCAACTCCCATTGCATCAACCTGCTCGCGGAATGCCTGTATATTCTGGGCGACAAGCAAGGTGCCATGCGGTTCTGGCGAGAATCCCTCCGTTACGACCCTCTCCAGATGCATCTCTATCTGAAGATGCACGACTGTATGACCGGCTTTGATCGTATGGTGCAACACGATCTTGCCGGCGAAAATATCTGCGTGCTCATCTACTGCTGGAACAAGCGCGATGTTCTGGAGGCAACCCTCAAGGGCCTTGCCGCTTCTAACCTGGGCACAGCCGCCATTCTCATGTTGGATAACAACAGCACGGACGGCACCGGTGATTTGATGGAGCAGGCGACGGCGCTCTTTCCCCGCAACAGCTGCCGAGTGATCCATCTGCCCACCAATGTGGGGGCTCCTGCGGCCCGCAACTGGCTGATGGCACAACCGGAAGCCCGCCAGGCCGATTACATCGCCTACCTAGATGATGATGTGGATGTACCGCCGGACTGGTTGGGACGCCTGCTGGCTACGCTAAAGGCATTCCCCACGGCCGGTGTTGTTGGCAGCAGAATTGTGGATCCGCTCCACCTACCTACCCTGCAATACGGCGGGGTGTTTCTGGATGTTGCCGAGGAGAACAGTCTGCGGGTAACCTGCAAACACGGCAACGAACCGGATTACGGCCAGTTGAATTACATCCGTTCCTGCGTATCAGTCATGGGTTGTTGCCATCTCTTTCGGAACGAGGCACTCTATGATGTTGGTGAGTTTGATGTGCGCTTCTCCCCCAGCCAAGTTGATGACATTGAGCACGATATCCGTACGGTGCTGAAGGGGTACGAAGTTATCTATAACGGTCATAACCAAGTGGTACACCACCAGAAGACCGGCAAGCAGTCAATTCTTAACCGCGCTGCGAAAGGGAATGTGGATGGCAATGTGCATAAGATGATTACCAAGCACCCGGCTGACGAAATGCGGCGGATTAAGCTTGAATCGGAAGAACGGGACCGTCGGTATCTGTGCCAAAAAATTAGAGAGCTTCGTGAAACCGGTCTATTGGATGGTGTTAAGGAGGTACCATTTGGTATCATCTGATTGCACTTCTCGCATCCATATCTTTATCTACTCCTGGAACAAGGCCGCCGAGCTTGAGGTGACTCTACGTTCTTTGGCCCGGACTGATTACCCCAACTACAAAGTGTTCATCCTGAACAACGGCAGCAGCGACGGCACGGCGGAACTGCTTGCCACGCTCCCCCAACAACTGTTCAGAGAGTTCAAGGTGATAACCCTGCCGGTGAACATCGGTGCTCCGGCGGCACGCAACTGGCTCTATGCTGACCCGGAAACCGGCCAGGCCGACTATGTCGCCTACTTTGACGATGACATTGAAGTGCAGCCGGATTGGCTCAGCCGCCTGTTGGCAACACTGGAGCAGCACCCCCGCGCCGGTGTGGTGGGAGCCAAGATCATTAACGCTGCCGGACCGAAGACTGTGCAACACTCCGGCGGCATCCTGACCCGGGGAACAGACTGGATTAACCACATCATCCTCTTCACCAATTGCCCGGACCAGGGACAGTTCGACAATGTGAGTGAACGTGATTACGTGATGGGCTGCGCCAATCTGTACCGCAGAAGCGCCATGGATGAGGTGGGGCTGTTCGATATCCAGTTTGCTCCCACCCAGTTTGACGATGTTGATCATCACCTGCGCATGCGGCTGCAAAGCTGGCAGGTGCTGTTCAACGGTCTGGTGGAGGTACGGCATATGCGCAACTCCGGCGGGGCCGCCAATGCCAATCATCTGGCCAATCGATTCAAGCTGGAAAAAAAGTACGATACGGCGTCGGCGGAAAAAATCTTCCGCCAGGGGGCGCTGCTTGATTTTGTGGAAAAGCATCCCTGGATACGAGGCTGACACTATTACGGCTGGGGAAGGACCTGCAATGAAGATTCTTGTCGTTGGTGGAGCCGGGTATATCGGCTCCCATATGGTGCGAGAGCTACTGGATAACGGGTACGATCCGGTTATTCTTGATAATCTTTCAAGCGGACACCGCTGGGCGGTGCCGGGGGAACGGCTCGTTCACGGTGATTTAGGTGACCGGGCCCTGTTGGCGCACCTTTTCTCAACCTATCAGGTTTCCGCTGTGCTGCATTTTGCATCGTTCATCCAGGTAGGTGAGTCCGTTGGCGCCCCCCTTAAGTACTATCACAACAACGTAGCCAACACACTGAACCTGCTCTCCGCCATGCAGGAAGCAGGGGTAACGAGATTCGTATTCTCATCAACCGCCGCCGTGTATGGCACGCCATCCGAAATTCCGCTGACGGAATCTGCCGAATTGCGCCCAGAAAATCCCTATGGACGCTCAAAACTGATGGTTGAGCAGATTCTCGCCGACTGTGCCCATGCCTGGGGTCTCAGATCGGCATGCTTGCGCTATTTCAACGCTGCCGGTGCCCACCCGACCGCCGGGATCGGTGAGGCTCACCACCCCGAATCACACCTTATACCGATTGTTCTGCAGACCGCTCTTGGCATGCGTGACTCTGTCAGCATAAATGGTGACGATTATCCCACACCCGATGGTACCTGCATCCGTGACTATATCCATGTATGCGATCTTGCTGCCGCCCATACGCTGGCACTGCGGTATTTGCTTGACGGTGGTGACTCGCTGACCTGTAACCTTGGTAACGGCAAGGGCTACTCGATTCGTGAGGTGATCGACGTCTGCCGCGCCGTGACGGGACATCCGATACCTGTTACCATTGCCCCGCGTCGTGCGGGCGATCCGGCATATCTGGTTGCTTCCGCCCAGACGGCAGTGCGGCTACTGGGCTGGAAGCCTCAGTACCCCGATCTTGCCTCCATCGTGGAAACCGCCTGGGCGTGGCACCGACCTAAAGAAAACTCTCTTTTCAGGAGTATCTGAAATGAATCTCAACGGTTTACCGTATCTGATTGTCGGTGCGGGGTTCTTCGGCGCGGTCATGGCCGAGCGCATCGCCAATGACCTGGGCCAGCGGGTCCTGGTCATTGATAAACGCGACCACATCGGCGGCAACAGCTATTCCGCGTTGGATCCGATGACCGGCATCGAATGCCACTGCTACGGCTCCCATATCTTCCATACCTCAAACCGAAACGTCTGGGAGTATATCTCCCATTTTACTGGCTTCAACAGCTACCGCCACAAGGTGCTGACCCGTTACCAGGGGCGCACTTTCATCATGCCGATCAACCTTTCCACCATCAACTCCCTCTACAACCTTGACCTCTCTCCTGAAGAAGCGGCCCGCTTCATCAAGGAGGAGGCGGCTCGCGAAGGGATCGCCGCCCCGGCCAATCTTGAGGAAAAGGCGATCTCGCTCATCGGCAGACCGTTGTACGAGGCATTCATCAGGGGCTATACCATTAAGCAGTGGCAGACCGATCCCCGCGACCTGCCGGAGTCGATCATCACCCGTCTGCCGGTACGGTGCGGCCACCACTACGATTATTTCGACGACCGCTGGCAGGGGATTCCCTGGGACGGCTACGGAGCACTGTTTGAACGAATGGTCACGCATCCCCTGATAGAAGTACGGCTGCAGACCGATTACTTCGCCATCCGTGACCAAGTACCGGAAGCCTGCAAAGTGATCTACACCGGTCCCATTGACCGCTTCTTTGACTACCGCTACGGGGTTCTGGGCTGGCGTACCCTGCGTTTTGAGCTGGAGGTGGTGCAAACCGGAGATTTCCAGGGCACCACGGTGGTAAACTATGCCGATTCCGAAACACCCTATACCCGCATTCATGAATTCCGCCACTACCACCCGGAACGGACCGGGTATCCAACGGACCGATCTGTTATCTATCGTGAGTATTCCCTCTCCTGCGGCCGGGAGGATGACCCGTATTATCCGATCAACACGGCACAAGACCGGGAAAAGTATGAGCTGTACCGTCGGGACGGGGAGTTGCTGCCCAACGTGCTGTTCGGAGCCCGCCTGGGAACCTACCGCTATCTGGACATGGATAAGGTCATCGAACAGGCGCTGGAACTTTATGAAAACAGGGTAAAGGCACGCCTATGAAGGTAACGGTCATCGGTGCCGGCAACTGGGGGACCACTCTGGCAAAACTGTTTGCGGAGTCCAGCGATGTGGTTCTTGGTACACATTCTGCCGAACATGCCGATGAGATTACTACGCTCCGCGAGAATCGGCGTTACCTGCCCGGTATCCCGCTGCCTGAACGACTGACGGCAAGACCGCTTGCCGCCTGCGGTTTCGATGCCGACGACGTGGTGGTGCTGGCGGTCCCCTCCCGGGCGTTGCCGGAGCTGCTTCAGGAGTTGCGCCACCGCGTAAACGGCACCCCCCTGGTCTGTGCCACCAAGGGATTTCAGCACGCTACCTTCAAGACCATGGGGCAACTGGTGCGGGAAACCATTCCGGAGTCGCCGCTGATCGTGCTCTCCGGCCCCAACATCGCCCGCGAGCTGGCCGGCGGTCTGCCCAGCAAGGCGGTACTGGCCTCCCACAATCTGACCGCCCTGACCCGGGTCGCCAGGATACTGCGCAACGACACCCTGGTTTTCGAACTGTCCCGCGATCTGGACGGGGTGGAGCTCTGTGCTGCCCTGAAAGGGGTCATTGCCGTTGGAGTCGGTATCGCCGACGGCCTGCAGCTCGGAGACAACATGACCGCCCTGCTGATGACCTACGGCCTGCGGGAATTCGTGGAAATCGCCGAGTTTCTGGAGATTCGCCACAAGACCATCTACGGCATCGCCGGCCTGGGAGACCTGATCACCACCTGTATCAGCCCCAACAGCCGCAATCGCCGTTTCGGCCGCCTGCTGGGCGAGGGAGTAGCAACCGACGAGGCCCTGGCCCGGGTCGGCATGGTGGTGGAAGGGGTACAGATGGCCCGCACCATCGTGGAGATGGGGGATCTCAACATCACTATCCCGCTCTTCACAACCATCGCACGGGCGATTTTCGAAGATAACCGGTCGCTACGGGACGAGTTCACAGCCTGCCTGATGCACTACCGGGGCTAACCGCTCACCGGGACACCATTACAGATTACCCCGCAAGGAGTGCCATGAAAGCAATCATTCTCAATGCCGGCAAGGGAGGACGCCTGGGTTCGCTGACCGATGACCGGCCCAAGTGCCTGGTGGAGGTGGGTGGTCGCCCGATCCTCGATTTTCAGCTCGATGCCCTGCGCCTGGGTGGCGTGCGTGAGCTGGTACTGGTAGTGGGCTATCGCGATGCCATGATCAGGGACTATCTGCAGCGGTATCCGGAATTTACCGTTACCTGGATTGACAACCCCGACTACGCCGATACCAATACCGCCTACTCCCTCTGGCTGGCCCGCCACGAGATGACCGAGGACTTTCTCTACTTAAACGGCGATGTCCTGTTTCATCCGGAGCTGATCCGGCGGCTGCTGGCGGCCCCGGCCGCCAGCCCGCTGGCGGTGGAACGCAAGCGCTGCGGCGAGGAAGAGGTAAAAGTACTGCTCGCCGGCACCCGCATCACCGCCATCGGCAAGGAGATTCCGCCGGCGGAGGCCTACGGCGAGTTCATCGGCGTGGCTCGTTTTGCCGGTGCCATCGGTCCGCTGTTCGGCGCCACTCTGGCCGGGGTGGTGGAACGGGACCGTCTGCTGAAGAATTACTTTGAGACCGCCGTGGACCGGATGCTGGACAAGGCGCCGTTCACCGCCCTGGACATCTCCGACCTCCCCTGTATCGAGATCGATTTTCCCGAAGACCTGGAACGGGCGGAAACCGTCATCCTACCGTCACTCCGTTGAGCTAGCTTTGTCATGTCAGTCAAGATCTTGTTCTATATCCAGCGCAACCTGCACGTTCCCTTTCTGGAGCCGGTCCAGGAACACCTGGTCCGTCTCTGCCCTGAGGCGGAAACCGCCTTCTGCGCCCCGCCGTTTATTGCGCCGCAGAACGGCTTGCCCGGCTGGGGGCTTGAAGAACATGAGGTCGAGCGGCTGAAGGGCAAGGCACGCTTTGTCCGCACCGTCGAGGAGTTTCAGCCGGACATCACCATATTCGCCGATGCCTGCACGAACGTCTTCAACTGCGGCAAGCGTGTCTTTGTGGGGCACGGCATCATCAGCAAGGGGGGATTCTATACCGAAAGCCCTCTGGTGCGTCGCGAGAATCTGGCGGATCTGATCTGCGTGCCGGGACCGTGGCACAAACGGATTCTGCAGAAAAATGTTTTCTCTCCCCTTGTCGTCACGGGCTTCATCAAGTCGGACCGGCTGTTCGGGCCAGTGGCCTGCACGCGGGCGGACTTTTGCCGACAGTACGCCATTCCTGTTGATGCGACGATCATTCTCTACGCCCCCACCTTCAACGACGAATTGAGCGCCATACCGTGCCTCGGAGAACAGATTGTCCAGGTCTGCGAGCCGGACCGCTATCTGGTCATCAAGCTGCATACCATGACCGATGTCGTGCTCGCGGAGATGCACCGCCGGCTGGCGGCCAATCACCCCCGTATCAGGTTTGTGGAAGAGATCGACGTGACGCCTGCCATGGCCGCCGCCGACATCCTGATCAGTGACGTATCCTCGGTAGTGGTTGAGTTCATGGGGCTGGACCGGCCGGTTATTGCGGTCAACAACCCCCGCCAGCATGAGTACGAAGGATACCGGGCCGATGACATCGAATACCTGGTCCGTGACGCCTGTCAGCAAGTCGGCACCATTGAGGAGCTGCTCCCTGCCGTTGAGACCGCCGTCAAACACCCCCATATCCTTTCCCCGTTGCGACGGCACTACGCCGACGAGCTCTGCTACGGCCGTGACGGCCGTTCCGCGCAGCGGGTGGCGGAGGCCGTTCTGGCCCTGGCGGCCGGTGCTCCGGAAGACAGAGCGCACAATCCTCACATCGCCATCCTGCTGCGGGTAGCTCCTCCCTGCTCTCTCGCCCACCTTCTGTACGATCTGGGCAACCTGCTCCTCGCTCACCCGGACACCCACCTTGATCTGGTGATATGGGGCATGTCCCCACCCACACCGGATATTCCCATGGTTAAGGGGTGGATACCGGCGACAGCGGACGCATCGACCGCACTGCAGAACACCGTCACCTCAAGCGCAGCCCCTGTGCTGGCTCTGCTGGAGTCCGGACTGCAGCTGCCGGAGCGCGCACTCCACTTCCTGGCCAATTACTTTCGGTGGGATGACGGTATCGCCATGACGCGCACCCTGACCCCCCGTGACGACTACCGCATGCTGCTGCGCTTGGTCTACCCCGAGCTGCAGGAGATTCCGGTTGAACATGTTTCCGAACTGTTACTGTCAACACTGATGGGACGGGATGCGCCGATGGAATATGCGGCTCCGGGATGCTGCTTGGTGCGGCGGGAGCGCCTGGCCTCCCTCCTCCCCCTGCCGGCTGCTACGGACACACCGTATCAGGAACAGGTACGGAAGGCGCTCGTACACCGCGGGGATCGCTGCAGCCTGGCACTCGATCTCTTTGCCCGTCCATCGCCGGGCATTTCTGCTGACACCACGGAACTGACGACCCTCATTGACAGCTATCTCAAAAATTCCGGCAACCAGATACTGGTGCATCGCCTGCTGGCGACCCTGCTGCTGCTTGGTCGTCCCGATGAGGCCCGCATGGTCTGGCAGACCTCTGAAACAGCCGCCGGCAGGCTTCGTGACGTCTGGGGATGGCTCGCATAATTGTCGTTGCTCCAAGGCCACTGCCAGTATACAGTATGGTCCGCATGTAAGGCATAAGAACTGTCACTACCTATCAGCTCCCCGGAGGATGCCATGAATTCGTTTGTCGTGCCCGCAGCCAGCTACGAAGCCCAGAATGCCTATCGTCGCCTGCAGCTCACCATGGAGAAGGACGATCCCCGCATGGCGATTCTGGAGATTCGCACCTTCCTCAAAATGTACCCGGACCTGGCCCTGGCCTGCAACGATCTGGGAGTGCTCTATGCGCAGACCGGCGAGAAACTGCTGGCCCTGGCCTGCTATGAGAAAGCCAACCGCCTGCAGCCGGCCACGCCGGTCATCGTCAAGAATCTGGCCGAATTCTACTTCGTGGAGCTGGGCTGGACCGACGACGCCATCCTGATGCTGACCGAGCTGCTGAAGAGCCATCCGGACGATACCGATCTGCTGGCCCTGCTGGGCACCATCAGCGGGAAGATCGGCCGCGAGCAGGAAGCCCGCACCTTCTTCCGCCGGGTACTGGAACTGGAGCCGGGCAATCGCGACGCATCAGTGGCCCTGCGCCAGCTGGAAGGCGCCATTCCGGCGGCTGAATTCTCAGCCCAGCCGGTACGTCCGGCCGCCCCACCGGTACCGCCTCCCGTACAGGCGGCACCGGTTCAGCCGGTGGCTCCCCCTGCCGCAACGGCGGCACCGGCCGGCTCGCCGCTGGACGACATCCTGGCCCGCCTCCGCTCCACCATCGCCACAGCAGAGGCGGTAGTGCGGCCGGCTTCTCCGGCACAACCGACAGCGGGCATGAGTGCTGAACAGCGCTACCGCGAGGCCCAGACCGCCGTGGCAAACGGCGATGCCGACCGGGCCGTCACCCTGCTGGAACAACTGGTAGCCGAGACGCCGGTCTCCCCCCTGGCCCACAACGACCTGGGAATCCTCTACACCAACGCCGGCAGGCTGGACCTGGCCGTGAACCACCATGAGCTGGCGGTGCGCCAAGCCCCGGACAACCCGCTGTTCGCCAAAAACCTGGCCGCCCTCTACTACAGCCTCTGCGGCAGGACCGATGAGGCGATCGCCATTTACACCCGGCTGGTGAAGGAGTACCCCACCGACGTGGAGGTGTTGACCGCCCTGGCGATCATCTCCAACAACAACAACCTGAAAGAGCAGGCCCGGGTCTTCATCAGCCGGGTCCTTGACTTCGAGCCTTGGAACGCGGACGCCCGCCAGTTCCTGGCGGAGCTGTAATTCTTCCCCAAGCAGGGGGAGGAGTCCCTCCTCCCCTTTTTCAGGTATCCATGAACCAGTCCCCGCTGCTTTCCATCGTCATTCCCGTCCACAACCAGTCCGGCTGCACCCGCGCCTGCCTGGAATCGCTGCGGCAGCATCCTCCGTCCGTTCCCTTTGAAATCATCGTTGTCGATGACGGCTCCACTGACGACACCCCGGCAGTGGTGGCTGCTTTTGAGGGATCGTTGCCGGTCAGGCTGGTGGAGAACCCGCCGCCGCACCGCTTTGCGCGGGCCTGTAACCGCGGTGCTGCCGAAGCCCGCGGTGAGCTGCTGTTGCTGTTGAACAACGATACCGAGGCACTTCCCGGCTGGTGGGAACCGCTCTACCGGGCCATTGCCGGCGATCCGGCCATCGGCCTCGTGGCCCCCCGCCTGCTCTTTCCGGACCGCACCGTGCAACACTGCGGCAAGGTCTGGGCCGACGTGACCGCTCCCGACGCCCAGCCCTACCACCTCTACTACCGCTTTCCCCACGACCATCCGGCGGTATTGAGAAGCCGCGACTTCCAGACCGTGACCGGCGCCTGCATCCTGGTGCGGGCCGCCGAATTCCGTCACCTGGGCGGCTTCGACGAAAGCTTTGAGAACGGCTGGGAGGATGACGACCTCTGCTACGCCTACCGCCGTCTGGGCCGGCGTATCCGTTACTGTGCCGAAAGCTGCCTGATTCACCACCAGAACCAGACCCTGAACGAGCGGATGCGTGAGCTTGAGCAGCATCTGCCGGATAAAAACCGCCTCGCGCGTCTGGACGAGGCGTTCGTCCGCGGCACCGTCACCCCGGAGGACCTGGCCCTTGCCCGGGATACCAGGGGGATTTTCGACGCCATGGAGCAGGAACTGCTCCGGTTGCGCGACAAGTTCCGGTGCAACCGCGACCGTTTTTTCGCTAAATGGGGGGGCGTACCAAAGGCTGACCTGCTCGACCATACCGCCATCGATGGTGTCTCCCCCCCCGACGCTCTGGGCGAGCAGGTGTCCCGCGAAACGATCGCGGCCGTGCTGCGAGCGGGACGACAAGGAGGAGCTATGCCGCTGGTTTCCATCATCATCCTGACCTACAACCGCCTGGACGTGACCCAGGCCTGCCTGGAAAGCATCCGTCGCCACACCCCCGAGCCCCACGAGATCATCGTGGTGGACAACGGCTCCGGCGACGGCAGCCGCGAGTGGCTGCGCGAACGTCTGCAGCAACAGCCCACCATCCGGCTGATCGAGAACGCACAGAACCGTGGCTTTGCCGCCGGTTGCAACCAGGGAATGCAGGCGGCCCGGGGCGACTGCCTGCTGCTCCTGAATAACGATGTCGTGGTCACCCCCGGCTGGCTGGCAGGACTGCTTGAACCGCTTGCCGACCCGACGGTCGGTATTGTGGGCCCCATGACCAACAGTGCCAGCGGTATCCAGCAGTGGCCGTGGTGCGACTACCGCGACCAGGAGAGCCTCGACGCCTTTGCCCTGCGCTTTCGGGAAGCACATCGCCACTGGTGGATTCCGTCCCGCCGGGTCGTCGGGTTCTGCATGCTCTTCCACCGCTCACTCGTGGATCGTATCGGCCTTCTGGACGAGCAGTTCGGCTCCGGCAATTTCGAAGACGACGATTTCTGCCTGCGGGCCGCCCTGGCCGGCTATCGTAATCTGATTGTCGGCGACGTCTTCATCCACCACGAAGGGAGCGCCACCTTTGCCGGCAACCGGCTGGACTACCGGGAGGCGATGCTGAAGAACCAGGCGATCTTCACGCGCAAATGGAGCCAGCCGGTGGTGGAGCGGGAGGAGGCGGCCCGGATCATCTGCCTGAAAACACTGGAAAAGTCTGGCGAACTCTGCCGCAAGGGAGAGACCAACCAGGCCGTTGAACTGCTGCTGCAGGAAGGGATCGGTCAACTGCCGGAAGAGCCTCGCTTTTACCATACCCTGGCTGAAATCTTCCTGGATGCCGCCATGCCGCAGGAGGCGCTGGATGTGCTGCGGGAAGCTCCCCCGGGCGACCGGACGTCGCTCCTGCTGGTCCGGGCACTGCTGGGGCTGGAACGGCTGCCCGAGGCGGCTGCGGAATTTGAGCGGACCGAAGGCGTCGATGCGACGGAACGGCAGATGGTGCGCGGTCTGCTGCTCGCCTCCCTGGAAAACCGGGAAGAAGCAGCCCTTGCCTTCCGCCAGGCCCTTGACCGCTCCCCGACCTGTTCCGGTGCCCTGGAGGGGCTGGCCGGGCTGGCGCTGCGGGACGAGGACCGGCAGAGGGCCCTGCGGCTCCGGGAACAGGCCGCGGTCTGCAGCGGTGGCGAACAGGGGGCCTTGAGCCGCTACCACGCCCTGCTGCAGACACCCGAAGAGCTGCAGCGCGGCGAACGGATCTTCCGCGAACTGCGTCACTGCTATCCCGACCTGGCCTCACTCACCAGCCTGCATATCGATCTGCTGCTGCGGTTGGAGCGGGACAACGAAGCCATGGCCGCCATTGAGGGGCTGATCGCCGCCGGCCCCCAGCCGGACGGTTTCCTGGAGGCGGCCTTGGCGGTCCGTTCCCGCCTGGGACTGCGGCACCCTTCCCCGGAGCGGCTGCAGCAGGGAACCAGCGTGGCCCTCTGCATGATCGTCAAGGACGAGGAAAAAAGTCTCGCCCGCTGCCTGGCCAGCGTCACGCCGCTGGTTGACGAGATCGTCGTGGTGGACACCGGCTCCACCGACCGCACCCGCGCTATCGCCGCCCTGTTCGGCGCCCGGGTGCTGGAGCTGCCCTGGAGCGGCGACTATGCCGCCGCCCGTAACCACGCCCTGGAACCGGTGGCCAGCTCCTGGATTCTCTCGCTGGATGCCGACGAGGTGATCTCTCCCCTGGACTATGCCCCGTTCCGCGATCTGATCACCGCTTCAGCCGGGAAGCCGGTGGCCTACACCATCACCACCCGCAACTACACCAACCGGGTCGATGTGGAGAACTGGCAGGCCAACCGGGGCGAATACCCGCAGGAGGAGGCGGGACGGGGCTGGATGCCCAGCGACAAGGTACGCCTCTTCCCCCGCCACCCGCAGATCCGCTTCGAGAACCCGATCCACGAAATGGTGGAACCCAGCCTTGAGCGGCTGGGAATCGCCATGCCGGACTGCCCTGTCGTGGTACACCACTACGGCTACCTGGACGACAGCCGCCAGCAGCGCAAGAAGGAGTATTACTACGAGCTGGGCAAGCGGAAGTTCGCGGAGAGCGGCGGTGCGCCCCACGCCCTGGTGGAACTGGCCATCCAAGCCGGCGGGGTAGGGCGCTACGACGAAGCGATCGAGCTGTGGCAGCGGGCGCTGCAGCTCGATCCCGGCTCCTACCTGGCCTGGTTCAACCTGGGTCATGCCTGCCTGCAGAAAGGACTGTTCCGCGAGGGACGGGACGCCGGCCGCCGGGCCATGGCCCTGCGTCCCAACTACCGGGAGGCGGCGGTCAACACCGCCATCTGCGAAGCGGCGCTGGGTGATTTCGCGGCGGCGCGGCAGCTGGTCGCCGACTTCCTGCCGGCCAACCCCGACTATCCCACTCTGCCGCTGCTGGAGGCGTTGCTGCTGGCCGCCGACGGCGAAGGGGAGGCGGCGCGGCACCAGTTGACGGCCCTGCGCAACAACGCCATCGAATTCAGCGGCTTCATCCATGAAGTGGCGGTCAAACTGATGCAGGGGGGACAGCGGGAGGCTGCCCGCCGGCTGGTGGAAACCACGGCGCAGGGCGGCTTCTGCAGCCAGGAGACTCTCGCCTTCCTGCAACGGCAGTCGGGATGAACCGGTGAGCCGCCGATTCAGGCACAGAAAAATCCGCGGGATCGTGGTACACTTGCCGACGATACCGCCACCGCTGTGAGGCATCCATGTCCGCGCCCCTGAACGTCATCTTTCTCTGGCACATGCACCAGCCCTACTACAAGGACCCGGTGAAGAACGAGTACGTCCTGCCCTGGACCTACCTCCACGGCGTCAAGGACTACTTCGACATGCCGGCCATCGTGGAGGATACGCCGGGTGCGCGGGCGGTGTTCAACCTGGTGCCGTCACTGCTGGAGCAGCTCCTCGACTACGCCACGGGACAGGCGGTGGACCCGTTCCTGATCAAGGGGGCCATGAACCCGGCGGACATGACCGAGGAGGACCGGGTTTTTCTGCTGGAAAACTTCTTCTCCGCCAACCGGCAGCGGATGATCGAACCCCACCGCCGCTACCTTGAACTGCTCTACATGGCCGGTGAGGGGAAGCCGGGCAGCGCCCGGGAGCGGGTACGACACTTCAGCAACCAGGACCTGCTGGACCTGCAGGTCTGCTTTTTCCTGGCCTGGACCGGCGAGGCAGCCCGCCGCCGCTTTCCCGAATTCAGGGAGTTGCTGGCCAAGGGGAGCGGCTATACCGCCCGCGACCGGGACCTGCTGTTCGCCACCCAGCGGGAGGTGCTGAACCGGATCATCCCGCTGTACCAGGCACTGCACCGCTCCGGACAGGTGGAACTGTCCGTCACCCCCTACTATCACCCGATCCTCCCCCTACTCTGCGACAACCGCATCGCCCAGGAGGCCATGCCTCGCGTCACGCTCCCCCAGGAACGGTTCCGCCACCCCGAGGATGCCCGGGCCCAGATCAGGCGGGGCGTGCGCTACTTCAAGGACGTCCTCGGCATTGAGCCGCACGGGATGTGGCCCTCGGAAGGCTCGGTCAGCGACGAGGCGCTGGCGATCATCGCCGAGTGCGGTCTCTCCTGGGCAGCCACCGACGAAGAGGTGCTGGCCCGCTCCCTGGACGGCGGCCTGGGCAACCACAAGGAAAAGCTGTACCGCCCCTGGACCTTTGCCGCACCGCAGGGAGAGCTGGGCATCTTTTTCCGCGATCACCAGCTTTCCGACCTGATCGGCTTCACCTACAGCCAGTGGGACGCTCGGCGGGCCGCGGCCGATTTCACCGGGCGCCTGCGCCAGATACACCGTCACCTGGGAGGGGACGACGGCGTGGTGCCGATCATCCTGGATGGCGAGAACGCCTGGGAATTTTATCCCGACAATGGCTACGAATTCCTCTCCACGCTCTATACCGGTATTGCCGAAGCCGGAGACCTGCAGCTCACCACCTGCAGCGAGGCACTGTCGCTGGTCCGCCCCGCGGCGCGGCTGCACCATATCCATCCCGGCTCCTGGATCAACGCCACCTACGGCATCTGGATCGGCCATCCGGAGGAAAATCTGGCCTGGGACCAGCTGGCCCGTGCCCGCCTGGCCCTTGAGCAGCACCATCCCCGGGCGGCGGAGTTGCTGGCCCACGCCGGGGAGAACGGCGACCCCCAGGCCCGGCTGCTCTGCACCTCCCTCTACGCCGCCGAGGGGAGCGACTGGTTCTGGTGGTTCGGCGACGATCACTTCTCCCCCCACAGCGACCGCTTCGACTACCTGTTCCGGCGGCACCTCACCAACCTGTACCGCTCCCTGGAACTCGACCCTCCCCGGGAACTGCTGGAGCCGATCAAGAAGAAGAGTCCCGCCGGCCTGGTGCGGGAGCCGGCGGCCTTCATCGAACCGGAGGTCAACGGACTGGTGGGGGATTATTTCGAGTGGCTGGCCGCCGGGCTGTTCGATCTGACCCGCCAGGGGTCGGCCATGCACTCTTCGGACCGGATGCTGCAGGGCTTTTACTGGGGCTACAACCGGGAGCACCTCTTCTGCCGGATCGACGGCATCCAGGATCTGGCCCGGTTGCTCAAGGAGATGGATATCCTGGCCCTGCACCTGATCTCCGACCGGGAATACCGCCTGCCGATGCAGCGGGACTGTCGCGAGGGGATGCTGCTTACCAAGGAGGCAGGCAGCTGGGTGCCCACCAACACCTGCTGCCGCTGGGCCATCCGGCGTACCGCCGAGGTGGCGCTTCCCCTGGCCGGCCTCAACCTGATCCCCGGCGCCAAGCTGTTCGTCAGCATCACCCTGACCAGGGACAACGAGGAGATCGGCCGCTGGCCCAGCGACGCACCGTTGATGCTGGAGTACGTGGGGCCGGAGCTGGAAGCCGACGACTGGCTGATCTAGAAGCGGTCTTGTGCCGGTTGTTAAAAAACCGCAGTTGCTCAACAATAGCCAGATCGTCGCACCCGTGAGACGAGCCCCGCGGCGGCCGAGCAGTGCTACGCCGCACAAAGGGGGACGTTCGAGGGCGGCGGCGAGACGGCTGGTTTTCGGCAACCTGCCAGACGGGAGTGAACGGTATGTCAGAACTACGCTGGGACCCCTTGAAGCTCTGCTGGGTCATCATCGCCACCGAGCGGGGACGCCGTCCCCGTGATTTCCACGCCGAACCGGTGCCGTTACCGGTGACCGCCTGCCCGTTCTGCTACGGCAACGAGGACAAGACGCCGCCGGAGATCTTTGCCATCCGGGGGAGCGGGCTGCCCAACGCCGCCAACTGGAAGGTGCGGGTAATCCCCAACAAATATCCGGCATTGCGGATCGAGGGGGAACTGGAGAATCGCGGTTACGGTCCCTATGACCTGATGAACGGCATCGGTGCCCACGAAGTGATCATCGAGACCCCGGACCACGACAAATCCCTGGCCGACCTCTCCCCCAACGAGATCACCGACGTGCTGATCGCCTGGCGCACCCGCATCCTTGACCTGCGCCGCGATTTTCGCTTCCGCTACATGATTCTGTTCAAGAACCACGGCGCCCGGGCCGGGGCTACGCTCGCCCACTCCCACAGCCAGTTGATCGCGGTGCCGCTCCTGCCGCCGGTTGCGGCCACGGAACTGAAGGTCTGCCGCAATCACTACGCCGCCAAGGAGCGCTGCCTGTTCTGCGACGTGATCGCCTTTGAACTGAAGGAGGGGAGCAGGGTGGTACGGGAGTTCGCCAACTTCGTCACCCTGGCCCCCTATGCGGCCAGCTTCCCCTTTGAGCTGCGCCTCTACCCCAAGCGACACGCCCACGACTTTGCCCTGATGAACGACGCCCAACTGGCCGAACTGGCGGTGGCGCTCCGGGATATGCTGCTGCGCATCAAGATCGTGCTGAAAGACGCCCCCTACAACTTCATCCTGCACACCTCGCCCCCCATGCACCGCCGTCCCGGCAAGCCGTCGCTCTGGTCCTCCCTGGAGTACGACTACCACTGGCATATCGAACTGGTGCCGCGGCTCACCTCCATCGCCGGTTTCGAGTGGGGCACCGGCTTCTACATCAACCCCACCTCGCCGGAGGATGCTGCCCGCTTTCTGCGGGAGGTGGAAATTCCGTGACACCGGCCCATCTCAAAGCGGCTCTGGAGACGTTGTACCGAAGCCGCTCGCAGCAGCACCTGGCCAACGACCCCCTCGCCTTCTGCCATCGCTACCAGCACCGCGAGGACCGGGAGATTGCCGCGCTACTCGCTTCCTGCTTCGCCTACGGCGCGGTCGGGGTGATCCGCGGCAGCCTGGAGCGGATCTTCGGCGAGCTGGGGCCTTCCCCCCGGCGTTACCTGGAGCGGCTCGATCCACGACTGGCGGCCGAAACCTTTGCCGGTTTCAAGCACCGCTTCAACGACGGCCGCGACTTGGCGGCCCTGCTCTGGGCCATCCGGCAAATACGGCACCAGGCAGGCACCATCGAAGCCTTTTTCCTGCGATTTCACGACCGGCAGGCTCCCACGGTGGAGGCGGGGCTGATCGGCTTCGCCGACGCCGTCCTGGCCCTCGACTACAGCCCGGTGTTCGGGGAACAGGGGCTGCCGCAACGGGCCTCCTATCGCTTCCTGTTCCCCTCGCCGGCCTCCGGCAGCGCCTGCAAACGGCTCTGCATGCTGCTGCGCTGGCTGGTACGCCCGGCAGACGGCATCGACCTGGGGCTCTGGCACGGCGTGCACCCCCGTCAACTGATCATCCCGGTGGACCGGCATATCGAACGGATCGGCCAACTGCTGGGACTGAGCGATCGCCGCACCCCGGACTGGCGCATGGCCTGCCAGATCACCGACAACCTGCGCCGCCTCGATCCCGACGATCCGGTCAAGTACGATTTCTCCCTCTGTCATCTGGGTATCTCGGAAGGGTGCACCGGTTCCCCCGGCGCATCCTGCATCCGCTGTATGGTGCGGGGGCTGTGCGCCGCGGACAAGCGAATTGACAGGGTAGCGCGCTTCTGATACAAAATCGCAGATTTTGCAGGGATTTCCCGGATTATGCCCGGAAGGGGAGACGACGATGATCGTTCAATGCGAACAGTGCCGGACAAAATTCAGGCTTGACGACGAAAAGGTCTCCGAGCGGGGCGTCAAGGTCCGTTGCGCGAAGTGCCGTCACGTCTTCACGGTGCAGCGGGAAGAGAACGCACCGGAGACGGCACCACCGCTCGGCGCAGCAGCGGCAGCGCCCCCGTCACCGGTTGCGGAGGATCTCTGGGCTCCTGCCCTGGAAACCGCCGACGCAACGGTCCGCATGGCCGCAGCCCCACCGGCCGAGCCGGAGGTGGCCGGGTTTGAGCCGGAACCGTCGCCTGTCTTCGATTTCGGCGACACGCCGCTGGAAGCGTCTCCTGCTGCAACGGACACGGCCGCAGCCGTGGATACCACTTTCGGGGATATCTCCCTTGCAACATCGCCCCCCCCATCCTTCGGCCCGGCGGCAAGCGAGTTCGACTTGGCCCAGACCGACGCGGCAGCGGGCAGCGTCGACTTCAGCGATCTTTCCTTCGGCAGCGAGCCGGCCGCGACGGGTCAGGAGACCTTCGGCGACATGACCATGGTTATGGCTCCCCCGCAGCAGCCGGCAGAATCCGCCGCCCCGTTCCCGCCACCGGAGCCGGCAATCGGGATCGAGAACCCCTTTGACGAACCCACGGTTTCCTCCCCAGCCATGGCCGCTGAGCTGCCGCCCCCCCTTCCCCCCGGCGACACTCCGGCACCGACGGGGACGCCGGCAGCATTCATGTTTTCCCCCGCGCCGACGCCGGACGCCGCGGCGGCCGCTGAGGACTCCTTCGGCCTGGGCGACCTGACGTTCGAGAACGAAACCACTGCAGGCCGTCCCGCTGTGGTGGAAGCCCCCCCTGCTCCGACATCCCCGGCCATCACCTTTGCGGTTCCCGAGCAGCCCCAGTCCGAGGAAGTACCTCCGCTGGCCATCAGCTCGCGACGGCGCCAAAGCCCGCTGCTTTCTTCCCTGATTGCGGTGGTCACCGTACTGGTGGTCGGCGCCTTGGGCTACCTGTCCTACCATCACCTCTCCGACGGTCCCGGCGCTCTCAAACTGTTCGAAAAGTCGCGCGTGCCGGCCGAGGAGGGCAGAATCACGATCCAGAAAACCGGCGCCTTTTTCCTGGAGCAGACCACGGCCGGCGAGCTGCTGGTGATCACCGGTGAAGCAGTCAACCAGTTCAGCAAGCCCCGCGCTTCCCTGCAGGTGAAGGCAACGCTCTACGCCGGCGACGGCAGCGTACTGACCAGCAAGACCGCCTATGCCGGCAACCAACTGACCCGCGAACAACTACTCACCATGCCGGCGGACAAGATCGAGACCACCATGAACAACCAGTTCGGCGACTCGCTGGTCAATCTGGAGGTTCAACCGGGCAAGGCGATCCCCTTCACCATCGTCGTTGTCAACCCTCCCAAGGAGGGACGGGACTTTGCCGTGGAAGCGGCAGGATCAACGGTGGCTGCCAGCAAGTAGCCCACAGACTTTCAGCAATCTGCCGAGCATACACATGAAAAAAGGGCTGTCCCCACACGGGACAGCCCTTTTACGTTTCGTGCGATTGCGCTCCAAAGCCTCAGGAAACGATCTCCACCAGCTTGATATCGAAGGTCAGATCCCGGCCGGCCAGCGGATGGTTGGCGTCCAGGGTCACCGTGGTCTCGGTCACCTCGGTGATCAGCACCGGCATGGTGGAGCCGTCCTGCAGTACCACTTCCAGCTGCTGACCCTCGATCGGTTCAATCTCGTTGCTCATCTCGGCGCGGTTGACCACCGCCACCATCTGACTGTGGTGGGGGCCGTAGGCCTCATCGGCGGGAATGGTCACCGTGACCCGTTCGCCCACGCTCAGCCCGATTACCGCCTTTTCAAAACCGGGGATAACGCTCCCCTGGCCGATGGCAAACTCCAGCGGCTCCGCCCCGCCGCAACCGGATGCCGGGCTGCAGCCGCTGGAACAGCAGCCGCTCCCTTCCTCAACTGTTTCGGATGAATCGAAAACCGTTCCGTCTTCAAGGGTACCGGTATAGTGAACCCGAACCGTATTACCCTGTTGTGCCTGTGCCATGCTGGTATCCTTTCGCGACAAAATGCCCCCGGCAGCCATACGGGCCCGGGGATTAAAAAATGCTGCTGTTCTGCTACTCCCCAAGCACCGCCATAATCGGTGCAACCGATCCTCCTGCGATCCGCAGCCGCTTGTGCCGTGAGGTCTCACCGGCAAGTATGGTCACCGCCGAACGGGGTACCTTGCAAAGCCGGGCAAAAAAGGAACGGCATGCATCGTTGGCCGCTCCGTCCACCGGCGGCGCCGCGAGCTGCAGCTTCAGCTCACCCTCGTGGATGCCGCAGATCCGGCTGCGGGAAGCCCTGGGCTGCACGTAGAGGTGCACCAGCAGCGCCTCCCCCTCCTGACGATACCAGGAGGTCTGCTCATTGCTGCCCATGGCTGCTGCCGAGCATCCGGGCGTAGGTGTCCAGCAGTGCCTTCAGATCGGTCTCGAACTGGAGCCGCTGACGACGGACATCCTGAACCCGCGCCTGCAGCTCAGCCACCTGCCGCTCGGCCTCGTCCACCAGCCGACGGGCCTCCAGACGGGCCTCGGCCACCAGCAGCTCGGCCTCCTTCTGGGCATTGGCCTTCATTTCTTCCGTGATCCGCTGGGCCGCCAACATGGTTTCCCGCAGATCCTTTTCCTTGCTCACCAGGTCTTCCAGCTCACGCGACTGACGGGTCGCCTGCTCCTTCAGGTCGCCGTTCTCGCGGACCAGCCCTTCCATCTCCTGGGCCACCGCCTGCAGAAAGGCATCCACATCCTCGGGGTCGAGCCCGCCCAGCATCTTGCCCTTGAACTGCTGCTGCTGAATGTCGAGGGGGGTAATCTTCATCACTTATCCCTTCAGCTTGAGAAGCATGCTGTAGTTGATCAGGTATTGATACAGGGTATCCAGCAGCACGATCTGCAGCACGTAGATGGCGGCAAAGGCCACCAGCGGCGACAGGTCCATCGGCCCGAAGGCCGGGAGGTGGCGGCGGATTCTGCTCAACACCGGCTCGGTCACCCGGTAGAGAAAGTTGACGATCGGGTTGTAGGGATCGGGGTTGACCCAGGAAAGCAGCACCGTGGCGATCAGGATATACTTGTAGATCGTCAGCAGGCCATCGGCCAGTTCGACGATCTTGGCCAGCGCATACAGGATGTTGGCGAAAAGGATCATGAGAGCTGCAACCTCCGGTGAACGTAGCTCGATACTATGCCGTAACCCCCCTGGAATGTCAAAAGTTCTCTCCGGCGGCACCGGCAGCAACCGGAGACTTGCCGAAGTACTGCAGCGCCGCTATCATGGGCTGGCAATATCAACCAGGCAATCACACAACGGAAGGAGGGATGATGCGTGAAAATCCGCAAGAAACTGTTTGCCGATTTCGAGTACGAAGAGGTGCTGGACACGAAAACCCGTGAGCTGATCCGGGTGGGATGCGCCGTGGCCGTCGGGTGTCCCACCTGACTGAAGAAACACGCAGCCTTGGCAAAGGCTGCCGGCGCCGGGAGCGCCGAACTGAAGGAGGCGATGGCCTACGGGGTGATCGCCCCGGCCGGACGGGCCAAGAATTTTGTGCTGGACCTGATGGATGATCTTGCATAAAGGCCGGAACTGAACAACGTCATGGGGAAGACCGGATACCGCGGCTCATGGAGCGTGAGCTCAAGGCCGGCCACCGGGAGCTGCGGCCTTCGCACCAGCGCCGCCGGCCGCCGGCAGCACGTTTTTTACAACAGTCCCGACTCCGTAAAACTGAAGTAGCTGCCGTCACCGATGATGACGTGATCCAGCACCCGAATCCCCAGCAGCTCACCCGCCTCCTTCAGGCGGCGGGTGAGCTCCCGGTCCTCCCGACTGGGGGCCGGATCGCCAGAGGGATGGTTATGCACGAAGATGACTGCCGCCGCTGACTCCCGCACCGCCGGGACAAAGACCTCCCGGGGATGGACGATGCTCTGGTTGAGGGACCCCTCGGACACCGCTACCTTGCGGGTAATCCGGTTCCTGCCGTCCAGCAGCAGTACCAGGAACTGTTCCTTCACCGCGTCGCGCAACTCATGGTGAAAGTAGTCGAAAACCTGTGCCGGAGCGGTGAAGCGCTCCAGCGCAACGAGGGGGCGCGCCTGGAAGCGGGAAGCCAGGACAAAGGCAGCCTTCAACGAAGCCGCCTTGGCCAACCCCAGCCCCTTCACCTGTTGCAGTTCGTTCAGTTCAGCCCGGGCAAGGGCACGCAGGCTGCCCTCGAACCGGGCCAGCAGGGTGCGCCCCAGATCGATGGCGGAACGGCCCGTTGCCGCATCACCGCTGCGCAGTACCAGCGCCAGCAATTCGGCATCGGAGAGGGCCGCACTGCCCCGCTTGAGCAGTTTCTCGCGGGGCCGCTCCTCCTCGGGCCACTGATTAATTCCGCCGCCACTCATGGTCGGTTCCTGTCCGGCTGTTCCAGCACCTGCTCCAGGTCTTCACCGGTCAAAAGCGTTTCACGGGTCAGCTCGGCCAGGGCGGGATCCTTGCGCCGGAAGCGCACCACCAGCCAGTAGCAGAGTCCGTACCCCGCCGCCGCAGCAGCCAGGCCGATCACGGCGCTGCCCAGCATGAGGGCCTCGGCGTACCCTTTGAGATAGTCCCATTCCAGGGTGGTGACGCTGAAGGGACGGGCCGTTTCCCCCAGCAGCCAGGCCCCCAGCTTGTAGCAGGCGATCAGCACCGGCGGCACGGTCAGCGGCGTATTGATCCAGGCACCGGTGATGGTGGTCAGCTTGTTGAGTCGGAACAGGAAGGCGGCAGCCACGGCCATGGCGGTGTGCAGACCGAAGAAAGGGGTAATGCTGATGAAGACCCCCACGGCGAAACCGGCGGCGATATGGCCGGGATGGCTGTCCAGGGCAAGAATGGCGGTAAAGCGCTGTTTAAGTTGATCTCGTGTCATGGGCGACGCCAGTCTAAAGAGGGGACTGTTGCTTTGTCAATCGTCAAAACCGTTGCGACGGCCGGCCGGTTAGTGATACCAACGAACAGTTTCAGAACCTTCGACAAGGAGCGGATCATGCATTCGAACGAATCGACCTATTTCGCCGTATCCGTGGTCGGCGCCGACCGTACCGGTATCGTTGCCGGTGTTACCGAGGTCTTCTATCGCCTGGGCTGCAATATCGCCGACTCCAGTTGCGCCATGCTGGCCGGCGAATTCGCCATGATCCTGATCGTCTCCCACCCTCGACCGTTCACCAAGAGCCGCCTGGTGGACGAGCTGAAACCGGCCTGCGACCGGTTGGGTATGACTCTGTCGGTACGTCACCTCACGACAGGCGAGGAGCGGCGCACTGAAGCACCGGGGGAAATCTGTCAGATCACGGTCTACGGCGCCGATCAACCGGGCATCGTCTACCGGGTCACCAGCGCATTGGCAGCCCGCAAGGTCAACATCATGGACCTGCAGACCAAGCTGGCCGGAACCGAGACGGAACCGGTCTACATCATGCTGCTGGAAGCGGCCCTGCCCGACGACCTCGCCCCTGCGGAGGTGGAAGGGCTGCTCGCCGGACTGAAAACGGAACTCAAGGTGGAGATCGGCGTGCGGGTGATCACGCCGGTGGAGCTGTAGATGGCAGTCCAGAGCATTCTGAAATACCCCCATCCGCTGCTGAAAAAGCTGGCCCATCCGGTGCCCCGCCTGGACGACGAGATCAGAACCCTGGTGCAGGATCTGGTGGATACCATGGAGGCCGGCCCCGGCTCCGTGGGGGTTGCTGCGCCGCAGATCGGCGTGGGCTTGCGGGTCTGCGTCGTGGATGTTTCCCAAAGCCGCCACGGCAGGGACAACAATCACGGCAGACTGCTGATGGTCAATCCGGAGATCATCGAACACGCCGGCTCCGCCGTCATGCGGGAGGGGTGCATGAGCGTGCCGGACTATACCGGCGACGTGGAACGGGCAACGGAGATCACCGTCCGCTTCCTGGACGGCCTCACCGGCGAGCCGCGGGAGGTGCGGGCCACCGGGTTCGAGGCGGTGGCGATCCAGCATGAGATGGATCACCTGGACGGGGTGCTGTTTCTGGACCGGGTGATCAATGTGGCCACCGGCCTGTTCAGACGCAAAAACTACCGCTGAACACGGGAGGAGCACCATGACCCCATCGGAACAGCAGCAGTTGCTCCGCCTGGCCCGGGAAACCATCGTTGCCCGTGTCGGCGGCTCCCTCCTGCCGGTCGTCGAAAATCCCTCACCCCCCCTGTGCATCAGATCGGGCTGCTTCGTCACCATCAAGCGCAGGAAACAGTTGCGGGGCTGCATCGGCACCTTCGTATCGGAGCAGCCGCTTTGGGAAACAGTGCGGGAGATGGCGGTGTCCGCCGCCACCCACGATCCCCGCTTTCGCCCGATGCAGGTGGAGGAGCTGGCCGACTTCCAGCTGGAAATCTCCGTGCTCTCCCCGCTGCGGGATATCACCTCCGTTGACGAAATCGAGGTGGGAACCCACGGCCTCTACGTTATCCAAGGCGCCGCCCACGGCGTGCTGCTGCCCCAGGTGGCCGTTGAGCAGGGCTGGGACCGGGAAACCTTCCTGCGCCAGACCTGTCGCAAGGCCGGGCTTCCCGAGGATGCCTGGCGCCGCAGCTGCCGGATGCTGGTCTTCACCGCCGAAATTTTCGGGGAATAGCAGGACCCGGCAGCTCCCCCTGCGACACGGGAAAAGCCCGCCAGGAACGCAGGCTGCGGCCGGCTCAGACTGATTCGGGCAGTTCCCCGTCCTCCGGCTTGCGAACAAGTACCGAAACCACCACCGCCGCGGCGAGGGTAAGGACGATCACCGCCAGGGAGAGGGCGATCGGGATATGAACGCCGGTCATCATCAGGATCATCTTGAGCCCGACAAAGGCCAGGATGAAAGAGATGCCGAACTTGAGGTAGGCGAACATCCCCATCAGGTTTGACAAAAGGAAAAACAGCGACCGCAGGCCCATGATCGCAAAGATGTTGGAGGTGAGCACGATGAAGGGGTCCAGGGTGATGGCGAAGATGGCCGGAATCGAATCCAGGGCAAAGACCACGTCGCTGCTTTCCACCACCAGCAGTACCATGAAAAGGGGGCTGGAAACCCACAACCCCAGGCGGCGGGTAAAGAACCAGTCTCCCCGTATCTTTTTCGTCATCGGCAGCATACGGCGGGCACAACGCACCAGCGGATTCTTGTCCGGCTCCATTTCCTCGTCCTCGCCGAAGGCCATCTTCCAGGCGGTGTAGAGCAACAGGATGCCGAAGATGTAGAACAGCCACTGAAACTCCTTCAGCAGGGCCGACCCGATGAAGATGAACAAAAGCCGCAGCACGATGGCCCCCAGAATGCCCCACTTCAGCACCCGCGCCTGCAGTTCTCCCCGTACACCGAACACCGTGAAGATCATGATGAAGACGAACAGGTTGTCCACCGACAGCGACTGCTCGATCAGGTAGCCGGTCAGAAACTCCAGGGCCTTCTGGGAGCCCATGGTCAGCCAGATGCCCAGGTCAAAGAGCAGGGCCAGGGTGAACCAGAGCAGACTCCAGCCGGCGGCTTCCCGAAAGCTGACGACATGGCTCTTGCGGTTCAGGCCCAGGTCAATGAACAACACCACTGAAACCATCAACCCGAAGGCGACCCACATAATTGTTTCCGGCGACATGGCTGCTCCTCTGCTTTCCTGCATGGCCCTGATGGCGTAGGTAAAACGCAATTTTTTCATACTACGCCAAAAGCCTGAAAACCGGGAGCATTTATTCATCCCCGCCCGACGTTCCGGGGCGGTACGACACAGACGGCGCTGCCGTTGCCTGTGCGCACGCACCCGGACGCCGGACAGGCGTTGAACGCCTCCTACAGGCCGCCGTAGCTGTGCAAACCGGACAGCAGCAGGTTGACCCCCAGATAGCAGAACAGGGTAGCAAGGAATCCGATGATGGAGAGCCAGGCGGCCCGCTTGCCCACCCACCCCTTGGTGAAGCGGGCGTGCAGGAACGCAGCGTAGATGAACCAGACGATCAGGGACCAGGTCTCCTTCGGGTCCCAGCTCCAGTAGGTGCCCCAGGCGTAGTTGGCCCAGGCCGCGCCGGTGATGATCCCCAGGGTCAAGAGCGGAAAGCCGATCATGATCGCCTTGTAGTTCAGCTCATCCAGCACCTTGGTGGGCGGGAACTGGGAGACAATGCTGCCGGCTGCCGCCGTCCCTTTCTCCTCACTCCGCACCTTGATCAGGTACATGATGGAGACGCCGCAGGCCACCGCAAAACCGGCATAGCCCAGAAAGCAGGTCAGCACGTGGTAGAGCAGCCAGTTGCTCTGCAGGGCCGGCATCAGCGGGTTGATGTCGGTGGGAAGATACAGCTGGCCCCAGGCCATGGCCAGCAGGGCAAAGGGCATGACAAAGGCGCCGATGACCCGGTACTTGTATTTGGCGTCGATCAGCCCGAAAATCAGCACGATGCTCCAGGCAAAGAAGACCACCGACTCGTAGAGGTTGGAGAGCGGGGCGTGTCCCAGGCCGATGTCGTAGGATTCCTTCCAGCGCAGCAGGGTGGCGACGGTGTGGATGGCAAAACCGCCCCAGGCCAGGACGACGCCGCCCAGGCCGACGTTTTTATTGCGACCGGCCAGGTACCCCAGGAAGGCCAGGGTGGAGGCCATGTAGAAAATGGTGGTGATGTTGAACAGTTTCGCACTCAGCATGATTGCTCCTCCTTGGCGTCCGGTTTCGTAAGGCTCGCGACCAGTTCCTCCAATGTCCGACGAAACGGCTCCTGCCCCCTGGTTGTATGACCGGCGACCGTGACACCGTGCTCAGTGATGCGCACCCAGATGCGCTGATGGGGCATGAAGAACCCGGCATACAGGGCAAGGCACATCAGAATGCAGCCGACCCAGACCACCCAGACGCCGGGGTCCTTGTTGACCTGCAGCCCGGTATAGGGGCGCTCCGTTCCCCCCAGATACTCAACCAGCGGACCGCCGTTCTCCTGTGCCTGTTGCCGGTTCAACTCCGGATGGGCGGCAAAGGAGACAAAAACCCGGTGGGGAGTGCCGTCGGCGGGATGCAGGGCGACCCGGGCGGCAGGACCGTGCAGGCCCGGTATGAAGGGGGCGACATCGGGTACCGTTTCCAGCACCTGCAGGCTGCTGCCGTCCGGCAGCCGGGCGGCATGGCCGCTCTCCACCGTCACCGTGGCGGCCTCCGCGCCGGCGGCACCGCCGACCCGGAAGCTGAAGGAGCCCACCTGACCGTAGCTGGACTGGTAGAAGGTGATCCCCCGATAGGTGAGCGGCTCGTTGACGATCACCCGGGCATGTTTGTAACCGGGCACTTCGGTGCCGTTTTCGGTCAGGGTCAGGATACTCTTGAACTCCTTGGGCATCTGGCTGGGACCGCCGCCGGGGGCGTCGTAGTAGGTGACCGTAAACTGGTCGCAGCGGATCTCGAAGCCCAGGGGGCGCTCGCCACCCCGCCGGTCCTGGTAGGTGCTGACGGTGTCTCCCTCGGGGATGGTTACAAACCCCTTGAAACCGAACAGGCTGCCGATGATGGCGCCGATGAAGATAAGAATAATGCTGGCATGCACCACGTAGGCCGCCAGTCTGTTCCAGGGACGGCGCTGGGCGAAAAGATGTCGCGCCCCGTCATGTTCGAGGGCGGTGAACCCGCCCCAGGCGGCACGCAGACGTTCCTCGACCTGCCCTGCGGCGCATGCCGCATCGGCGGGAATATGATGGCTGCCGGTGGCGGAGCGTTCCACCGCCTCGCTCAGGATGCCGTCCGGCTTGAACGCCAGACGCCAGACCGCCGGCAGCCGCTTGAGGGAACAGGCCAGCAGGTTTGCCGACAACAGGGACAAAAGCCCCACGAACCACCAGGAGTGGTACATGTTGAAAAAGCCGAGCATTGCATAGAGTTTGTAGCGGTTGCCCTGCTCGCCGCCGATGGAGGCGAGATATTCCGGCGCCAGCTCTCCCTGGGGGATGACGGTGCCGATAATCGACACCAGGGCAAGGACCAGGAGCAGTGCCATGGTAAGACGCAGCGACGCCAGGGCATCCAGGAGCCGGGTCGCCGGTGAAGGTGATGGAGTGGACATGATTGGATAATCTCCTCTGGGTACGATCGGGCGGATGTACCTCATCTGCAGCACGAGGGAGGGGAAACGGATGCCGGGCACCAAGCCACAGCACCAGAGGCGATAAACGGCACCTCTGGCGGGAAGCTCCGCGCCCCGCCCTCAATGACGCGCCACTGCGGGCAGCGGCGGTCCGGTATCGGAACGACGTCAGGAGCGGCTTTCGGGAGGGACGAAGATGGGGAGATAGACTTCGGGAAACAGCACCAGCGGATCGGTAGCGGCCAGGCGGCCGACGACAGGAGCAACAACGGGGAGCAGGACACGGGTACCCAAAGGAGCGCTACAGGCGCTACAGCACCCTTCGGCGGCACAGCAGCCGTCGGTGGGGAGGGGGGCCTCGGCGGGGGGGTAACGGGGCAGCCGCCGCAGCAACCCGTACTGTCCGCCGCTGCCGCCTGGTAGGGTGTCGGCTGGCTGAAGGCAGCGAAGGGCAGTACCAGCAACATTGCCAGGGCAAGCACCGCCAGCAGTGTCGCACAGCTTATGCGGAAACGGCTCGAATTCATGGAAGCGCGGTACTCCCCTTTCAGCGGGATCACAGGTATTCCAGCGTGGTCACCGTGCAGCTACATCGAAAAACACCTGATGGCCATCAGCAGGCCGAACAGGAGAAACATCACCCCGGCTGCCCGGTGTATCCAGCAGACCGGAATGTAGCGGACCAGCTGACGTCCGGCGAAGATGCCCAGCAGCGACACCGACCACAGCGCCAGGGTGGAGGCGGAAAAGACCGATGCCATGCCGGCAAGGCTGCCGGAATAACGCGCCGCCTGGCTGGCGGTCACCAGCTGGGTCTTGTCGCCCAGCTCCGCCATGAAAATCATCACGAAGGCAGTGCGCACCGCACTTGCCGCTGGTGGCGGCGGTGCGTCATCATCCGCATCGGCGCAGGCGTGCCGCAGCGTACTGTACCCGAAATACAAAAACAGCAGTGCCGACACCAGGGTCACCCAGAAAATCGGCAAGAGCAGAAAAAGGACCTTCCCCACCAGCACCGCCGCCAGGTTCAGCACCACGAACGCGGCGGCAATACCGATGAATATCCGGCGCCAGGGGTAGCGCAGCGCCAGGGCCATGGCGGTGAGCTGGGTCTTGTCGCCCAGCTCCGCCAGAAAGATCAGGGCAAAGGTACTGACAAAGATCGACTCCACCCGTGGCTACCGCATCGCCCGCAACCGCGCAATCCGCTCTTCCATCGGCGGGTGCGTGGAGAACAGCGACGCCAGGCCGCCGCCAGTGAGCGGGTTGACGATAAAGAGGTGGGCCGTGGCCGGCCGCTGGTCGTCCATCGGGATCATCTGCGAGGCGTTCTGCAGCTTGGCCAGGGCACCGGCCAGCGCCAGGGGCTTGCCGCAGATTTCAGCGCCGGTGGCGTCGGCCAGGTACTCCCGCGAGCGGGAAACCGCCATCTGGATCAGCATGGCGGCGATCGGCGCAATAATCGCCATGGCCAGGGAGCCGACCAGACCACCGATACCGCCCCCCTCCTCATCGTCACCGCGACCGGCCCCCAGCATGGCGCCCCACTGCAGCATGCTGCCGATCATGGAGATGGCGCCGGCAAAGGTGGCGGCAATGGTGGAGACCAGAATGTCGCGGTTCTTGACGTGGGCCAGCTCGTGGGCCATCACCCCTTCCAGTTCCTCGGGCGAAAGAATCCGCAGGATTCCCTCCGTGGCCGCCACGGCGGCATGCTCGGGGTTACGGCCGGTGGCGAAGGCGTTGGGAGACTGGTCCGGAATAATGTAGACCTTGGGCATCGGCAGCCCTGCACGATCGGCCAGGCGCTTGATCATGTCGTAGAAGGCCGGGTTGTCGGCCCGGGTCACCTCCTGGGCATTGTACATGCGCAGCACGATCTTGTCGGAAAACCAGTAACTGCCGAAATTCATCACCGCCGCCATCACGAAGGCGATCAGCATGCCCCCCTGGCCGCCCAGCGCCCCCCCCATCATGACCAGCAATACCGTCAAAAGGCTTAACAGCACGGTTGTCTTGAATCGGTTCATCATGACCTGTCCCTCCTGTGCGTTCGCGGAGTATTAAAAAAGACCTTTATCCTGGGCGCCTGAAAACACCTGGATAAAGGTCTTGCTGTCGATGTCACTCGCCCCATGTCCGGGCCGCAGGGCCGTATTGACGGATCATGGGCCGGCCATGTCTCCGGCCGGTAGCTACTCCCCTTTATGGTTGAGGGTAATGATAGTCAGCGCCCCCCGCCGTTGTCAAGGGGATTTGAATCGGTGCAGCCGGATGTGCCGGCAACGGGATTGGCGGCACCGCCATTCTTGTTCTTCACTTTCTCCGCGGCCCTGGCGATATGATCCCGTACCCGCTGCAGCAGATGCCGCGCCCAGACGAACTCCGTGGCAAGAATTCCCAAGCCCAGGGGAATCACCACCACCGCCGGCCCCGGCGTCACGATCATAACGATCCCGGCGATCAGCACCGTACCGCCGATGACCGCCACAATCAGACGGCGGGCCTGTTTCAGTGTCCACTGTATCATCCTTCGACCCATGGCTACATAACGTTGTTTTGAACTAAATACTTCAGCTCTCGAAGCGCAGTCAACGGAATTCGCCGAACCCATATTCGCCATGGATTCCGGTTTCCGGATATGCCATGATGCGCCGTAATGTCCGAAAACAGCCCACATAGCGCCCGGCTGCACTACGGCTGGGTGATCATCGTTACCGGCGCCCTGGTGCTTTTTTCCTGCCTGGGACTGGCCCGCTACGCCTATACGATGCTGGTACCGGCCATGCAGAGCGGCCTTGGGTTTTCCTACGATCAAATGGGGTTTATCGGCACCGCCAATTTCAGCGGCTACCTGGTAGCGGTGTTGCTGGCGCCGTCCCTGATCAAACGCTTTCGTCCCCGAGCCGTCATTGTTGCCGGCCTGCTGCTGATCGCCCTCAGTATGGCCGGCATCAGCCACGCCACGCAGTACGAGCGGATTCTGCTGCTGTATGTGCTGACCGGTGCCGGTGGCGGTTTCGCCAACATCCCCCTGATGGCGCTGGTGCCCTGCTGGTTCAGGAGCCGGATGCGGGGACGGGCCGCCGGCCTGATCATCGGCGGCAACGGTATGGCCATCATCTGTGCCGGACTCCTGATACCGGTCCTGAACAGCCGGCTGGGGGCCGACGGCTGGCGGACCGCCTGGAGCCTTTTGGCCGGCGTGACGCTGCTGGTGTCCTGCATCGCCGGGCTGCTGCTGCGCAATCATCCGGCTGAGACCGGAAGCGAAGCCATGGGGGAGGCTGCGGGCCTGCCGGAACAGCCCCCGTACCCCCCGACGGAGCACAGAGGCGACGCCTGGCTGCTGGCACGGCTTGGGCTCCTCTACCTGGCATTCGGCGCCACCTTCATGATCTACGGCACCTTCATCGTCACCACCATGGTGGCGGAACATGGCTTCAGCGAAGCGCAGGCCGGACGTTACTGGTCCTTTGTGGGCCTGTTCAGCGTGTTCTCGGGAGTTGCCTTCGGCGCACTGTCCGACCGCATCGGACGACCACGGGGGCTGGCCCTGGTCTTCCTGGTACAGACCCTGGCTTACCTGCTGGCGGGACGTGCGCCGGGCGCCATCGGCCTGGCCCTCTCCATCGTTCTGTACGGTTCGGCTGTTTTCGCCATTCCGGCCATCATGGCCGCCACGGTGGGGGACTATCTGGGCGCGGCACGGGCCGCCGGCTCCTTTGCCCTGGTAACGGTCTTTTTTGCCGCCGGCCAGACCCTCGGCCCGGCACTGGCCGGCATGATCGGCAAGCAGGCAGGCAGTTTCGCCCCCGCCTACCTGACGGCCGCCGCCACAACCTTTGCCGCTTCCCTGGCCGCACTGCGGTTGCCGCCGCCAAAGCACTGACCAGCCATTGACTTTACATGGCAGGATGATACAAGCTTAAGAGCATTCAGGAGAGCCGACCACCACACTACCTGCCCAACGGGAGAAGCCGTTCCATGCCGACCGATCGCTCTGTACGGAAACTGCTTGCGCAGTGGGGGCTGCTCTGGTCCGTCATCATACTGGCCTCACTACTCTGGAACGAACACCTCAGCCAGCACCGCATCAACGAGTTCGCCCATCACGAAGCCCGCAACACCATTCTCAAGGATCTGACCTTCCGGCGCTGGGTCACCATGCATGGCGGCGTCTACGTCCGCCCCACCGCCCAGACCCCGCCCAACCCCTGGCTGACCGTCCCCAAACGGGATATCGTCACCAGCGACGGCGACCTGCTCACCCTGATGAACCCCGCCTACGTCACCCGCCAGGTCATGGCGATGTACAACGAAACGCACGGCACCAAGGGGCATATCACCAGCCTGCACCTGAAAAATCCCGACAATGCACCCGATGACTGGGAACGGCAGGCCTTGCTCGCGTTTGCAAGCGGCGCCGAGTCGGCTTCGACGACGGTCACCATCAACGGCGCACCGTACTACCGCCTGATCCTGCCGATGAAAATGGAACAGGGCTGCCTGAAATGCCATGCCGACACCGGTATTCCGGTGGGAGGCATCCGCGGCGGTATCAGTACCGCCGTCCCGCTTGCCCCCCACCTGGCGGCCGCATCGCAGAGCGTCAGGGCGATTCGCCTGGCACACGGCGGCATCTGGCTGCTGGGGATGGCATCGATCACCGTGGGCAGTATTCTGTACGACCGCCAGCAGCGCCGGCGGGAAGAGGCGGAAGAACGCCTCCAGGAGACGGCCCTGTTCCTGCGGGAAAGCCAGGCCATCGCCCGGGTGGGGGGGTGGAAATCCAATCCCGACACCGGCGTGCTGCGCTGGACCGACGAACTGTACCAGATGCTGGAGTGCCCCGCGGAGTTCCGGCTTACCCACGAATCAGGCTTTTCCGTCGTCCATCCGGATGACAGGGACCGCATTGACCAGGCACTTGCCGAGTCCTGGAAAAGCGGCAGCGGCTTCAGCCATACCTGCCGGATGACCACGGCGACGGGACGTCAGTTCTGGTGCGACGTACGCTGTCTGGGCCGGGTTGAAAACCACAGCGGCAGCTATCTGGTGGGCACCCTGCAGGATATCACCCACTACAAACAAGCCGAAGAGATGCTGATTACGGCCCGCGATGCGGCGGAAGCCTCCACCCGCACCAAGAACGAACTGCTGGCGGTGATCAGCCACGAACTGCGTACGCCGCTGAACGGCGTTATCGGCGGTGCTCAATTGCTGGATATGACCGAACTCAGCTGCGAACAGCGTGAGTATCTGCGGATGATCGAGCTGTCCGCCGGCAACGAACTGGCACTGGTCAACGATCTGCTGGACCTGGCCAGCCTGGATGCGGCGGACATCAGGACACAGGAGGCACCCTTTGTCCTGCGGGAGAGCATCACCTCCGCCATCGTGCCGCACCGCACCGCCATTGAAGAGCGCGGGCTGGCACTGACCGTCGAACTGGCCGATGGCCTGGGGGCGCGGGTGCTGGGCGACAGCCGGCGACTGACCCAGGTTGTCAGCAACCTGCTGGGTAACGCGGTCAAGTTCACGCACCAGGGCGAAATCGTCCTGCATGCCGCTACCGACGACACCGGCGACGGCGTGGTGACCCTGCGGGTCACGGTCAGCGATACCGGCATCGGCATTGACCAGAAGGACCGGGAGCGGATCTTCGAGCCGTTCGTGCAGGCCGACATGTCCCATACCCGCAGCTACGGCGGCAGCGGTCTGGGACTCTCCATCTGCAACAAGCTGGTACAGCGCATGGGGGGCAGCATCACGCTTGAAAGCGAAGCAGGCAAGGGAAGTCGCTTCACCATCACGCTTCCCTTCAGGGCGGCGCCGCTGGCGGAGGCACCGGCCCCGCCAGCCGGCGATACGACGCCGACGACAGGCGACGGCCGCACCATTCTGATTGCCGAGGACAACCTGATCAACCAGAAGGCAGTCGCCGAAATACTCAAAAAACACGGCTACAGCGTCATCTGCGCCGCCGACGGCAAGGAGGCGCTGGCTTTCTGGATGAAGGGGGGGGTCGACCTGATCCTGATGGATATCCAGATGCCGGTCATGGACGGGATCGAGGCCCTGCAGTTCATCCGCCAGACCGAGCAGCACGCAGCCACCCGCACCCCGGTGGTGGCGCTGACCGCCCATGCCATGCGGGATGATCGGGAACGGCTGCTGCATGCCGGCTTTGACGGCTATCTGGCAAAGCCGGTGGAGATGCAGAGACTGCTGACGGAGCTGGAGCGGATCACCAGCGACCGGAGCAGGGCGGCGGTGTAATGGAGAGCCGATGCTGTACCTTTCACTGATACAGAACATCGCCCTGCTGGTGGCCCTGTCCTTCGTGCACAGCCTGCTGATCCGGAGGATGCGGCAGAACCGGGTCGCCTATCCGTTGATTTCGGGCCTGCTCTTCGGCAGCGTCAGCCTGGTCGGCATGATGACGCCGGTGGTGCTGCAGCCGGGGCTGATCTTTGACGGTCGCTCCATCATTCTGGCGGTGGCCGGCTTTGTCTGCGGCCCGATAACGGCACTGCTCGCCGCCGGCATTGCCGCCGCCTACCGGGGCTGGCTGGGTGGGGTCGGTGCCCCGATGGGGGTGGCGGTCATCGCCGGCTCCGCCGCTCTCGGGGTTGTCTGGCACTATCTGCGCCGACGCAGCACCTGGTGCGCCAGCTTGCCGGGGCTCTATCTGTTCGGCCTGCTGGTGCATCTCTGGATGATCGCCTGCATGATACTCCTGCCCGCCGCCGCCGCCACTCTGGCCCTCTCGAACATCACCCTGCCGGTACTGCTGCTGTACCCCCCCGCCACCCTGCTGGTCTGCCTGCTGTTCCTGCAGATGGAACGGCACATCCGGGCCGAAAAGGCCCTGGAGCTTGAACGGAACCATCTGAAAAGTCTGGTAAGCGCCATTCCCGACCTGCTGTTTGAGATTGACCGCAGCGGCCGTTACCTGCGCTGTTACGCCCGGGATACCGACGCACTGGCGGCCCCGGTGGAAGAGCTGATCGGCAAGCGGGTGCACGACGTGCTCCCCCCCGCAGCGGCCGATGTCTGCATGGATGCCCTGCGCGAGGCTGCTGAAACCGGCTACTCCCGCGGCCGGCAGCTCTGTCTGTCGCTCCCCCGGGGCGATCACTGGTTCGAGTTGTCGGTGGCCCGGGGCACCGCGCAGCAGGAACCGGGACAGCAGTTTGTCGTGCTGTCCCGCGATATCACCGAACGCAAGAACTACGAAGCGGAGCTGGAACGGGCCCGGCAGGCCGCCGAAGTGGCCAGCCGCGCCAAAAGCGAATTCCTGGCCAACATGAGCCACGAAATCCGCACGCCCATGAACGGCATCTTCGGCATGACCCAGCTCCTGCGCTTTACCCCGCTGAATTCGAGGCAGGAGGAGTATCTGCGGAACCTGGAGACCTCCAGCCGCACCCTGCTGGCGCTGCTCAACGACATTCTCGATCTGGCGCGGATCGAGGCCGGCAAGCTCTTCCTGGAGGATGCCTCCTTTTCCATTCGCCGCTGTATCGCCGACGTCATCGAGAAGCAGGCACCCCGCTTGGAGCAGAAACAGTTGCAGCTCAAAACCATTATCGCCGACGACATTCCGGAATTTCTGGTGGGCGACCCGTTGCGGTTTCGCCAGATACTGCTCAACCTGGTGGGCAATGCCGTCAAGTTCACCGAACGCGGCGGCATCGTCGTCACCGCCGAGGCGCTCTCCTTGCAGGAGCGCGGCAGCGTGATCCGCCTGGAGGTGCGGGACACCGGCATCGGCATGTCTCCCGAAACCCTCGGCCGCGCATTTGCTCCCTTTGAGCAGGCCGACACATCGATAACCCGCCCCTACGAGGGAAGCGGATTGGGGCTGGCCATCTGTCGTCGCCTGACCGAACTGATGGGAGGACGGATCTGGGCGGAAAGCACCCTCGGCAAGGGAAGCCGCCTGTATGTCGAACTGCCGTTCAAACTGCCGGCGACAGGGGAGAGCACAGAGCGGGAAACCGGGAAAGCCCCGCCGCCCCCGCCAGCCCCGGCTTCCCAGCCGCGCGACCTCAACATTCTGGTGGCGGAAGACAACGATTTGAACGCCATCACCATCAAGGCGCTGCTGACCAAGGCCGGCCACCGTTCCGAGGTGGTGACAAACGGCAACCACGCCTTGGAAAAGTGGCATACCGGTTCGTGGGACTGCATCATCATGGATATCCAGATGCCGGAAATGGATGGCATCCTGGCCACCGCCGCCATCCGCCGGCAGGAACAGGTTCTGGGAGGACACGTTCCGATCATCGCACTCACGGCCCTGGCCATGAGCGGCGACCGCGACCGGCTGCTGGCCGAAGGCTTTGACGGCTACCTGGCCAAACCGGTGGACCTGCAGACCCTGCGCGACGAAATCGTACGCGTCTCGCGACACCATGCCTGACCGGGCCGACAGCGACAGATGGCTGTTGACAGGACAGCAGGAAAGTCGCTAGGTATGCAGTATGTGACCCGGCCGGTCCCAAAGGAACCGTTCTCCATGCACCTGCTGAAAACACGCACGCCGTCCATCGGCTGGCCCATGGCCGCCTTTTCCACCCTGCTCGCGCTTTGGGCCGGGGAGGCTGTCGCAACGCCGGCTTCCCTCCCGGGCCCTGCCGACGGGCTCCAACTGACGGTCATCCTCGTCTGCGTCGTCATCATCACGCTTCTCGGCGGCTCGATCGTTGTGTTCAAGCGCGTGAACCGCCGCCTGCAGAGCGAAATCAACGAGCGGAAACTGGTGGAAGCCGACCTGGTGGCCCAGCGGGCACACCTGGAAACCCTGTTCGAGTACAACGGAACCGGCAACCTGATCGTCTCCTCCCAGCGGATCATGCTGAAGGTAAATCGCCAGTTTTGCGAGATGTTCGGCTATGAGGAGCCGGAACTGCTGGGACGATCGGTGCGGATGCTGCACCTCGACCAACACCATTACGATGACTGGGCTCCCACCTTCCGGCAGGCCCGGGACGGCATGACCCATTTGAGCGCGGAATACCGGCTGCGCCGCAAGGACGGCAGTATCTTCTGGTGCTTTCTGACCGGTGTCCGGCAACTCCTGCCCGACGGCGAGGCCGGGGTTGTCTGGAGCCTCATCGACATCACCGAACGCAAGCTGCTGGAACTGCGGCGGGAAGAAGACCAGCGCTTTCTGCAGACCATGCTGGACGCCATTCCGGACATGATCTTTTACAAAGACACCGCCAGCATCTTCCTGGGCTGCAACGAGGCCTACGCCAGCCGTTACATCGGTCTCCCCAAGGAGCAGATTATCGGCCGCAGCGACGCCGATGTCGTTCCGGACCGGGACCTGGCCGAGCAGTACCGGGAGTCGGACCGCCAGGTCATGGCGACCGGTACCACCCTGATCGTTGAGCGGCACCTGACGTTGCACAGCGGAGAAAAGGCGGTTGTGGAAGTGCTGAAACGCCCCTTCTACGACTCGTGGGGACAGGTGGGCGGTGTCATCGGCGTGGCGCGGGATATCACGACCCGCAAGCAGGTGGAGGAAAAGCTGCAACAGGCCAAGGAGGCGGCCGAGGCCGCCAACCGTGCCAAGAGCGAGTTCCTGGCCAACATGAGCCACGAAATCCGCACGCCCATGAACGGCGTCATCGGCATGGCCCACCTGCTCCGTACGACCCCGCTCACCCCAGATCAGGAACAGTACCTGAAAAACATCGAGGGCTGCTCCAGCAGCCTGCTGACGCTGATCAGCGACATTCTGGACCTCTCCAAAATCGAGTCGGGCAAAATGGAGCTTGAGCAGGTCAGTTTTTCCCTGCGCAGAACCATCGAGGAACTGCTGGACAGCCAGCAGTTCCATATCCGCCTGAAAAACCTGACCATCGCCACGGAGATTCCGGACAGTGTGCCGGACGTCCTGCTGGGGGATTACCTGCGCACACGCCAGATCCTGCTCAACCTGCTGGGCAATGCCATCAAGTTCACCGAAGAAGGTTCCATCACCATCACCGCCGCCCAGATTTCCTCCGCTCCGGCCGGCACCGTTCTTCGCCTCAGCGTTGCCGATACCGGCATCGGCATGACCCCTGATATCACCGAGCGGATATTCGCTCCCTTCGAGCAGGCCGACAACTCCACCACCCGGCGCTACGGCGGCAGCGGTCTGGGGCTGACCATCTGCCGCCGGCTGGTCGAACTGATGGGGGGCCGGATCTGGGCGGAAAGCCGGCAGGGCATCGGCAGTACCTTCCAGGTGGAGCTCCCCTTCGGACTTCCGTCCGCTGCCGAACAGCCGCTCCCCCCCCCTCGCTCCGAAGTGGCGGAGTCAACGTTGCGCCCCCTGGAAATCCTGCTGGCCGAGGACAACCGGGTCAATGCCGACTTCGTCGCCCGTATTCTGGAACGGCTGGGGCACCGCATCACCGTGGTGGAAAACGGCGCCCGGGCACTGGTGCACCTGGCACGCCACCACTTCGACTGCATCCTGATGGATATCCAGATGCCGGTGATGGGGGGCGACGAGGCGACCCGGATCATTCGGGAGCAGGAGCGCCAGAACGGCGGCCATATTCCGATCATCGCACTCACGGCCCACGCCATGCATGACGAGCGCCTGCGTCTGCTCAGCCAGGGATTCGACGCCCATGTCCCCAAGCCGGTTGAAATCGAGCGGCTGCTGGCGGAACTGACCCGCCTCACCGACGGCCCTGACCCATAACCTCTCCCGCTCTGCCGTACTCCATCGCCGTACCTGCGCCGCTCCACCCCAATTTTCAGACCACGAGGTTTGCATGCCGTTTGAAGGACTGAGAGATTTCGAAATCATGATCGGCATCGCCATCGTTACGGTGGTGCTGTTCCGTCGCCTGAGCCTTCCCTCCATCATCGGCTTCCTGGCTGCCGGCACCCTGGCCGGCCCCCACGCGCTCGGCCTGATCCGCGACACCCACCAGGTGGAGCAGATGGCTGAAATCGGTGTGGTGCTGCTGATGTTCACCATCGGGATTGAATACTCCCTGAAAGAACTGATGCGGATTCGCAAACTGGTCTTCCTGGGGGGAGGCGCGCAACTGCTGCTCACCATCGCCGCGGTTGCCGCCGGCAGCCTGCTCTTCGGCCTCACCTTCAACCAGGCGGTTTTTGCCGGCTTCCTGGTTTCCCTGTCCAGTACCGCTATCCTGATGAAATTGCTGATGGACGCCGGCGAGATGGACACCCCTCACGGCAAAACCGCCCTGGGGGTGCTCATATTTCAGGATCTCTGCGTGGTGCCGCTGATGCTCTTCACCCCCTTTCTGGCCGGCCAGGGTGGCGGCTGGACCGGCATCCTCGTCACCACCGCCAAGGCGCTGGCCGTGGTGGGTGCGGCCCATTTCGGCGCCCGCTTCGCCATCCCCTGGATCTTCAGCCAGGTGGTCAGAACCCGCAGCCGCGAACTGTTCCTGCTCACCATCCTCTTCGTCGGCATGGGAACGGCCTGGCTCACCGCCATGACCGGCCTTTCCATGGCCCTGGGCGCCTTCATCGCCGGCCTGGCCATCTCGGAATCCGAGTACAGCCACCAGGCCCTGGGGGATATCATCCCCTTCCGCGACACCTTCATGAGCCTCTTCTTCATCTCGGTGGGGATGCTGCTGGATCCCACGGTATTCCTGCGCTATCCTCTGCTGCTGGGCGGCATCATCGTGCTGATCCTGCTGATCAAATCAGCCGTTACCGCTGGCTCGGTGATGCTCCTGGGCATCCCGGCCCGGATCGCGGCCGTGGCCGGCATCTCCCTGGCCCAGGTGGGTGAGTTCTCCTTCATCCTGGCCCAGGCCGGGGTGAAAAGCGGCCTGATGCCCCAAGCGGCCTACCAGGTCTTCCTGGCCGCCTCGGTGACCACCATGACGCTCACCCCCTTCATGCTCAACAGTGCCCCCTGGCTGGCCGACCGGATCACCCGCCTGCTTCCCCGCCGGCTGCTGCGGGGCGCAGGCCCCCTGATGGACCGCGAGCGGAAGGCCCGGCTGAGCGACCACGTCATCATCATCGGCTACGGCTTAAACGGCCGCAACCTCTCCAATGTGCTGAAAAGCCAGTCGATCCCCCATATCATCGCCGAGGCCAACCCGTTCACGGTGCGCAGCCAGAAGAAAAAAGGGGTCCACATCATCTTCGGCGACGCCAGCAAGCAGGAAGTACTGGAGCACATGCACGTTCACCAGGCCCGCCTGATGGTGATCGCCATCTCCGACGCTTCCGCCAGCCGTCGGGTGGCGGCGGTGGCCCGCAGCCTCAACCCCCGCCTGCACATCATCGTCCGCACCCGCTACGTGGCCGAGATGGAGCCGCTCTACCAGCTGGGGGTCAACGAGGTGGTGCCGGAAGAGTTCGAGACCTCCATCGAGATCTTTGCCCGGGTGCTGCGCAAATACCTGGTGCCGGAGGATGAGATCGACAGCTGCGTCACCGCCATCCGCGGCGACTCCTACGAGATGTTCCGGGGGATGAGCCGCCGCCACAGCCATGCGGTGGGGATCACCGGCTTTTTGTCCGGCGCCGAGGTGGGGGCCTTCACCGTCAGGCAGGGCGCGGTCATTGAGGGATCGAGTCTGCGGGACGGCGTGCTGAAAACCCGCTCCGGAGCCACAGTACTGGCCATCAAGCGGGGTGAGGAGGTGGCCCCCAATCCGGATCCGCTCTGGCAGCTCCATCAGGGCGACGTGGCGCTGCTGCTGGGAACGCCGGACCAGTTGCGCCACGCCGGACGGCTGTTTGAGGGGAAGGCATGACACCAGCATCCCGTGGCTTTACCGATCATTTCGCGCAGGTGGCCGATCACTACGCCGCCCACCGCCCCACCTATCCGCCGGCCCTGTTCGACTGGCTGTCCGGTCAGGTACCGGTACGCGACCTGGCCTGGGACTGCGCCACCGGCACCGGCCAGGCCGCCGGTGAACTGGCGCGGCGCTTCAACCGGGTGGTGGCCACCGACGCCAGCTCCGGCCAGATTGCCGCCGCCACCCCCTGCGCCGGCGTGGAGTACCGCGCCGCGCCGGCGGAGCAATCGGGGCTGGAAGCCGGTTCGGTGGATCTGATCACCGTGGCCCAGGCCCTGCACTGGTTCGACCTGGACCGGTTCTATGCCGAGGTACGGCGGGTGCTGAAGCCGGGGGGACTGCTGGCGGTCTGGACCTACGGGGTGTTCGGTACCGAGGGGGGAGAGGATACGGCAGCGGTGCAGCAGATGCTGCACACGTTCTATTACGAGACCGTGGGGCCGTATTGGCCGCCGCAGCGGCGGCATGTGGAAAACGGCTACGCCGATCTGGCCTTTCCCTTTGCGCCGGTGACAGTGCCTGCCTTCAGCATGGCCGTGGCGTGGCGTTTGGCCGACCTGGCCGGGTATCTGCGCAGCTGGTCCGCCACGGCCCGCTACCGGGAGCTGCACGGCAGTGACCCGGTGGAGGCGCTTGAACGGGAATTGCGTCCCCTTTGGGGAGCGGGACGGCGACAGGTCGTCTGGCCCCTTGCCATCAGGGCGGGACGGCTTTCCTGAGCTGCGACACGGCTACTCCAGCACCGCCACCGACTTCACCTGGGCCCAGATTTCCTGCCCCGGCTCCAGGGCCAGCGCCGCCACCGAACGCCGGGTGATCCGAGCCAGCAGCACCGAGTGGCCGATGGCCACCCGCACCAAGGCATGGGCCGGGTGATCATCGGGGCCAATCCCCTCTACCCGGCCGGCCAGGGTATTCAGAATGCTGGTCTCCTGCTGCGGCACCCGGCAGAGGCTGACCCCGCTGGACGGCACCCGCAGCCGCACCTGCCTGCCCACGGCAATACCGCGGTCGCGGGTCCAGAGACTGCCGCCGTCGAAGGAGACCTTCACCAGGCTCCATTGCTCATCCCGCTCGGCAACCGTCCCTTCCAGCACCACGGCCCGCTCTTCCCCCAGCCTGACCGGCAGGTCAAGCCGGGCCAGGGTTTCGGCCAGCGGCCCCCGGGCCGTGACCCGGCCAGCCTCCAGCGCCACCAGATGATCGGCCAGCCGGGCCACCTCGTCCGGTGAGTGGGTGACGTACAGCACCGGAATCTCCAGCTCGTCGTGCAGCCGTTCCAGGTAGGGGAGGATCTCCTGCTTGCGGGCCAGATCCAGGGCTGCCAGCGGTTCATCCATCAGCAGGATGCGGGGGCTGACCGCCAGGGCCCGGGCAATACCCACCCGCTGCCGCTCGCCGCCGGAAAGACGATCCGGCTTGCGTTCCAGCAGATGGCCGATTCCCAGCAGTTCAATGGCCTGCTCCAGGCTGACCCTGCGTTCTGCGGCAGGAATCCGCTTCTGGCCGTAGCGCAGGTTCCCCAGCACGGTAAGATGGGGAAAAAGGCTGGCCTCCTGAAAGACATAGCCCAGCGGCCGTTGGTGTACCGGCAGAAACGTGCGTTCATCCTGCCAGATATCCCCCTTGAAGCTCAAACAACCGGTCGTTGCCCGCTCAAGCCCGGCGATGCAGCGCAGCAGCGTGGTCTTGCCGGAGCCGGAATGGCCGAAGATGGCGGTGACGCCGCGGCCCGGCAGCTCCAGATCGAGGTCCAGGCTGAAACCGGGCCAGTCAACCCGAAAACGCGCGGTTATCGTTTCCATCGCTTACCCCTTCTTCCGGCCGGGCCGCCAGGCGTAGAGCGCCAGCAGCACCAGGAAGGAGAAGGCCAGCAGCACCGCCGCCAGGCGGTGGGCCTGCCCGTAGGCCAGGGCCTCCACATGGTCGTAGATCTGCACCGAGGCCACCCGGGTGACGCCGGGAATATTGCCGCCGATCATCAGCACCACCCCGAACTCCCCCACGGTATGGGCAAAGGTGAGGATGGAGGCGGTGAGGTAGCCGGGCAGGGAGAGCGGCAGCACCACGCTGAAAAAGGTGTCCAGCTTTGATGCCCGCAGGGTGGCGGCAACTTCCAGCGGACGGTCACCGATGGCTTCAAAGGCGTTCTGCAGCGGCTGCACCATGAACGGCAGCGAGTAGAAGACCGAGGCCACCACCAGGCCGCCAAAGGTGAACGGCAGCGGCTCCCCCCCCACGGCGCGGGTCAGCCACCCCACCGGGCCGCTGGGCCCCATGGCCAGCAGCAGGTAGAACCCCAGCACCGACGGCGGCAGCACCAGCGGCAGCGCCACCACCGCGCCGACGGGTCCTTTCCAGCGGGAGCGGGTACGGGCCAGCCACCAGGCCACCGGTGTCCCCAGCAGCAGCAGGAGAGCAGTGACCACGGCAGCCAGCCGCACGGTCAGCCAGAGCGACTGGATGTCGGCGGGATCAAGAAACATCAGCACTCCGGTCAGATTTCATAGCCATAGCTACGGATCAGCGCCTTCACCCTATCGGTTTTCAGATAGTCTGCCAACCCCTCGGCAGCCCTGTTGCCCCTTCCCTTCTGCAACAGCACCGCATCCTGGCGGATCGGCTGGTGCAGGGCCCCCGGCACGATCCAGGCGGAACCGCTGGTGATGGTGCCGCCCTGCATCACCTGGGACAAGGCCACAAAGCCCAGGTCGGCGTTGCCGCTGGAGACGAACTGGAAGGTCTGGGCGATATTCTCGCCCTGCACGATTTTTGGCTGCACCGCTGCCATAAGCCCCCGTTTGGTCAGCACCTCGATGGCGGCGGTACCGTAGGGTGCCAGCCTGGGGTTGGCGATGGCAAGCTTGTTGTACGTCCCCGTACGCAGCACCTCCCCCTTCGGGTCCACGAAGCCCGGCCTGGGGGACCAGAGCACCAGGGTGCCGATGGCGTAGGTGAAGCGGCTCCCCGGAACGGTCAGGCCGTCTTTCTCCAACTGGCGCGGCTTCTCATCGTCGGCGGACAGGAAGACCTGGAACGGCGCGCCGTTTTTGATCTGGGCGTAGAACTTGCCCGAAGCGCCGAAGGAGAGCATGACCTTGTGGCCGGTGGCCTTCTCGAAATCAGCGGCGATCTGCTTCATCGGCGCCGTGAAATTGGCGGCAACGGCAACCGTCACCTCCTCGGCCAGGGCGGCACCAGGTACGCCCACCAGGAAACATGCTACCAGCAACCGTCTGAACAGCTTCATGACCTGCTCCTTTCCGGGGCGGTCGTTATGGTGCCATCACCATAACGACCGGCAAAAAAAATCGCTCCTGCCAAACAGCCGTCAGTTCACCCCGATGATCACGCTGGAGGCCTTGAACATTGCACAGGCCTTGCCGCCCACCTTCAGACCGAGCCGGGCGGCGCTGTCATGGGTAATCACGGCGGCTACGGTGTTCTCATTGCCGATCTCCAGATCAACCTCGGTGTTGACCGGCCCTTCGACCACCTTGGTGATGGTGCCGTGGAAGATGTTGCGGGCGCTGACGTTCGCGTCATGCAGGTCGGTGCCGATGATGATGGAGCTGGCCTTGATGATGGCGTAGGCATCCATGCCGACACGCAGCCCCAGATTGTCCACGGCGCCGTTGGTGACGGTGGCCACCAGCGGGATAGCGCCTTTCAGGGTAAGAGTCACTTCGGCATTAACCCCTCCTGTGGTGATGCTGCTGATCTTGCCGGCAAAGGTGTTGCGTGCGCTGACTTTCATGCTGATCCTCCGCAGGAATTGGTACAGGCTGCCGCTGTCTCCCAGCCTCTGTTCCAGGTTGCGCAGAAACGTACCGTGCTCTTCCTGGATGGTTCTGAACTGCTCAACCACCTTCTTGCCCGCAGTGGTCAAGCTGGTGCCGCCCCCCCCCTTGCCGCCGGTCAGCCGTTCCACCAACGGCTTGTCCGCCAGGTTGTTGATGGTGTTGACCTGGTCCCAGGCGGTTTTGTAGCTGATCCCCACCGCCTGTGCCGCCTTGGTGATGGAGCCCAGCTCGTCGATCTTTTCCAGCAGCGCAATACGGTCTGCGCCGAGGAACCTGCTGTCGGCCCGATTCAGCCAAAGGCTGGCGTCAAGGGAGACCTGTTGTTTCGTTCGTGCCATATCCGTGAAACTCCCGACCGGTGCTCAATGTCTGAGCTATCTACCTCTACCCAATCCGTTATGTCAACAGCTATACAACGACAGACAGAAAAAACCCTCAAAAAGTGCACATGATCCGGCGCACCAGGTACTCACCACCGATTACCAGATACTCCCCCTCCCCCTTCAGGAGGCTGGTGGGGAGCAGTTGGTCGAAAAAGAAGATTTTGGTCAGCGGCACCCGGGTGGCCCAGACCGTGGAACCGAACTCCCAGGCTCGCTCCTCCTGGTCGGTGAAGGAGACCAGATTGTTCAGCCGCACGATCTGTTCCCGCTTGCCGATCTGCTCCACCAGATCGTGCTCGGAGGCATCGTGGGTGCCCCGGTACAGGTCAAGCCATGGTTTCGCGCCATGCTCCCGGTGCAGTTCATACTGACAGTACTCGTAGAGCAGGTCGAGCTGGGCGTTGATGGCGTTGGTCCGCTTGCTGCCGCGGGTACGGTCCATGACGTAGCGGTAATGGGCTTCCGAGTCGCTGCCGCTGATCCGGCCGTTGTGAAAGGCCGGCGCAATGCCCATGCGGCTTTCCACCCACCCCTTCAGCACCGCCCCTTCCACGGAATTGCTGTCCATCATCCACCCCTTGAGAAAGCGCAGGTAGCTGTTGCGCAGACTCTTGCGGGCGGTGTCGGTCTGTCCCTGCTCATGGTGCAGGGCGAACTTCACCGACAGGTAGTCGCTGAACACCTGCCCCCGCTCATCACGGTCGGCGATGGTCTCCAGACGGTTGAACAGAAAGCGGTTGGCCCCCCGCACCCCCTGCACCTCCAACGGCTGGGGATGGTCATTGTAGTGCCGCGAGGCAATGACCCAGGGGGGCAGATTGCAGTGGTTGAAGGCGGTGCTCGACATTGAGACGACCCCGTGTCCGATGTTCAACGCAAGGAGATATGTGCGGCGGCGCCGTCCTTGCGACGTAAACCGAGCGACTTAGGAGGCTCGCAATAATAAGTTTGCCAGCCTCCTTAGTACAACTTGACTATTTCGGGCAACACCTGCGCAATCGGCCCGGTAACGGCATGCACCGCGATGCCGATGCGAGCCAGCTCTTCCTGCGGTGCCTCACCGATCATGGCGGTTACCACCACCCGGCAGTCGCCCAGGGCCTCGGCAAAGGCGGCCAGCTGTGCCGGGCGCATACCGTGTCCCGGCTGGCGGTCAACGCATTCCCGCATCTGCTGCACCGTTGCGGCGAACTGGTCCGCCGGCAGATCACGCACGGTCTGCGACCAGGTGCAGTAGGGGGTAACGGCACACTCCCGCAGCAGCTCAACCCTGCCGTCCGCTACTTCAAAGATGAGGAGACGGCCGGCATGGCCGAAGTGCTGATTGACGGTCACGCCGTCTGTCGAGGTTACGGCAATCAGCATGGCAAGCTCCCTATGCCGCAAGCGGGGCAAAGGTGAAACACTTCTTGGAACAGGTCTTGCCGCAGGCCTCACAGCCGATACAGTTGCCGGCGTTTTCCACCTTCATGAACATCTTGGCCGAATCATCCTCGTCCAGCTCCTCAAAGGCCAGCACGTCGTGTGAACAGACCTTGAAACAGCGGCCGCAGCCGATACAGGCCTCTTCGTCGATGGATACGATGAACTGCGGGGTCCACTCCTGCTTGTTTTTGGTTAAGCCGGTGATGTACGCCATGATGCTCTCCTCCTGATGTAGTGGTATCAGTCTTCCTCAAAGGATGCCGAATCCTGTCCTTTGTTCATCGCCTTGCGCAGCCAGGGGGGCGGGTTGCCCTGCAGTACGTCCTGAAGCTTCTCGATGGTCTCCTTGAGACCCGCTTCCACCGTGGTCTTCATGGGATGGATCTTCCGAGCGATCAGCTTGGCAGCGGCAGGGCCGCCGATCTGCATGGTGTAGACGATGGCGCAGTCGGCCAGCAGGGCGGCGCGGGCGGCAATCCGGTCTTCTTCATCACCACCGTGGGCGGTGACCGCCACTGCTTCCACAAAAGCAGCCTCATGGGGCCCGATCTCCCAGATCTGGAATCGCTCGCACTGGCCGAAGTGCTGGTCAATCATCGTGCCATCGGTGGTGGTGAATGCGATCTTCATGGTTTGCCTCTTTCTACCCCCCCTCGATCCCCCCTGGTCAGGGGGAAAGCTCAAAACGTCTTCGCCTCAACTCCCTCCCGGACACGGGAGGGCTGGGGTGGGTTCAGGATGTCAGTTGTGTGCCAGCTTCTGGGCCTCATTGGCATTGGCCTGGAACAGGTTGGCCACCTCAAAGACCAGGTTCATGGTGCCGCGATACCCCACCCACAGCTTCTGGTGCGCCCCCAGCCGGTCAAACACCGGCAGGCCGGTGCGCAGATGGGCGCCGATCTTCAAGGTTGCCGCTGCCTGCCTGCCGTTTGAGTTGGCCACCAGCAGCTCCGCCCCGGTGCCGGCGGTTTCCAGATCTTCCAGATCCCCCGCAAAGACGTTGTCGCAGGGCAGGCTGTCCAGCCCCCTGGTGCGGGTGGCAGCCACGGCAGCCTGTATGGCACAGCCCATGCCGGCCAGGAAGCGGGTCATCCCCTTCAGGTGGTCAGCCTCCAGTGCCAGGGCCACCTTTCGGTTGCCGAACTGATAGTGGGAATCCACCATGGCATCGGCCAGACGGGAACGCCAGCGGCGGTGTTTCTCCGGTATCGGCCTGCCGCTTATGGCAGCCAGCACTGCCATGAACCGGTCGGTTTCCGCCATGCCGGAAAGCGAGGTAAAACCGTAGGCCGGGATGCCGAACTGCTCTTCCATGCCGGCAGCGGCTTTGGCCAGCGAATCCCCCGCATAGAGGGTGGCGCTGCTGCGGCCGGCCAGCCTGATCTTTTCGACACTGATGCCACCGGTTGACAGGGGTGAGACCTCTTCATCGATATGGCCGTCCAGGGCGTTGGCGATGTCGGGGATGCAGAGCACGGAGAGGCCGAAGGATTCGATGATCTCCTTCAACTCCTCGACATCGGCCGGGGTCAACTGCGCTCCCGGCAACAAGTTTACCTGGCCGGGGATCGTCTCACCGGCTTCGGGGATACTGCTCAGGATCGCCTCAACCGCCGCTGCATACCCCTCCTGCAACGAGCCGCAGTAGTCCGGGGTGGAGGCCCAGACCACCGGCACGCCGTCATGCTCCGGATGTTCCGCGCGGAACTGGTGGATGGCGGAGCGGACATCGTCCCCCATGGTCTCGGTCAGGCCGGAGGTCATCACTCCCACCAGCGCAGGATGAAACTTCTCGATCACCCTGGTGATGCCCTGCTTCAGGTTTTCCCAGCCGCCGAAGATGGCGCTGTCCTCGCTCATGGCCGTGGCGTTCAGGGCAATGGATTCCTTGAAGTGCCGCGACAGTTGCAAGCGGATGAAGGTGGAGCAGCCCTGGGCGCCATGCAGCAGGCCCAGCATCTGGTCGATGCCCAGATAGGCCAGGGTCGCCCCCAGTGCCGGGGAGTTCTTCTGCGGATTGACCGTGGCTGCCTTGGTGGGCACGGCAACCCGTGAAGCGGCCAGGTCTTCCGCCAGATAGTCTGCGGCATGGCTGCGGGCCGCCGCTACCAGTGCTGCGCTCTCCGCCTCCCAGGGGGGCGGGCCGTTCAAGAGCGGCCAGATCGGGTTGTTGACCGTCAGGTCGAGCTGCCGGGCAAAGGTGACCATCCCCGCATACCCGGCATAGGGGTGGGACCTGCCGTGATTGATATCCAGAAACGGGGTCTTGGTCTTCAGCGCCAGAAACTTGGTTTTGCCGCCGGCAACGATCAGGTCCGGCATCTTCTCCTTCATCACCCCCAGCAGTCCGGCGGTTGAGGTGTCTTCGATGATCCGGGCATCCTTGTGCATCAACGCCTTCATCCGGTAGAAGTCTTCCAGGGTCGAGTTCTGGGTGCCTGCGGCCAGGATCTCGATCCCCAGTTCCCGCAGGGCGTTGACCATGGACCAGGTCTTGACCCCGCCGGTGAACAGCACGGCCCGTTTGCCTTCCAGACGGGCACGGCAGGGGGCGATCAGCTCTTGGCACCTGCTCTCTTCCTCTTCCAGCACCTGTTCCACCCGGTCCTGCATGATCCGCTTTTCCAGGCCCCCCACGGCATCGTCCAGTTCTCGGGCGATGTTGCGCAACGCCTTGGCCGTGTCGGTCATGCCGTAGAATGATTCTTCCAGATAGGGCATGCCGTAGGTCTTCTGCATCTTCTTGGCCAGGTTGGTCAGGCTTTTGGAGCAGATGATGATATTCAGCTTGGCCCGGTGGGCGTAGCGCAGCTCCTCGAATTTCGCGTCACCGCTGAAGCAGGAAAGGATCTGGATGCCCAGCCGGTCAAACAGCGGCTGCATCCCCCAGAGATCGCCGGCGATGTTGTACTCGCCGATCAGGTTGATCGGATACTCGCCCAGCAGCGGCGGTTCCGCGGTGCCGATCACCTGTTTGAACAGTATTTCGCCCGCCAGGCGGTTGCCGATGTTCTTGTCGCCGATAAAACCGGGGGTGTTGACCGGCACGATCGGGAGGGCAATTTTTTTCTGGGCTGCGCTGCAGACCGCCTCCAGATCGTCGCCGGTCATGGCGGTCACACAGGTGGCGTAGACAAACATCCCCTTTGCCTCCGGATACCGCGCCGCCAGATCAAGAATCGCCCGGTACAGCTTTTTCTCGCCGCCGAAGATCACATCGTTCTGCAGCATTTCCGTGGTAAAACCGCGGCGGTACAGTTGCGAGTCCGACGAGCGCGCTCCCCGGTTATCCCAGGAGTTACCGGCGCAGGCGATGGGGCCGTGCACCAGATGGATCGCATCGGTCACCGGCATCAGCACCACCCGGGCGCCATCGTAGGCGCAGGAGCGTTCGGTCCCCTCGCCAGGCTCCGATTTCTTGCAAAACTTGGGGGCTCCCTTTTCGTGGGTGGCGCAGTCTTCGGTATCGTAATAATCAGGTTTTGCCATGATTGGTCTCGTTTCTCTACGGTGAGCAACCGAGGAACAATGGGGACGGAAACACCTCCCCCCTGCCTGATTACCGCATCATCTCAAAATACCGATCCTCGCAGGTCTCATCCCTGAACTGGAATCGGCATAAAGCTATGGCGCTGTTGCTATGCTTACAGTTTCTCATGCGCTCAATTTATAGCAGGAGCTGTGCCAAACGCCTCTAACCGCGTAACATGCCGTTTATACACATCATATTTTTTTGTCTTTGTTGATTTTACATTGCTTGTGATGGATTTTTATGCAGATGCCTGTCGAAGTTTCAGGGACCGGGCAAAGAGACACTGCACAATGTGGCTATCGTGGAGAATGACAGGCGCAGCCAAAGCTACGCAGAGGGGCATACTAATGCAGTGTAAACCATGAGGGTGTTCAGGCCAGCGTCAGTTCCAGTTTGTGTTTCCGCTTCTCCCAGTCCGGCAGTACCTTTTCAAGAAGCCGATAAAACTCAGCACTGTGGTCGTGGTATTGCAGATGGCAAAGCTCATGGGTGATGACGTAATCGATACACTCTTTTGGAGCGCGGATCAGATCCGTATTGAGTGTTAACAGTCCGTTTCGTGACAGGCTACCCCAACGTTTCTTCAAGTATTTGGTCTGCATGCGCGGTTTCGACAATCCCAACTTTTCAAAATGTGGCCAGCGGTGGGTTAAAATTTCTTCAAACTTTGCAGTTGCCTTTGCGGCATACCAACTATCCAGCAGGCTTTTTACTTTATCAGAAGAAACAGTGCCCCTGACTGCGACGGTAAAGTAACCACGGGTCAACTTTACTGAATCCTGATTCCCTGAACTGATTGCGAGCCGAAATTGCCTGCCCAGATACAGGTGGGTTTCTCCCCCGACAAACTGCCGCACTGGTGTTCTCGGGTCAAACTGACGGAAATAGCGCTGCTGCCTTACTATCCATCGGACACGCCTGAAGACCCTTCTTTGCACCTCTGACGAATCGATCCCGAGCGGTGCTTTAACGACAACACTGCTGTCAGGATAAACCTCAATTCCCAAGGTTTTTCTGGCGGAGTAGAGCACATTGAATTGTACCTGTTCCCTGCCGTACTTGATGGTGCCAAAGGCAGAATTCATGGGGTTCTCCGGTGCCTGGTCACCTGCATGGTCTGTTCAATGAGTTTGTCCATCTGTTCAAGGCTGATTTCTACTCTTTTATTGCTTATTACCTCGTCAAACAGATAGTCGTCGATGTCGTTGATGACCTGTTTCTGGGCATCATCGTCATCCCAGAACTGCACCTTCCAATGACGGTCCAGAATGGCCTGAATGGCCAGGGCGGTTTCGGCGGCAATGGCCTCGCCTGCACACCGTTCCAGATCATGCTGCTCGAAGAACGGCTTCAGGACGCCATAAAATGCCATCGCTTCCTCGTTGCCGGTGAGGGATTCCGGTATATCGTCATGGTGACGGGTAACAACATGGGTGCGGATGTCGGAAACTTTGTTCAGATAGTCAAGATCCGATATACGCTTGGCCCGGAAATCCTCAATGGCCTGCTGAATCAGTTTGGAAAATTTCTGGTAAAATGCCGGATCTTCAGCCATCTTTTCCGTAATGACCCGTTTCGTGGCATGGGCAATGGCATCAGCCTTGGCCGCCGTACTCTTGCCGTAAACGCCCTGTTCTTCCTTCACCACATTGAACATCTTTTCGTCAAAGATATTTACCGGTTCATTCAGTTGAATAACCTCATTTGCTTGAATATGGGTGTCGAGCAGCTTCCTGATCTTCGGTTCGTAATCCCGGTAGTCAATGGCCTCGGCATAGCGGAGTTTGACGGAGGCTTTCAGGTTGTGAAAGCGCTTCAAATCGGCCTTGTAGCGATAGAGCCGGGCCTCATCGACTGTTGTAATAAACGCTTCCGACGAAAGAGCGATGCCCAGCGTTTTACTGTATTCAGCCAGGCATTGGTAAAAGTCTTCCCGTACGGCATCATCGGCCAGCAGAACCTCATAGGCCTCTTCGTCATAGCTGTTCTTGACCTCCTTGAAGATGTCCCACAGGTCGGAGTAACGTTGGGGCAGCTTCTCGATCTCGCTGTTTATGGAGGTCATCGACCCTTTCAGGTCATCCTCGTCATACCCTTCAAAAGCGCTGTACATGGTCAGGGCCTTATCCAGTTCACCCAGTAGCCCCACGTAGTCAACGACAAACCCTTCGTCCTTGTCTTCCGACAGCCGGTTGACGCGGGCTATGGCCTGCAACAGGGTATGTTCCTTCAGTTCCTTGCAGATGTAGATGATCCGGTTGCGCGGAGCATCGAAACCGGTCAGCAGCTTGCTCACCACGATCAGAATTTCCGGTTCTGATCCAAACTTGAACTGGTTGATGATCTGCTTGGTATATTCATCTTCGCTGCCGTAGCGTTTCATCATCTTCAGCCAGAACTTGACCACCTCGTCCGTTGGCTCGTCGTCGGTCTCATCATATCCTTCGCGGCTGTCCGGTGCCGAGATAACCACTTCGGAAGAGACAAAGCCGATCTCTTCAAGGTGTTCCTGATACTTCAGGGCCACGGCTTTGCTCGGGGCAACCAGTTGAGCCTTGAAACCGGTTCCCTGCCAGTTGGCGCGGAAATGCTCACTGATGTCGAAGGCCCGCATGTAGACCACCTGATCGGCCTTGTTCAGCATCGAAGCCTTGGCATATTTCCGTTTCAGGTCAGCCTTTTGCTCTTTGCTCAGCCCCTGCGTATGACGCTCGAACCAGAGATCGATGGCGGTCTTGTTCTGCTCCATCTCTACATGTCGTCCCTCATAGAGCAGCGGGACAACTGCCCCGTCCTCCACCGCCTGGTTGATGGAGTAGTGCGGTTCAATCAGGCCACCGAACTTCTGGAAGTTGTTCTTCTCCTTTTTCAAGAGCGGCGTGCCGGTAAAACCGATGTAGCAGGCATTGGGGAACATCTGCCGCATCCGTGCCGAGAAATTGCCGAAGTTGGTGCGGTGGCTTTCATCAATCAACATGAAGATATCGGGGGAGTCATCCTGGTATTTCTTGATGTTCAGCGCCTTGTCGAACTTGTGAATCAGTGTGGTGACGATGCTGGCCTTGTGCTCCGCCACCAGTTCCATCAGGTGCTTGCCCGAGGTGGCCCGGCTAGGGTCCAGCCCGCAGGCGGCAAAGGTATTGCCCAACTGTTTGTCCAGGTCGTCACGGTCCGTCACCAGCACGATGCGTGGATTGGTTACGCACGGATCGAGGGCCAGATTTCTCCCCAGCATAACCATGGTCAGTGATTTACCCGACCCCTGTGTGTGCCAGATGATGCCGCCCCGACGACGGCCTTCACTGTCCAGTTGTTTGATCCGCTCCAGGGTTGACTTGATGACAAAGAACTGCTGATAGCGGGCGATCTTCTTGATGCCGCCGTCGAAAACAGTGAATTTGAAGGCCAGTTCCAGCAGCCGTTCGGGGCGACAGAGGCTGTAGAGAACCTTGTCCTGCTCGGTAACCAGGCGTTCGCCTTCTGTTTCATGGGCATCGAAAAATGACCGGGCAACGGCAAATTCGCCGCTGAACAGCAGATCTTTCTTGTCGATTGCAAGAGCGGCATTGACGCAACCGGCAACATCACTTTCTTTGTCACGCAGCTCTTTCCAGGGCGCCCAGAATTTCGCCTGGGTGCCGGTCGTTGCGTACTGTGCGGCATTTTTGTTGATCCCCATGACCAGTTGCGTATAGACGAACAGTTTGGGGATGAAGTCGTCATTCTGGTTGCGAATGGATTGGGAGATGGCCTGTTCTACACCCACGTTGGGCGATTTGCATTCGATCACCGCCAGCGGGATACCGTTGACAAACAGGACGATATCCGGCCGGGCGGCTTCGTTACTGCGGGAGCGTGCCACGTTGAATTCAGCGGTGACATGAAAGGCATTGCGCTCCCAGTTGCGCCAGTCGATGTAGTTCAGGTTGAAGCTCTTGGAGTCCCCTTCGACAGTCTGTTCCAGCGCGGTGCCGAGGGTAATCAGGTCGTATATTGCTTCGTTGGTTTTGAGCAGTCCGTCGTATTTGACGTTCTTCAGTTTCTGGACGGCGGTCTGGATGTTCTCTTCGCTGAACAGGAATTCGCGGCTTTTGTAGTTGATGCGGTTGAGTCGTTTCAGCTGGTCGCACAGGATACCCTCAAGAAGCACATTGCCGGTTTTGCCCTGGCGCTGTTTCATGACCTGCTCTGGGGGGAGATATTCATAGCCCAGGTTGATCAGGAGTTGCAGGGCTGGGATCTGGGAAAGGTATTTTTCGTTGAAGCGGAAAACGGTCATGGTTTTCTCCTGGCCTGGCTGCGGGTGCGGTAGAGGCGTTCGGTGAAGCCCCCTTCTTTTTCAAAGGCCGCAGCTTGGGCGGCAAGCTGGCGGTCCAGCAGGGAGCAGGCGACGGCCAGCAGGGTGAGGGCGGCGTTGGCAGCAATTTCTGGGTAGGTGGGGTGGGGTTCAGGCGTTTTTGTGGACGCTGTGGACATCATGGACGACGTGGACGCTCTGGACTGTCCATCACGTCCATTCTGTCCATTTGGTCCACCAAGTCCACAAAAACCCTGCCCGTGCACTTCCTTGCACCAAGCCGCCACCTCATCCGCCGTCCCGCATCGCCGCGCCACCAACCCCTTCCGGCGCGGGTCTTCCCGCTCCCAGAGCGGCAGCCCATGCTGGCGCAGAAAGTCTTCATAATCCAGCTTCAGCTCTTCCAGGCTGGCGCGGGCTACGTTGGTCAGTTTCAGCTCGGTCTTCTTCGAGGTGCCGGAAGCCTGGCTTCCTTCGGCGATGTTCTGCACGCCGCTGCGCGCCGCCTGCACCATCTGGTCGCGGGTGCGGCTGAAGCGGTCGATGTAGCGCTCGCAGAAACGGACGGTCACATCATAGACCAGTTGGGCAATCTGAAAGCTTTTCAGGTTGCGATAGCCGCCATGCCTGGGAATCAACCCCTCACCCCCACCCATACAACCTCCCACACACAAATCTGTCCACTCCGTCCACAAAGTCCATGCTGTCCACCATGTCCACAACAACCCCCGCCAAACCCTACGAGACCTTCACCCGCCATTCCCCGGTCAACAGCCGCTGCATCAGTCCGCGCTTCTGTCTGCGATAGGCTTCGGCCTGTTTTTTCAGTAGGTCGATTTCCTGGCGAGCGGTGGTGAGGATGGCGGCGATCTGTTTTTGCTGGTCAATGAATGGAAGAGGAAACGGAATTGCTGCGAGGTCTGTAAAGCTGACGGTCTCGCGCACACTGCCTTGAGCGCTCTTGCTGATTCGCTGCTTGGCTTCATGCGATTCAAGCCAATGAAGAAAAAAATCAGAATTGACCTTCGCTTCATCAAGCTTGAAAACTACATACATCGGGCTGAGAACGCCGATGTTCCAATTATCCAGCCGTGCAATTGATCCGACATTAATACGGGAAGGGTTGTAGGCATACTGCCCGTTGGTAACAACCTTGTAATTGCTCAGGTCACTGCTGGCAACCTGACGTTCAAATTGATCTTCTGGAAGGACAAAACCATTACGGTTGGTGACGCTGAGAACTTGTACGATTGCCGCACCACTGTTCCGCCGTGAAACTTCAGTGGCAAACTCCCGAATATGGCTGTGTGGATATCTGCCATTTGTTATCAAGCGGCTGAGCAGGCCTAAATACTGCTTCTCCTTGGCCGCAATCAGCCGCTCGGTTTTTTCGATGGCAAGATCCCAGATGGAGAGCAGGGAGGCGATGGCGGTTTGTTCGGGGAGTGGAGGGGCAGGAACGCGTAAGCAAAGAAGTTTTTCTCTTGTAAGGTGAGCGATACTCGTTTCGCCAACCAGCTTTGGCAAGTCACCTTTTGAGGCAATATACTGCATGAAGTAGCAGTAAAATTCTGCATTGGTGCCGCGACTTAAAGGGCGAAGTCGATGTAGCGCTTTTTGGAAATAAATTGGTTGATATGCCTCTTCCCAAACGGCACATCGACCGATTTCTCCACCTTCGCACATGAGTAAGTCGCCACGCTCAAGAGAGAACTTCTTTCGTTCCTTTTCAGAAAAAGTCATCTCGTTTAGTCGTGTGAGATCGAATGAACCCCACCTGACATTAAAGTTAGCTAAATATGGTAACAAATTGCCCTGTTTGGCTTTTTCGTTAAGCATTTTACCCAGTTGAACATCAAACAGATCTCCGATTTTCTTCATTGGCCAAGAATGGTTACTCATTCCCCACCCCCAACCTTCTTCTGCCCACCACCAAACACCCGCGCCGCTTCCTCCAGCGCCTTTATCGACTCTTCCTCCCCAACAGCTTCCTTATGCTCCCGCCGCCGTTGGGCAAACTGGTCATACTCATCACGGGCATGGGTTTCCGCATGCTTTTTGCTGACCGAACCGGCATTTTCCAGCACCCGCCGGTCATTGAAACGCAGAAACTCATCCAGCTTCTGCTCCCAGTCCTTCATGAACACCTGCTTGCGCCGCCGGGCCTGATCTTCGGCGTAATCCAGCCACATGACCACGATCCGGTTCAGTTCATCAATTTCTTTCTCAGTCAGATAGTTTTTGGCAATGGTTACATCGGTTTTGCGAACCTCACCAGCTTTGAAGCTCGTGAGCCCCATATTTGCTTTGGTATGGTCGGCACGGCTGTGGATAAGCTCCGGAGCAGTCATGCCGGTTGCGGCAAAATGCAGCTTGTTCTGAATAACGCTGAAGAACTTGGTAGTCTCCGGCCAAGACGGGTCATAATCACCGGCCAGGGTGAAAATCTCTTTCACCCGCAGATACATCCGGCGTTCGCTGGCACGGATGTCGCGGATACGGGCCAGCATCTCGTCGAAATAATCAGGAACGGCCGAGCCGGCCACGGGCGGATTCTTCAGCCGCTCGTCGTCCATGGTGAAGCCCTTGACAAGATATTCTTTCAGCCGGTCAGTGGCCCACCTGCGGAACTGGGTGCCCCGGTGGGAGCGGACCCGGTAGCCAACGGCCAGGATCGCGTCCAAATTGTAAAACTTCCGGGTCCGGGAGACCTCGCGCCCGCCTTCTGATTGAACTTGTAAGTAATCCTTACAGGTTGTTGTCTGCTCCAGTTCGCCTTCCTCGTAGATCGCTTTCAGATGCAATGTAACGTTCTGAGGCGTGACCTGATACAGCTCAGCCATAGCAGCCTGGGTCAGCCACAGCGATTCGTCCTCAAAGCGGCATTCCAGCCGGATGCGTCCGTCTTCGGTCTGGTAGAAAAGAATCTCTCCTGCCTGCTGTTGGGTCATCGCTCGATCTCCTTCAGCATCGCCGCCATTTTGGCCCGCACTGTCACCAGTTCACCCTCCAACTGCTCGATCTCCGCCTGCACGGCATCGATATCGATCTCCGCCTCCTCCTCGAAGGTGTCCACATAGCGGGGAATGTTCAGGTTGAAGTCGTTTTCCTTGATCTCGTCGAAGGAGGCCACATGGGCGTATTTATCAACATCCTGCCGAGCAGTAACCGTATCGACAATTTTCTGGATATGTTCTTCAGAAAGGGAGTTCTGGTTTTTGCCCGGCAGATAATCACGGCTGGCATCCACAAAGAGCACGTCCTTGCGCCCCTGATTGGCTCCCCCTTTTTCGCGGCTGCGGTCAAAAACCAGGATTGCCACCGGAATGGAGGTGGTGGTGAAGAGATTGCCCGGCAGGCCGATAACGGCATCCAGCAGATTCTCTTCGATCATCTTCTGCCGTATGCGCCCTTCGGCTGCGCCTCTGAACAGCACGCCATGGGGCACGACAACAGAAACCCGCCCTTCCTTTTCCAGTGCCGATTCAACCATGTGGCTGATGAATGCCCAGTCAGCCTTTGATTTGGGCGGTACACCGCGCCAGAAGCGGTTATAGCGGTCGCTTTCGGCATTTTCGGCACCCCACTTGTCGAGGGAAAAGGGTGGATTTGCCACCACGACGTTGAACTTCATCAAACGGTCATTTTCCACCAAAGCCGGACTGTTGAGGGTGTCGCACCATTCAATACGGGCGCTGTCGGCACCATGCAGGAACATGTTCATCCGCGCCAGCGCCCAGGTGCTGCCGTTTGATTCCATGCCGAACAGGGCGAAGTTGCGGTCATTGACCTCTCTGGCCGCCTCAATTAAAAGTCCACCCGAGCCACAGGTCGGATCGCAGATGCGATCGCCTTGCTTGGGTCTGCCCAGCTTGGCCACCAGTGTTGAAATCTTGTGCGGAGTGTAGAATTCTCCGGCCTTTTTGCCGGAGTCAGAAGCAAAGCGTTCGATCAGGTAGATGTAGGTGTTGCCGATGACATCTTCGGAAACCTTGCCGGGACTCATATCCAGCAACTGCTTGTTGAAGTCTTCCAGCAGTGTTTTCAGGCGACGGTTGCGGTCCTTGGTTTTGCCCAAATTGGATTCGCTGTTGAAGTCGATATTACGAAAGACGCTTTCCAGCTTTGCCTTGTTAGCCTCTTCAATGGCGTCCAGCACGATATTGATCAACTCGCCGATGTTGGCCGCATTGCGCCGTTCATACAGGCTGTAGAAGTCTGCCAGAAAACGGTCTTCCACCTTGCCGGTTTCATGGTTCTTCAGCTCGGCAAAGGGAAGCACAAAACGCTCCCGCTCCAGTCTCCGCCTGATGCGCACATCGTCATTGCCATAGTGCTGGCGGTATTCTTCGTAGTGACTTTTCCAGACATCCGAGATGTATTTTACGAACAGCATGACGAGGATGTAATCTTTGTATTGTGCCGGATCCACCACGCCGCGGAAGGTGTCGCAGGCAGCCCAGGCCGCGTTGTTGATATCTTTCTGATCAATGTGCTCAGCCATTGTGGTTATTCTCCTTGTGCCAACTGAAGTAACGTGGATGAAATATAGTGATTCCGTTTTTCTGCGAGAGTTTTCAGGATGCGCTGTTCTTCCACGGCCAGCAATGCCATCTCCACAACCAGCCGTTGCCTGGCAATTGACGGCACGAATACCTCAAGATTTTGCAGTGACTGCTTGCTGATCATCTTGAGTGCAGTGCCTTCGGCGCAGCTTGCAAGGTATGACTGTGCGGGAGGCTGACTGATATACCAGTTCAGGTATTCCGGCAAAACCTGCTTGCTGGTTATCCTGATCCGCAAAAGGGGCGCCGCAAGTACGGCATCGCCGGGATCGGTTGTAAGTAGGGCAGAATTACTGGTTAATCCTCGTGAACGGAAGATCAGATCGCCAGGTCGTACCAGATGGTGTGCCTTGGGTGTTTCTATATTGACACGTGCCAGTTCGTCGCAGCAAACAAGGTTTGCGCTTGTCAGGTCTTTCATCTGGATGACGGCAAGAGAACCGTTTTCCGTAGATTCCAGGCGAGAGCGGAATGAATAACCTGCCTGAATGGAGGTGATATTTTTTAGGACCGTCTTCATGATAAACCCTACACAGTAATGATGTTACTGTGTATATAGCATTAATTGTGTCGCCCGGCAACGATAAATTGCAAAAACGTTATTACTGTTATTGCGGGTCGTAAAATAAAAAGAGACGCCTCCAAAACCGGAGACGTCCCTTTTGCTCTGCCTGTTATTATTGTTTTTTACCGCATCATCTCAAAATACCGATCCTCGCAGGTCTCATCCTTGATATCGATAAACTTGTTGCAGATCTCCGTGACCATGTTGATCACCCCCTGGTAGCCCACCAGCGGATAGCGGTGCTTGTTGACCCGGTCCATGATCGGGAAGCCGAAGCGGAACAGCGGGATACCGGCATCGCGGGCCGCGAACTTGCCGTGGGTGTCGCCGATGATGGCGTCCACCGGCTCGGTCATCACCAGGCTGCGCAGGTGCCACAGATCCTTGTTCATGTAAATCTTGCAGCCCGCGCCGTAGGGTGAACCGTCCAGCAGCCCCTGCAACTCCTTCTCAATCTTCTTGGTCCCCTTGCTGCAGAGGATGTGCTGCGGCACTGCCCCCATCTCCAGCAGGAACGAGACGTAGCCCATCAGGTAATCCGGGTCGCCGTAGACGGCAAACTTCCTGCCGTGCATGTACTGGTGGGAATCGGTCATGGCATCCACGGCCCGTCCGCGCTCGTTTTTCAGTGAAGCGGGCACCTCCTTGCCGAACAGCTCGGCGATCTTCATGATAAAGGCATCGGTCTTCTCGATCCCCATGGGCAGCGGCATGCTGACCTGCTTGCCGGAGTAGGTGTCCTTGATCCAGGCAAAGGTCTTGGGAGTTGCGTAGGGGCCAAGGGTGATGGTCGCCTTGCCGTTGATGGAATCCGCGGCATCCTCCAGCTTGGTGCCCCCCAGGTAGGTGTGGTAGGTACCGTCGCAGGGGGAGTCAAAGGTGTCGGAGATATCGGCCAGCATGGTACAGGGGATGCCGAACTCCTCCAGTATCCGCTTGTATTCGCGGTAGTTGCCGGTGTTGAAGTCGCAGCCCGGGATCAGGTTCAGCTTGCCGGTGCAGCGCCCTTCAAGCTTTTTATCCTCGGTCAGGCTCTGCAGGATCGACAGCAGCATGGCATCATAGCCATGGATATGGCTGCCGTTGAAGCTGGGGGTGTTGGCATAGGGCACCGGCAGCTCTTTGGGCACAAAGCCCTTCTGCCGGGCGTTCTTGATGAAAGCGGTCAGGTCGTCGCCGATCACCTCCGGCATGCAGGAGGTAAAGACCGCCACCATCTTGGGCTTGTAGAGGGCGATGGCGTTTTCCAGCCCCTCATGCAGGTTGTTCTGGCCGCCGAACACCGCGCCGTCCTCGGTCATGGCGTCGGAAACCGCCGGAGCAGGCTCGCGGAAATGACGGTTCAGGGTGGAGCGGTAGTAGGAGGCGCAACCCTGTGAGCCGTGTACAAAGGGAAGCGTTCCTTCGAACCCGTGGGCGGCCAGTTGCGCCCCCAGCGGCTGACAGGCGTGGGCCGGGTTGATCACCAGCGCCTGACGGGCAAAGTTCTTCTCCTTGTACTCCTCGCTGTTGATCCAGTTTCTGGTTGTTTCCACCTCTTCGGCGGTATAGTCGGTTACTTTCTTGACCTCAAGGCCCAGTGCGTTAGCCATGACAAACTCCTTTGGTGGGAAACCAATCTGTTACACCACCGAAATGTATTTTGTTTTTCTATTCGGCGTTTGCTTTTGATGCCAGGTCGGCGGCGGGTGAGGATTTCGGCGGAGGCGTAGCAGCGCTACGCCGCACAACGAAAATCCGAAACCCGATGTCGAGATGGCGCAAAGGCAAGCGCCGTCAAAACGGCGACTTCACCAGTTTCCAGGTGGGGCTGTTCACCGCCATATCCACATCCCGGGCAAAGATCTCAAACCCCTTGTAGCCGTGGTACGGGCCGGAATAATCCCAACTGTGCATCTGGCGAAACGGAATGCCCATCTTCTGGAAGACGTACTTTTCCTTGATGCCGGAACCGATCAGGTCGGGCCGCAGGGCATCGGCGAACTTCTCAAACTCATACTCCGACGGGTCGTCATAGACCACGGTGGCGTCCGGCATTTCCGGCGCGGTGCGGTCGTAGTCGTCGGTGTGGGCGAATTCGTAGCCGGAACCGACACACTCCATCCCCAGGTCTTCGTAAGCGCCGATGGTATGGCGGGGGCGCAGGCCGCCCACCAGCAGCATCACCTTCTTGCCGTCCAGGCGCGGCTTGTACTGGTCGATGATCCCCTGCATGATCGGGTCGTACTTGGCGATCACCTTCTCCACATTGGCCTGGATGGTCTCGTCGAACAGGGCGCCGATGGAACGCAGCGATTCCCGGATCTTGGTGGGGCCGAAGAAGTTGAACTCATGCCAGGGGATGCCGAATTTCTCTTCCATCACCTTGCACATGTAGTTCATGGAACGGTAGCAGTGGATCAGGTTCAGCTTCACCTTGTGGGTGGCCGCAATCTTCTCCAGTTCGCCGTCGCCGGTCCAGACCGCCTTGACGTTCAGGCCGATCTCTTCCAGCAAGGGCTTGGCCGACCAGACGTCGCCGCCGATGTTGTAATCGCCGATCAGGGCGATGTCATAGGGGGTTTCCGGCTCGGCAAACTCGCGGGTCTCGATGATGTAGTCCCGGATGGTATCGTTACTGATATGGTGGCCCAGAGACTGGGAAACGCCCCGGAACCCCTCGCAGTTGCAGGGAATGACCGGTATGCCCATCTCCTTGGAGGCGGTCTTGGCCACCGAGTTGATATCGTCGCCGATCAGCCCCACCGGGCATTCGGACAGCACCGAGATCCCTTTGGCCAGCGGGAACAGCTCTTTGGCCTCTTCCAGCAGGGTGCGCAGTTTCTTGTCGCCGCCGTAGACGATGTCCTTTTCCTGGAAATCCGAGGTGAACTGCATGGCGAACTGGGTCACGCCGTTGATGCCGGTCACCAGGTTGCGCCGGGTGCCCCAGGAGTACCAGCCGCAGCCAACCGGGCCGTGGGAGACGTGCACCATATCGCGGATCGGTCCCCAGACCACCCCTTTGGCGCCGGCATAGGCGCAGCCGCGGGCAGACATGACGCCGGGTACGGTCTTCTTGTTGGATTTGACGCAGGCGCTGCCTGAGCCCTGATCGTTGGCCCCCAGGTGCGGCGCGCGCTTTTTGCGGGCTTTTTCCGGGTAGACCGCCAACACCTCGTTGATCATCGCCTCGGTGGACTCCTTGGTGATGCCGTCCAGTTTCTTTATGGTGTGTGACATAACATGCTCCTTAATGATGAAAAGCCATGATGATAGGCCGCGGACAACACGGATTGAGCAGGTCTGCGCAGATACGGCAACGGTCAAACCGGTTGTAATCTGCGTTAATCAGCCACAATCCGTGTCATCCGCGTGCTATTGCAGTTAGCTTTTTCGGTCAAGCCGCTGCCTTCTCGGCAACGCCCACAATGCTCTCATCCTCTGCCTCCATGATGCCGTACTCCATCAGCAGCTCCTCCAGTTCATCCATCTCCAGCGGGGTTGGCACTACCAGCATCTTGTTTTCAGCGATCTTGCGGGCCAGCTCACGGTACTCGTCCGCCTGCTTGTGCTCGGGGGAGTACTCGATAACGGTCATCCGGCGCAGTTCGGCCCGTTGCACCTGGTTGTCGCGGGGCACGAAGTGGATCATCTGCGTGCCCAGCTTCTTGGCCAGGGCCTCGATCAGTTCGTACTCCTTGTCGGTCTTGCGGGAGTTGCAGATCAGGCCGGCCAGCCGCACTTTGCCGGACGATGCGTACTTGAGGATACCCTTGGCGATGTTGTTGGCCGCGTACATGGCCATCATCTCGCCGGAGCAGACGATGTAGATCTCCTCGGCCTTGCCTTCGCGGATCGGCATGGCGAACCCGCCGCAGACCACGTCGCCGAGCACGTCATAGAACACAAAGTCGAGATCGTCGGTGTAGGCGCCGTTCTCCTCAAGGAAGTTGATGGCGGTGATGACGCCGCGGCCCGCGCAGCCGACCCCCGGCTCAGGGCCGCCGGACTCGACGCACTTCACCTCGCCGTAGCCGACCTTCATGACATCTTCCAGCTCCAGGTCCTCAACCGTGCCCCGCTCCCGTACCAGGTCCATGACCGTGTCCTGGGCCTTGGCATGCAGGATCAGGCGGGTTGAGTCGGCCTTGGGGTCGCAGCCGACGATCATCACTTTTTTGCCGAGGGAGGCAAGGCCTGCCACCGTGTTCTGGGTTGTGGTTGATTTGCCGATGCCGCCTTTGCCGTAGATAGCGATCTGTCTCATGGTGTTACTCCTTTCTGGTGGGGTGCCGCTTTAGCGTGTCTTGCACGTCAGGCTCGGAGCCTGCATCCTCGGCGTACGACACGGTACGCCTCCGGTGCCGGCTTCTCACTGCCGCAGGATCCATCGCCACATCGACACCCATGTGATTTGTCTTGTTCGTGGGGCCACGAAAAACGGCGCCCCAATGCGTGATAATCATTGGAAGGCGCCGTTGCCTTGGTTCTTGTGCTGCTTCATGTGTCGAAGAACGATTGACCGTAGGTAAGCATTTGCCGTACCAAATCAGAAAAATATATAAAAACCCATTAAAACAAGGGCGTTAGAGAGCACCTCACTGGTGAGTGCCTCCGATTTTTACCGGAGGCGCTGCGTGGGGGGCAGGCGTACTTGCAAAAAAAGGGGGCAGAGATACGGCATCTCCCCCCTCCCCCCCGGTCCAGCCGATGTTTGCATTTTCCAACAGTGCGCCAGCACTCAGTACAACACCTCTCTGGCACAGCCCGTCAGATAGTTGAATACCTCTTCGCGGCTGACGATGAAACCGGGCATTGTGTTCAGAATGTCCTCCAGCAGATGCAGCACCTCGCCATCAACCGAACCCAGCTCATCCATGGCTGCTGCCATCATCGGCAGCACCTCGTACAGATCGTTCCGGTTGAAGGTTGCCGGGTCCGGCAGACCGGAGAATTTCGGCTCGTTACGGCGGGCGGTATCCCGGGGGTATTTAAATTTCAGGTCAGATGCCTTGATGGTCAGCATGGGTGCGTGCTCCTGTCAGTCACTGTCCAGCGCAGCCGCCGCTGCCGCACCCTCCGCCGCAGCCGGTTGTGCCGAAGTCGGACGGCTTGGGTTTGCCGCAGAGCTGCAGCGATGCCTTGTCCACAAACCAGGCGTCTTCCACCTGCTTTCCGCGCAGCTCCTGCGTTTTCAGCAGCAGCAGGATTCTGGTTTCGGTTGTTGCAAGATAGGCCGCTGCCTCCCCCATGGTGACGAAATTCTCTCCTGCGATGCACATGCCGGTGTCTCCTTTCAGGCTGATTTCTGAAGCCCCTAAGCCGCCTGCAACAGCGCCGCTCCAGCCAGGTAAATCTCCATCAGCTCCCGATCTTTCAGATCACGCTTGCGGCGCAGGGCTTCGTGACGGATCACCGGCAGCAGCAGGTCGGCATCCGGCCGGGAAAGCACGATACCCAGCTTGCGATAGCGTTCGATCATACCGCTGCAGCCGGAATGTTTACCCACCACGATCTGGCGGGATAACCCCACCTCTGCCGGATCAAATCCCTCGTAATTGTACGGGTCTTTCAGCACGCCGTCGGCATGCAGGCCGGATTCGTGGGCAAAGACCCGCTTGCCCACCACCGGTTTCCAGGCGGGCAGGTGGCGCCGTGACGCCTTAGCCACCATCAGCGACAGCTCCCGGAAGCGGTGGGTGTTGATGCCGGTGTCAATAGCGCAGGCATGTTTCAGGCCCATCACCACCTCTTCCAGGGCGGCGTTACCGGCCCGTTCACCCAGGCCGTTGACCGTGGTGTTCACAAAACGGGCACCGGCCCGGATGCCGGCAATGGCGTTGGCGGTGGCCATGCCCAGGTCGTTGTGGGTATGTACTTCTATCGCTACCTCCGGCACCGCAGCCCGCAGGAACGCCACCCTCTCGAACATGGTGAACGGGTCCAGCATGCCCAGGGTGTCGCAGAAGCGGAAGCGGTCGCCCCCCAGTGCGCGGGTGATCTCCAGTAGTTCCACCAGAAAGGAAAGGTCGGCCCGTCCCGCATCCTCGCCACCCACGGAGACATACAGATGGTGATCCTTGGCAAAGCCCAGCGCGGCCTTCAGTTGCTCCGTCACGGCGCAGCGGTCCTTTTTCAGCTTGCGCTCGATCATCTGGTCGGAAACGGAAAGGGATATATCCACGGCAGTGACGCCGCAGTCGAGGCTGGCCCGTATCTCCGGGACCAGTGCCCGGTTCCAGGTGATCAGACGGGCGGCAAGGCCCAGCTCCACCAGGGCACGGATGCTGTCCTGCTCATCCCGGCCCATGGCCGGGATGCCGCACTCGATCTCCTGCACGCCGATGCTGTCCAGCATCCGGGCGATGGCCAGTTTTTCAGACCGGGAGAAGACCACCCCGGCAGTCTGTTCGCCATCCCGCAGGGTGGTGTCGTCGATGATGATGTCGGTGGCGCTGATCACGGCACCCTCCTTTCGGTTATCCGATGCTTCCCATGCTGGCCAGACCGTAAATGCATTCCGGATGGTAGGCGGGCGGCTTACCCGCGTACATCAGGTCCGCCTCGCCCATGACGGTGAACCGTCTGGCGGTAAGCATCCGGGGGGCCGCACGGTTGGCGGCCGGAACGTCCAGCAGCAGTCGTTCCTCCGATGCGGCAACAACCTGGTCCAGCAACGCTTCGGCCGTGCTGCCGACCAGGGCACCGAAGGGGCCGATCTGGCTGCAGCCGCCGAGGGGCTGCAGCATCAGAAATCCCTGCTCCGCACCCAGCGCGCTGCCGCCGGCAGCCGCATAGCCGAGCAGAGCGTCCCGCGCATCGCCCCAGCCCAGGTAGTCGATGGCCCGCCAGTCCGGCAGGAGCGGTGTGGTTGCCGGATGTTTCGGCCTGCCTGCCCCGTCGCGCTCCCAGCGCCGGATGGTGTCGCAGCAGCGGAACCCGTTGCGTTCGTACAGTGGACGTCCTGCCGCTGATGCCGTCAGCCAGACGGTTACCGCACCCTCCAGCGCAAGTACCTCCATAGCCTGCCGGAACAGGGCGCTGCCGATGCCCCGTCCCCGTGAGCCGGGCCGTACCAGCAGGTTGCCGATCCAGCCGGAACGCTCATGACGGACGGCGGTCACGAACCCCAGGGCCTGGTTGTCCTCATGGCAGACCAGGCAGCCGTTGGGGGATCGTTCCAACAGAAAGGCCAGTTCCCGGCGGTGGCTTATCCAGCCTTCGTCCTTTGCCAGGGCAAGAAAGGGGTGGATATCATCAGGGGTGAAACGGGCTATCCGCATGCTGGTCCTCCGCAGCGCTCCTACAGCAGGCCGATCGCATCGGCCCGGCACTGCCTGCAATGGCGCATCTGGCCGATGATCCGTTCGTTGTCGTTGCGTACCCGGTCCAGGTATTCAGGGGTCGGGGCGGCAATGCCGGCAAGTTCCGCCTGGGGGATCAACGGCATGACGTTCATCACCAAGGCCCCCATGTCTTTGATCCGTTCGGCAATCTGCGGGATCTCCCGGTCGTTGATGCCCGGTATCAGCACGGTGTTGACCTTGACCACCAGGCCCAGTGCACAGGCCCGCTGCACCCCTTCGTACTGGCGTGCCAGCAGGATCTCCGCCGCCTCCCTGCCGCTGTAGCGGCGGCCGTGGTAGCAGATATGGCGGTAGATCTTTGCCGCCGTGGCTGCCTCCACGGCATTGATGGTGACGGTCAGGCTGTGCAGACCGGCCTGCAGCAGCCGGTCCAGTGACTCCGGCAGCAGCAGGCCGTTGGTGCTCATGCATTTCATCAGTTCCGGAAACGCTTCGCCGATCAGCCGGAAGGTCTCGAAGGTCTGCTGATTGGCCAGCGGATCGCCGGGGCCGGCAATGCCGGCCACCTTCATGGTGGGGCCGAGGACCGGCGAAGCCATGACCTCCCGCACTTTTGCAAGCGCCTGTTGCGGCGTCAGGAGCCGACTGGTGACGCCGGGGCGTGATTCATTGGCGCAGTCGTGCTTGCGGGTGCAGTAACCGCACTTGATGTTGCAGGCCGGGGCCACTGCCAGATGCATCCGGCCGGTTGTATGTGTGCCGCCTCCAAAACAGGGATGGCCATGAACCTTCTTCATCTGCTCGCATATGGTTGCCATGGTGTCTGCTCCTTTCAATGAAAACGGCGCCGCAGGGGAATTCCCCCGCAGGCGCCGTTGCCTGAGCTCCGTATCCGGTGAGGCACAGAGCGTGCCAGTTTGCCAAGCCTAATAATACCAGGATGTTATTGCAGCCGGCCTGGCGTGCTGCTTATTTTGCATGCAGCACGGTCCGGTCCGGTAACGTTGCACGATGAAAGCTTTGGCACAAGGAACGCGAATCTGATTGCAGCAGCATGACATTCTGGGAACAGTCTTTGCTTGACGTCATGACATGATCCTCCAGCTCGATATGCGCGAACTTACTGACCGAGCCAGGGCTGCCTTTGTCGGTATGGCAATCGGGGATGCCCTGGGGGCCACGGTTGAATTCATGACGGCAGCGGAGATTGCCGCCCAACACGGTGTTTTCAAGGAGATTTCAGGTGGCGGCTGGTTGCGGCTGCAGCCGGGGCAGGTGACTGACGACACCGAAATGGCGCTCTGTATCGCCAGGGCAGTCAACAAGGCCCAGGGCTGGTCCCGCGAGGCCATTGCCCAGGAATTTGCCGTCTGGCTGAAGTCCCGGCCGGTGGATTGCGGCGATACCTGCCGCAAGGGAATCCGCTCCTTCATGTTGCACGGTACCCTTGAAGTCCCCTACAACACGTGGGACGGCGGCAACGGCGCCGTCATGCGGATGCTGCCCGCAGCCCTGCTGTCGTTACCCGATACGGAGCTGATGAAGAAATATGCCCTTGAACAGGCCCGGATCACCCATCATCAGCACCTCTCCGACGCCGCCTGCATCTGCCTCGGCAGCCTGCTGCACCTGATCCTGCGGGGATTTTCAAAGGCTCGGCTTCGCCGGGAGGTCGACGGACTGGTGGCCCGCTTCCCCTCATTCGCCTTTGAGCCGTATCGTGGATTGGCCGGAGCCTATGTGGCGGATACGATGCAGACCGTGTTCCACCACTTTTTCAGGGGCAGGAGTTTTGAGGAGTGTCTGGTGGGTACGGTGAATCAGGGCGGGGATGCCGACACCACCGGAGCGATTACGGGGATGCTGGCCGGCGCCTATTACGGCATGGAGGCGATCCCCCGGCGCTGGCTTAAAAAGATGGACAAAAAACTGCTGACGGAGCTGGAGCAGCATGCGGAGCGCCTGGTGCTGGCCAGTCCGGCAGGGAGAGCAGGGGCCGGGAATGTGCAGGTGTGACTATCGATCGCGTCCCGTGTCCTTTGACGCTAACAGCTCTTCCGCCAGCCTCGCCAGGCTGATCCTGCGACGCATGGCCTCGCTGCGCAGGGTACGGAACGCCTGCTCTTCGCTGAGCTGCTGCTGGAGCATCACCATGCCTTTTGCCTTTTCAACCAGCTTTCGCTCCGCCAGACGCTGCTCCAGTTCTGCCACCCGGTCTTTCAGGTACCGCAGCTCGTTGTGCCCTGCTTCGGCTTGCAGCAGGGCCGGCACAAGCGAGGTCCCGGTTGCCGGCATGCCGAGAAAAGCGGCATATCCTGCAGAAGTTGCCGCTTTTGCCAGCTCCCCGTCCCAATGATCGGCTGCCAGGACAAGCGGGCAGGTATAGTTCCCCCGTATCTGTCCGGCCAGGGCTATGCCGTCTGAAGCAGGCGGATCGTGAACGACCAGAATGCTGTCGGGAAGCTGCTCACGGGCTGTTTCCAGCACTCTGTCCGCGTGTATGCAGCAGATTGGCCGATGGCCGGCCTGATACACCTGCTGTTCAAGCAGGTGCAAGGAGAGGCGGTCCGGGCAGCAGATCAGTACGCTCATCCGAGCGTCGTATCGTCGTGGAGTGGCACCCATGCCACGGGGCAGCAGCAGAAACCGTGCCAGCCAGCTTGGGCCTGTGCGGGAAAATCGGTGCAGAACAACCGGTGGCATGCGTGCCGGGGTGCTCGCGAGCTTACTCCACCTCCAACCGGTACCCCCGCTCCCGCAGCTGGGCCAGCACGGCGGCGGCATGTTCCTGCCCCCTGGTTTCCAGCACCAGGTGCACCTCGGTGCGCCCCAGCCCCAGCCCCTTGGAACGGCGGTCATGGTTGATCAGGTTGATATTGGCCTGGGAGGCGGCGATATCACCGGCCAGGCGGGCCAGGGCGCCGGGCAGGTCCTCAAGCTGGATGCGCAGCTTCAGGTAGCGGCCGGCGGCCAGCAGGGCCCGCTCCACCACCACCGAGAGGGTGCGGACGTCGATGTTGCCGCCGGAGAGCAGGCAGACCGTCTTCCCCTGCAGGTCGCTCACCCGGTTGTTCAGCAGGGCCGCCAGGGTCACGGCACCGGCCCCCTCCACCAGCAGCTTGCTCTTCTCCAAAAGCGCCACGATGGCCAGGGCGATCTCCTCTTCCTGCACCAGCACGATCTCGTCCACCAGGTCGCGGATGATCGGCAGGGTCACCTTCCCCGCGGTCTTGACCGCGATGCCGTCGGCAATGGTCTGGGCCAGGGAAACGGTGCAGCGCCTGCCCGTCTTTACCGCCTGGTACATGGAGGGGGCCGAGGCGGTCTCCACCCCGATGATCCGCACCCGGGGGTGCGTGGCCTTGATGGCGGTGGCGATACCGGCGATCAGTCCGCCGCCGCCGATCGGCACCACCACGGTCCCCACATCCGGCAGGCTCTTCAGGATTTCCAGGCCAATGGTCCCCTGGCCGGCGATCACCAGGGGATCGTCGAAGGGATGGATGAAGACCGTGCCGCTCTGCTCGCTGTCGGCCAGGGCCGCGTCGTAGGATTCGTCGAAATTGGCGCCGGTCAGCACCACCTCGGCCCCCAGGTCGCGGGTGGCCTGCACCTTCTGGGGGGGCGTGGTTTCCGGCATGAAGATGCGGGCCGGAATCCCCAGCAGGTCGGCACCGAAGGCCACCCCCTGGGCATGGTTGCCGGCTGAGGCGGCGGTGACCCCCCGGGCCAGTCCGGCCCGGTCGCGGGCGGTCATGAAGTTAAGGGCGCCGCGCAGCTTGAAGGCCCCGGTCTTCTGCAGGTTCTCGCACTTGAGCAGCACCGGCACCCCCAGGTGCTCGCTGAAGTGGGGGGAAGCGATCAGTTCGGTCTGCAGCACCCGCTTGCGCAGGCGGTCGGCAGCTTCAAGCACCAGTTCGTAGCTGATCATGTCAGGCCCTCTCCAGTCCGGCAAAGCGGACCATCAGCTTTTTGGGACCGCAACTATTGAACCAGACCGTCACCTTCTGGCTGTCGCCGCTCCCTTCGATCTTGCGCACCGTGCCGGGCCCGAACTTGGGATGGCGGACCTTCATGCCGAGATGGACACCGTCCCCGTACTCCTCCGCCGGCTCCGGCACCATTTCTACCTCTTCCAAAGCCGAGGAAACGGCGGCCAGATTGTGACCGACCGGCTCCGGTGCCCGCCAGGCGCTGTCGCTGCGGCAGGACGACTGGTTCCAGCCTTCCTGGACAGCGCCGCTGCCGGTGAGCAACTCCCCCGGGATTTCCCGCAGAAAACGGGAGACCAGGTTCACCTGTTCCTGGCCGAACAGGTGCCGCCGCCGGGCGTTCAGCAGGTAGAGCCGCTCCCGGGCCCTGGTCATCCCCACGTAGCAGAGCCGCCGCTCCTCCTCCATGGCGTCCGGGTCGTCCAGGGAACGGACATGGGGGAAGAGCCGCTCCTCCATCCCCACCATGAACACGGCGCGGAACTCCAGCCCTTTGGCGGCATGCAGGGTCATCAGGGTCACCGACGGCGTCCCCTTTTCCCCCCGCTCCAGGTCGCTCACCAGCGCCACCTGCTCCAGAAAACCAGCCAGACCGGCCTCCGGGTTCCCCTCGCTGAACTCCTCCACCGCCGCCAGCAACTGATCCAGGTTCTCCAGCCGCTCGGCATCCTCCTCGTCCCGGCTCTGGCGCAGCCGCTCGGCATAGCCCGACTCCTCCACCACCGCCCGCACCAGCTCCGGCAGCGGCGTTGTGGCCAAACGGCGCCGGAAACTCTCCAGCAAGCCAACAAACCCGGCCACCTTCGCGGTGGGGCCGCTTGCCAGAAGCGACCCTTCGGCGGCACGACCCAGGGCGGTGTCGAAATCGATCCCCTCCCGCAGCGCCAGGTCGGCGATCCGGTCGATGGTGGCGCTACCGATCCCCCGGGCAGGCACGTTGATGATCCGCTTCAGCGCCACCTCGTCGGAGCGGTTCTCCAGAAGCCGCAGGTAGGCCAGGATATCCCGCACCTCCATCCGGGCGTAGAACCGGACCCCGCCGACAATATGGTACGCAAGCCCCTCGGCCACCAGCGCCTCTTCCAGCAGGCGGGACTGGGCGTTGGTGCGGTAGAACACCGCCGCCTCGGTGAGGGGGAGGCCGCCCCGGTGGAGTCCCAGGATCTCCCGGGCCACGAAGCGGGCCTCGTCCCGGTCGTTCTCCAGCCGCTCGTGGCGGATCGGCTCGCCGTCCGGGTTGTCGGTCCAGAGGGTCTTGGCCTTGCGCCCCATGTTGCGGGCCACCACGCTGCCGGCCGCCTTGAGGATGGTGGGGGTGGAGCGGTAGTTCTGCTCCAGCCGGATCACGGTGACCTCGGGAAAATCCTTCTCGAACTCCAGGATGTTGCGGATATCCGCCCCCCGCCAGGAGTAGATGGACTGGTCGTCGTCCCCCACCACGCAGAGGTTCTTGCGCTCCCCGGCCAGCAGGCGGATCAGGCGGTACTGCACCGGGTTGGTATCCTGGTACTCGTCCACCAGCAGCCACTGGAACCGCTCCTGCCACTGGGCCAGCACCGCCGGATGCTGCTCGAAGAGCCGCACCGCCTGCAGCAGCAGATCGCCGAAATCCATGGCGTTGCACCGCTTCAGCCGCTCCTGGTAGGTGGCATAGATCTCCACGAACTGCCGGTTCCAGAGGTCCCCCAGGGGCAGCTCCTCCGGGGCCAGGCCCCGGTTCTTGCAGTCGTCGATCCGCCCCCCCAGTTGTGCCGGGGGAAAGCGTTTCTCGTCCAGGTTCAGCTCCCGCACGATCTCTTTCAGCAAGCGTTCGCTGTCCTTGTCGTCGTAGATGGCAAAGGAGGAGTCGTAGCCCAGGTGGTAACCGTCGTTTCTCAGGATACGGCCGCAGGCGGCGTGGAAGGTCGAGATCAGCGGAATGTCGTTGCTGCCCAGCAGATGGCGCACCCGTTCCGCCATTTCGCCGGCTGCCTTGTTGGTGAAGGTGACTGCCAGGATGCTGCGGGGGCGCACCCCCCGCTCCCGGATCAGGTGGACGATCCGGTGGGTGATGACCCGGGTCTTGCCGGAGCCGGCCCCGGCCAGGATCAGAAGCGGCCCCTCGCCATGCAGCACGGCCTGTTTCTGGGGGGGGTTGAGATGGGAGAGAAGATGGTCTGACATTCATGTTTCTCTACCATACACCGCCGTGCACTGTAAACAGGCGAGCGCCCGGCCCGCCGGGGAGAATCCCGTTGACATTCTTCGGGGAATCTTCTAGGTTTAGCCCACGTTCTTTGCTGTTGAACCATACACACCGCTAGGGGAGTTTCGACTGAGAGCAGCCTTACGGCTGCGACCCTTGGAACCTGATCCGGGTAATTCCGGCGGAGGGAAGCGGCCGATTGTGGAGCACACGAATCGCCGCCTTTTCCGGGCGGCGTTTTTGTTTTCAGGAGGTAGTCTCATGCAACTGATCGTCAACGGTGAATCGAGGAGTGCAGCGGAAGGGACCACGGTACGCAGTCTGCTGGACGAGCTGCAGATTCCGGTGGTGCGGGTGGCGGTGGAGGTCAACCTGGAGATCGTCCCCAAGGCGGCCTATGATCAGCATACCCTGCAGGACAACGACAAAATCGAGATAGTCCATTTCGTGGGCGGAGGATAGAACCATGGCAAACAAGAAGTTTGTGATTGCGGGCAAGGAGTTCAATTCGCGGCTGATGGTGGGCACCGGCAAGTACGCCAGCAACGAGCAGATGGTGGCGGCCCTGGAGGCGTCCGGCGCCGAGATCATCACCGTGGCGGTGCGGCGGGTCAATCTGGCCGAGATGGGCAAGGGCTGCATGCTGGACTACATCGACCCCAAGAAGTATACCCTGCTGCCCAACACCGCCGCCTGCTACACGGCGGAGGACGCCATCCGCACCTGCCGCCTGGCCCGGGAGGCCGGCCTGTCCGACATGGTCAAGCTGGAGGTGCTGGGGGACGAAAAGACCCTGTTCCCGGACAACGAGGAACTGCTCAAGGCAGCCAAGGTGCTGGTGGCCGAAGGGTTCACCGTGCTCCCCTACTGCAGCGACGACGTGATCCTCTGCAAGAAGCTGGAGCAGCTCGGCTGCGCCGCGGTCATGCCGCTGGCAGCCCCCATCGGCAGCGGCCTCGGCATCCGCAACCCCTACAACCTCAAGATCATCATGGAAGCGGTCAGCGTGCCGGTGATCGTGGATGCCGGCGTCGGCACCGCCTCCGACGCCGCCCTGGCCATGGAGCTGGGCTGCGACGGCATTCTGATGAACACCGCCATCGCCGGCGCGCAGGACCCGGTGGCCATGGCACGGGCCATGAAGCTGGGGGTGGAGGCGGGACGGCTGGCCTATGAGGCGGGACGGATTCCGAAGAAGCTCTACGCCACCGCTTCAAGTCCGCTGACTGATATCATTGGATCGTGATTGATTTTTCCCTCTACCTGATCACCGACCGCCACCGGACCGCCAACCGCCCCCTTCCGGAGGTGGTGGCGGCGGCCCTGGCCGGCGGGGTGCGGACGGTGCAGCTGCGGGAAAAGGACCTGCCGCCGGCGGAGCTGTACGACCTGGCCTGGGAACTGCGGGAGCTGACCGCCCGTTTTGACGCTCGGCTGCTGATCAACGACCGGATCGACGTGGCCCTGGCGGTGGAGGCGGATGGCGTACACCTGGGGATCAATTCCCTGCCGGTGACCGCGGCCCGGCGGATCGCGCCGGACCTGCTGATCGGCTACTCCAGCCACGGCGTGGGAGAGGCGGCCGCGGCCCTGGCCAAGGGGGCCGACTTCGTCACCTTTGGCCCGGTGTTTCCCACCCCTTCCAAGGCAGCCTTCGGCGAACCCAAAGGGTGCGCCGAGCTGGCCCGGGCCTGTGCCACCCTGCATGGTCCGGTCTTTGCCCTGGGAGGAGTAACCCTGGACAACCTGGACCACGTAACGGCCACCGGCTGCCACCGGGTGGCGGTCATCGGCGCCATTCTTGAGGCGCCGGACCCGGCGGCAGCGGCGGAAGCGTTCCGGCGGGGGCTGATCTAAAGTAGTAATGGCACGCGGATGACGCGGAAGATGCTGATTTTCGCGGATTAACACCAGTGCGCTGCGTGGCTTTCCCGATAATGAAGCTATCCGCGCAGCTCCGCCTGATCCGCACAATCCGCGTGCTCTTGTCAATAGGTTCTGTATGAGCGTAAGCGAACATTCTGATATCCATCCCCACCTGCGGATCAACTCCTACGGCTGGTACCTGCGCAACCGTTTCGGCTGCCGGGTCAGCAAGGTCAACGTGGACGCCGGTTTCACCTGCCCCAACCGCGACGGCAGCAAGGGGACCGGCGGCTGCATCTACTGCAACAACGTCTCCTTTTCCCCCCGGGACACCCTGGCCGACATTCCGCTGGAAGAACAGGTGCGCCACGGCATGGCCTACCACCGTGGGCGGCTCGGCTCGGAAAAGTTCATCGTCTACTTCCAGAAGTACACCAACACCTACGCCGCGGTGGAACAACTGGCCGCCCTGTACCGCCGCGCCCTGGACCTGCCCGATGTGCTGGGGATCTCGGTGGGAACCCGTCCCGACTGTCTCACCGACGGAGCCCTGGAGCTGCTCACGGAGATGGCGCGCACTCGCTACGTCTGTCTGGAGCTGGGGTTGCAGTCGGCGGACGATGCCATTTTAGAGCGGATCAACCGGGGCCATTCGCTGGAGGATTTCCTGCGTGCGGTGCAACGGGCCGCGGGGCGCGGGTTCGACATCTGCGCCCACCTGATCCACGGGTTTCCCGATGAGCGGGCCGAAGAATTCGTCAAAGGGGCCGACCTGCTGGCGTCACTGGACGGCATTACGTCGGTGAAGCTGCACCAGTTGCACGCCGTGGAGGGGACCGAACTGGCCGCCATGTACCGCCGGGGGGAGTTCACGCCGCTGACCCTGGCACAGTACGTGACCACTGCCGCCGATTTTCTGGAGCGGCTGCCGGCACGGATCAGCGTGCAGCGGCTCTACGGCTCCTCGCCGCTGGAGATCCGGGTGGCGCCGCAGTGGGGGCTGAAGAACAACCAGCTGTGGTACGCGGTAATAAACGAAATAAAGCATCGGAACAGCTATCAAGGACGTTTGGCAGAATCCTAACGGGTTGTTCAAAAATGGCCAGATCGTCGCACCCGCAGCCAGTCCATGAGGAGGCGTAGCAGCGCTACGCCGACGAGTGGGCTGGCGAGGACGGCGGCGAGATGACCGTTTTTCAACAACCCTTTTCCAGCCGCTTCACCAGATCCCCCCGCCCCTCCTTCAGCAGCATCTGCCGCACCTTCTGTCGCTGTTCCGGCAGGTGCCAGAGCAGCACCCCCTTCTGCAGGATCTTCTCCCGGTCGCTCTTTGCCACAAAGACCGTGTCGCCGGTCTCGGGGTCGATGCCGGTGTGGTACATGCAGGCCGCCGCCGTGGCCGGTGTGGGGGTGAACTCCTGCACCTGCTCCACCTTCAGCCCCAGCCGTTTCAGTTCCCCTGCCAGAACGACCATATCCTCCAGGGTACAGCCGGGGTGACCGGAGATCAGGTAGGGGACCACCCCCTGCCGTTTCCCCTGGCGCCGGCTCTCCTCCCGGAACTGCTTGAGAAACCGTTCAAAGGTGCTGCGGTCCGGCTTGCGCATCAGCCGCACCACCCGTTCCGCCAGGTGCTCCGGCGCCACCTTGAGCAGGCCGCCGGTGTAGCGGGCCACCAGTCCGGCGAAGTAGCGCTCCTGTTTGGCTAAAAGGTCATGGCGGATGCCGGAGGAGATGGTCAGGTGCCTGATGGCGGGATGCCGCTCCACGGCCTGCAGCATCGCCACCGCGTGGCTGTCGTCGCTCTTCAGGTTGGGGCAGGGAGCCGGATGCAGGCAACTGGGACGGCGGCAGTTCCGGCCGCCATCCTTTGCCCCGCAGCCGAGGCCGTACATGTTGGCCGTGGGGCCGCCCAGGTCGCTCAGGGCACCGGCGAACCAGCGCTTCTGCGCCAGCCGCTCCACCTCCTCCAGGACGGAGGTTTGGCTTCTGGACTGGATGAACTTCCCCTGGTGCCCGGCAATGGCGCAGAAGGCGCAGCCGCCGAAACAGCCCCGGTGGGTGGTTATGGAGAGCTTGATCTGCTCGAAGGCCGGGATCAGCTCACGGTAGGAGGGGTGCGGCTCCCGGGTGAAGGGGAGGCGATAGACGGCATCCATGGCAGCCATATCCAGGGGCAGGGGAGGCGGCAGGCAGACCACCTGCCGGTCACCGTGGGCCTGGACCAGGGGACGGCCGCACCAGGGGTTCTGTTCCGCCTCCATCTGGCGGAAGGCGCTGACAAAGGCAGTTTTGTCGGTACTGACCTGCTCGAAGGAGGGGAGGACCACGGCGGTTTCCGGCAGATGCTGCCCCACGAAGGTGGTGCCGCGCACGTCACGGATGGCGGCAAGCTGCTCGCCCTCCCGCATCCGCGTCGCGATCTCCAGCAGCGACTGCTCCGCCATGCCGAAGCAGAGCAGGTCGGCCTTGGCGTCCAGCAGGATGGAGCGGCGCACCTTGTCGTCCCAGTAATCGTAGTGGGCCAGCCGACGCAGCGACGCCTCCACCCCGCCGATCACCACCGGCACATCCCGGTACGCCTCCTTGAGGCGGCCGGTATAGACGATGGTGGCCCGGTTGGGGCGGGCGCCGTGGCGGTTGCCCGGCGTGTAGGCGTCGTCGTGGCGCAGCTTCTTGCGGGGGGTGTAGTGGGCCACCAGGGAATCCATGGCCCCGGCCGCCACGGCGAAGAAGAGCCGCGGCCGCCCCAGCGCCATGAACGCTTCCTTGCTGCGCCAGTCCGGCTGGGGGATGATCCCCACCCGGAAGCCGTGGGCCTCAAGCCAGCGGGCCAGGAGCGGCACGCCGAAGGCCGGGTGGTCGATGTAGGCGTCGCCGGAGACGAAGATGATATCCAGTTCATCCCACCCCCGGCGTTTGACCTCCTCGGCAGTGATCGGCAGGTGGCTCATGGCGCGAGCTCTGCCAGCAGGGAGAGAGCGGCGCGCTGGGCCACCTGCACCGCGGCGGGGATATCCCAGTTGGCACGAGTGCGATCCTCCACCAGGTTGCTGATGCCACGGATTTCGACGCAGGGGATGGCGTAGCGCCGGCAGACCAGCGCCACGGCGGCCCCCTCCATGTTCTCGCAGATGACGTCGTAGCGCCGGGCCAGTTCCTCCCCCCGCGCCGTGGTGCCGCTGCAGGCGGCCACCGTGGCGAAGCTCCCCCCCGCGGCCCGCACCCCCTGCCGCCCGGCGCAGCACAGCGCCTGCTCCGCCAGCGCGGCATCAAGGGGAATCCGGTTGTAGTGGCGTTCTCCCGCCACCGTGGCCAGCGGCAGTCCCAGATCGGCCATATCCAGCCACCCCTCCGGCGCCATGACGCCGAGGTCGGCAAACAGCTCCTCCGTGGCCACCGCCAGGTCCCCCACCCCGAGACCGCTGCCGGGAAAGGCGCCGCCACAGCCGAGTATCAGCACCCGTGAGGGCCGGTACCGTTCGATCAGGGCCGCTGTCGCACCGGCGGCGTTGGCCGTGCCCGGCCCGGCGGCACAGCAGACCAGGCGCTGTCCCCCCAGCCGCCCCACAGCAGCCGGCCAAGCCGGATGGAGCGGCTCCTGCCGATCCGCAAGGGAACCGGTCAACAGCGCAAGTTCCGCCGGAACCGCCGCCAGCACCAGCAGCGGCGGCATATCAGAAAATTCACCATGCATGCAGCACCACCTCGTTTTGACCTCTGCTCCACAGGCTCGACCATTTTTCCGGCGTCGTCAAGTGTTTCCACGGGCCGCTCCCCGGACAAATCCCTTGCCGCTGCGCGTTGATTCAGGTAAGAACATCGGACAGTTCAAACGTACGAGGTGTTCGGTGAGCAACGTGGAAAAGCAGAAAGTCAGCATGGTCAGCCTGGGCTGCCCCAAGAACCTGGTGGATGCGGAAGTGATGCTGGGGGTCCTGGCCAACCAGGGATACGAGATCACCACCGAGGAAAAGGATGCGGACATCATCATCGTCAACACCTGTTCCTTCATCAAGGAGGCCCGGGAGGAGAGCGTGGAGGCGATCCTGGACCTGGCGGACCGCAAGCATGACGGCCGCTGCCACACCCTGATCGTGGCCGGCTGCCTTCCCCAGCGCTACCAGGAGGAACTGGCGGCAGAGCTGCCGGAGGTGGATATCTTCATCGGCACCGGCGACTACCCCCGGGTGGCGGAAATCCTGGCGGAAAAGGCGGAGGCCGCAGGACAGATCAAGTACGTGGGTGACCCCAACTACATCTTCGACGAGACCCTGCCGCGGCTCAACTCCTCCCCCGGCTGGTACGCCTACCTGAAGATCGGCGAGGGCTGCTCCAACTGCTGCACCTACTGCGCTATCCCAAGCATCCGCGGCGCCTACCGCTCACGTCCCCAGGAGGCCCTGCTGGCTGAAGCGCGGCGCCTGGTGGCCGGCGGGGTCCGGGAACTGATCCTAGTTTCCCAGGACACCACCAAGTACGGCACCGACCTGACCGACAACAGCAGCCTGTCCGGCCTGATCCGCGCCCTGGCCACCATCGAGGAGCTGCGCTGGATCCGGGTGCTCTACGCCTACCCGGACGGCATCGACGACGAGCTGATCGAACTGCTGAAAACCGAGCCCAAGCTCTGCAAGTACCTGGATATCCCGATCCAGCACATCAGCACCCCGGTGCTGCAACGGATGAACCGCCGCAGCACCGAGGAGCAGATCCGTACCCTGATCGCCCGCCTGCGCAGCGAGATTCCGGGAATTACCCTGCGCACGTCGCTGATCGTCGGCTTTCCCGGCGAAACCATGGAGGACTTCACCGAACTGCTCCGCTTTGTGGAACAGTCCCGTTTCGACCGTCTGGGGGTCTTCTGCTATTCCAAGGAAGAAGGAACGCCGGCGGCGGAGATGCCGGACCAAGTGTCGGAGCGGGTCAAGCGGGAGCGGCACCGCAAGCTGATGAAAGCCCAGGGTAGGGTCTCCTTCCGCAGCAACCGGGCACTGGTGGGGACGGTGGAACAGGTGATCGTGGAAGGCTACAGCGAAGAGACCGAGCTGCTGCTGAAGGGACGTACCAGCCGCCAGGCACCGGATATCGACGGTCAGGTCTACATCACCGCCGGCCAGGCCAACGTGGGGGATATCGTCCCCTGCCGCATCACCGACTCCTCCGATTACGATCTGGTGGCGGAGATGATGGAGCCGTAACGACCGCTAACGGATGATCTGGGCGAAACGCTCGATGACGCCGATCCGGGCGGGGGCGCAGCCGATGGCGTCGCCATCCACCTGTATCGGCTTCGTGCCCTCAATGGACAGCTCCCGTCCGAACCGGCGGCGGACATCGGGGCCGGAGAGACCGAAGCCCAGCAGAAAACGCAGAGCAAGGCGCAGGTAGGTCCTGCGCCGGTTGCTGCAGATACAGACGACGCTGAGGGTCGGCACCGCCACGTCCTGCCCCGGCGCCAGCAGCAGGTCGCCGCCATAGCGTGCGGCGTTGCTGACGATGACGGAATGGCAGGTCATCCGTTCCTGCCCCACGGTCACGGTCATGGTCCCGCGATCCCACCCCCTGAGCGTACGCATTGCCGCCAGCAGGTAGGCCCCCTTCTTGAGCACCTGTTTTTCCCGCCAGTTGACTGCCGCCACCACCGCACCATCACAGCCGATACCGGCCATCAGGCTGAAATAGCGCCGGCTGCCGCCGCTTGTGACAACCCCTACCGCCAAGGGACGCCGGTTGCCGCTGCGAATCCGCTGCAGCGCCTCGTCGACGGAACGGATGCCCAGTTCAAGGGCCAGCACATTGGCGGTGCCGACGGGTATGACCGCCAGCGTCGCCCTGCCCGGCACAAGCCCGTTCAGGACGGCGTTGATGGTGCCGTCCCCTGCCGCCACCAGCAGGTAGGGATGCGGCTCCGTTGCCTGGATGGCGGCGGCGGTTTCCCGTGCCTCAGCAAGGGTACTGACCAGGTGCAGACGGGGACTGTGCCCCGCATCCGCCAGTTCGCGCCCCAGGCGGAGGATCAACTCGGGGCGGTAGCCCCCCGCCTGGGTATTGACGATCAGGTGCGAGGTCACTTCAACTGGGCCGGCGTCAGCTGCACCCAACGCTTGGTTTTGCCGAGGTAGTGGTAGACACCCGCTATCTCAACGACCTTGCCGCTGTCGTTCTCAGCCACGAAATCGGTCCGGGGAATGCGGCCCGCCAGCTCCTGGGGTGTTTCCGCCGTGGGGCCGAAGGGACTGCGCTCCATGAAGCGCGCCAGCAGCCAGGAGATGGCAAAATAGCTGGTGGGCTTGCTCACCACCGTCTGATTGACCCGGGCACCGTTGAACTTGGGCCCGATCAGCTTGACCGCCATCGGCACCTTCGTGATCTTGGGCAGGGGAACGTCCCGCATGTCGGGGGGCTGGAAGGGGCTGCCGGTCAGGGCCCGGCCATGCTCGGAAACCAGCACCAGCACGGTGTTGCGTTTGGACGCCTTGAGCAGGTCGATCATCCTGACAATGTCCTTCTGTACCACCGAAGCCACATCCTTGTACTGGTCCCGCGGGTCACGGCCGGCCCATTTCTTCTCGCCGACCCAGTGGGTGCCCGCATGCATCAGCACGGAATTGAAGTACAGTGCCGCCCGCTCCGCCTTTGAACCGTTGCGCACATCCAGCCATTTCCTGAACATGGCCTGGTCGCTGTAGAGGGGGGTCTTGCCGTCGAAGAACACCGCCGCCGAGGAGAGCGAGTCGTGGTTGATCAACCGGGCGCCGTTCAGGCCGTTCTTCTTCAACGCGCTGTTGTAGTTGCCGTATTTTCCGTCATGATCCATGGCGATGTAACGCTCATAGCCCAGCGAAGCCAGGCTCTCGAACAGAAAGTACTCCTTGGGGGTGGCGCTGCCGTGCACGTCGCCGTGGCTGCGTTGACCGCCATTGGCCTGCAAAAGCCGCATCACCGCCGGACCGCTGTAGCCGGTGGCGGAGTTGAAATTGGTGAACAGGTAGTCGAACTCCCGGAAGAACGGACTCTCCGGCGACATGCCGATCTGCTCCAGGTCGTCCCAGGAGAGCGAGCAGAGATGCAGCACCACCACATCGAAGGGGACGCTGCCGGCCTGCGGCTGCTTGAAGACGATCATCCGCTCCGACTCGCGGGCGTAAAACGACTCCAGGTATTTCGCCGGGTCCTTCTCCGCCGCCTCCGCTTCCTCAACCTGGATCACACCACCGGGACGGGCGGGATCGCCGAACCCCTTCAAGAGGGGGGACACGGTGATCACCGCCGCCATGGCGACAATCGACACCCGCTTAAAGGAACGCAACAGATAACTCACCACCACCACCACTCCGAAAGAACACACCACCGACATACTGACCGCTCCCTTCATGAAAGATCCCATATACGCAACCGACGGCAGGCCGTGGTCCGCGAGCAAACGATACGTGTCACCCGGCGACGGCAGCCATGATTCATGCCAGAGCACCAGTACTGCCGCAACGGCCAGAGCCGTGGTGCGGCAGCTCCGCCACCACCCCCGCCGGGGTAACGGCAGCAGGATGGCCAGGAACAGCAGCAGATTCGTCCCGACATTCAGGTTGATGGCGTCGATCGCGTACAGGCAGATCTTGATCAGGAAGTACACATTCCAAAGCATGATCTGATCCGTTGCGTCGATATGCCGACCGATGGTTCCCGCGAGCTGTTTCACGCGCCGGCTCCCCCTTCTCACTTGTTCGGTTTCAGGTTCCAGTCGTAGTACCACTTCAGGTAGACGGTGGCGCGCTGGTTATGACGCTGCCGCTCGGTCTCGTGCTGCCAGTAGTACTCAATGCCGGCCCTGAACGGTGCTTTCTGCAGTTCCGTTCCCACCACCGGACCGTGTTCGTTGTAGTAGTAATTGTCACCGCTCCTGAAACTGAAGCGGTACTCCAGAAAAGAGCTGAGCAGCGTGGCACCCGGCAGGGTGAGCCAGTCGATCCCCTGGCTGACGCTGCCGGTGGCGGTGGTGCCGGTATTGCCGCCAAGGTCCTGGGAAATCCGGCCATAGGTGGAGCCGGAGAGGGACTGGGGGTTGAACCAGCCGGCATCGTCGCTGCGGTCGTACAGGTAACGGTACCAATCCCGGTACCAGGAGAGGAACAGCACTGCCCCGCTGTTGTGCTTGTCCTGCCGGGTGTACTGCTCGGCGGCGTACTCCGCCCCCAGCCGGAACATCTCCTTGCGCAGTTCGATCCCGGCGGCCTGCCCGACCAGATCGTGATAGCGCGGTTCCTTGCTGCGAGCGCGGTACCAGACCTCGCCGTAGGTGCGCAGCACCACGTCCCCGGGCAGCCGTACCCAGTCAATCCCCTGGTTGAGCAGGAACGAGCCGCCGGTTCCGGCCGGCCCCTGCAGATCGTGGTAGACCGAGCCCCAGCTATGGCCGGGCAATCCCGCCAGGGGCGATACCAGCTTTGCCAGCAGGGTCTGCCGGTATCTGCTGGAATCAAGCAGTATCTTTGACTCCTCATCGTCGGGGTCCGCCTCCACTACCTTGGCAAACTGAAGTTCCGCCTCCCGATACCGCTGCTGCTCATAGGCACGCTGCGCCCATTCGCGGCGGATCTCGGTTTCCAGGGCGGTCAGACGCTGGTCGTGCTGCCGGTTGGCAGCGGCAGCGGCGACCGCCTCGTCATAACGCCCCAATTTGGCAAGGGTACGCACCAGGCCGTAGGCGTAACCATCCCCGAGGGGATTGCGCGCCAGCAGGTCGCTGAACTCCCGGTACGCCTGCTCGAACTCCTGCCGGTTGTAGTGCCACCAGGCACGTACCACCCGGACATTCTCATTGTCCGGCCGGATCTGCAGAATGGCATTGACCAGCGCCTCGATTTCCGGCGAGTCCGGCGGCTGTGCGGCCAACCGGTTCCAGAGCAGCTGGAGCTGCACCTCCTCCGCCAGGGAGGCGATTCTGCGGTCTGCGCTGTTCAGCCGCGCCACGGTCAAGGCCTCGTCGAACTGCTCCAGCTTCACCAACGAGAGGATCATTCCCTCCAGGTGCTCGCTATGCCGTCCCGGCAGGCGGCTCAGGCGGCTGAAGCAGTCATAGGCCTCCTTGTAGCGTTCTCCCTTAAAGTGCCACCACCCAAGCGCCGCCAGGGCTCCCCGGTGCTCAGGCTGCAGGGCGAGAATGGCCCGGGCATGTCGCTCCGCCTGCTCCGGCTCCGCCGTGAGGCGTTCCTGCAGCAGTTCCAGCCGGAATGTCACAAGCTTGCCGCGTTGCGTCGCCGATACTCCCGCAACGTGCTGCTGCCGCTCTGCCAGGGCCAGCAGCTCATCGGCCGGTACCAGCGGCTTGAGGGAGTAGAGCATCCCCAACCGCATCCCCTCGTCATCGCTGCAGGCAAGCAGCCGGCGATAGATTGCCGCCGCTTCCGCCCGTTGCTCCCGCTGCGCCAGATAACCGGCAACGCGGTTAAACTGATCGGCCATTCGGCACTGCTGCAAGAAAGCATCATGCCGGTTCACAAAGGCAAGCGCGGCCGTCGGCTCCAGCGCCGCCTGAAGCTGCCGGAACTCCTGGATGAACACCTCCTGCTCAATGCGGGCCTGCCAGACCGCCCGCTCCCGCCCCCCAAGCAGGGCGAGGTAGTCGGCGGCTTTGCGCATCTCCTGCCGTTCAAGCAGTATGCCCAGGAGCGCCGGCACCGTTTCGCGAAGGCGGAAATGCTTCTTCACCAGCCCTTCCAGCAGTGCTTGGGCCTTGCTGCTCTCCTTGTCGGCACGATGACAGAGGGCCAGACCGAAGGAAGCCTCATCGGCAAGCTCCGGCTGCTGGATCGATTGCCGGAACAGAGCTGCTGCAGCCGTCACCGCACCGGCACGGTACTGTTCCCAGGCAGCGACAAGCGGTCCTCCACCCGCTTGCGAGGCTGTCGACAGCTGGGTCTGTGGCTCGGCCTGGGCTGGCACGATTCTGCCGCCATGTTCCCGCTGCTCGATGATCCCCGGGGACTGGGTCATTACCTGCACCGTCTCACCGCCGCTTCCGTGGGCTATCTGCACCGGACTGACACGGTGCAGCGTAGTGTTCTCCGGCGCTCTGGCGGACATTTCAGCAACACGTTGTGGCTGCTGGGACACGACCTGCCGCGTCCGGCCGGCCGCCGCGGTCGTGCCGTTAATACCCCTGATTAAAGGTTTCCGCCCCCCCTCGGGAACCGGAGAGCGGTTGACCAAAGACGCCGCATTTGACGTCCGTGGCCGCATCCCGCAGGACTCACCGGCGGACACACCGGCAAACGGCACCACCAGATACCCTTCGATCAGCCGTGCGGCCACCAGGAGCTGCGCTTCTCGCCGCGCCGAGTCCCGGCTGTCGTACCGCCCCGTATGGACAACGTACAGACCGTTTCCGTTGCAGGAATAGCCAGCCTGGTGCTTAGCCCGTTGCAGTGCCGTTACCAAGCTGTCGGCATTACGTCGGTCGGCGAAGGCTCCCGCCTGGATGCTGAAGTCGGCGGCTCCGGCCTGGGTGGCCGTTGCCGCGAAGAGCAGTGTCAGCAGCAGTCGGGACGAGCGCAGGAGGCGGATCGCCCTCTTCATGGTTCGGGGGGGCACAGTGCCAGTAACAGCAGGCTCATGGAGTAGTAACGGTCCTTTTCCGCGGCAGCTTTTTCAAGGGCCCGGGCCCGGAGCTGTGCGGCAAGGGGACCGTTGCCCGACTTTTCCGCCGCCAGGGCGTAGACCCCGTAGAAGCCGGCCGATGCCTCCTCACGGGAAAAGGTCCCTGTTTTCAGATCAACGCTGGCCGGCAGTCTCCCGGTGCGCTGGTAGAGCCGCAGCAGTTCCTGCAGCCCCTCGGGAAAGCGCGGCTGTGGCTCCCAGGCCAGGTAGAGCAGCACCCGGATCGCTTCGTACCCGAAGAGCGGGGGCCGCTCCTTCCAGGGAGCCACGCCGTTGGCATCGAGAGCCACCCAGTCGGCGGGCAGCTTCATCCGGCCGGACCGGGTCGCCTGCACCAGCGGCAGGCTGTCCCGGTGCACCCGTTCCCAGAAGCTCCGGTCGTCGACCCGGGCAAAGAGACGGTAGGCGGCAAAAACCTGGTAGGAAGGGTTGAGCACCAACACCCCCTCCTGCTGAAATCCGTAATAGGCGGGCAGCAGGTAGGTGCGCTCCCGGTGGGTCACCGCCAGATGCTCCCGGATCGCCCGCACCAGCGCGAGCCCCATCCGCCGGTACTCCGGCGCCTGCCACCGCTCGCCCCCCCGGAGCAGGGCGTAGGCCACCAGCAGGTCGCCGTCGGTGGCGTTGTTGCAGTCGATGACCCCCCACTGGCCGGTGACCCGCTTGCCCCAGGACCAGGACAGCAGGCCGTCCCTGCGCATCCGCAGGTTGTCCTCCGTCCAGCGCGCCATGGCCGCAAAGGCCGGGCGGTCGTCATACCGCAGGGCCAGCAGCAGGCCATACCCCTGGCTTTCAGAGTGGCTGATCCCGTTCTGCTGCCGGTCGATCACCCGCCCATCCTGCTGGAGAAAGGCATGCTTGTACGCCTGCCAGAGGGCGGCAGCCGGGGCGGCGTCATGGTCCCCGCCATGGGCCGGCGCGGTCGCCAGCAACAGCACCAGGGCGACAAGTCCCTCAGCTATCAGACGCGGCAGACGCACCTTTGAGCCTCCGTTTGCGGTAGCGCTTGAGCAGGTGGAACAACAGCAGGCTCATGGCAACGATCACCAGCGCCATGGCCAGGTAGTAGAGCCAGGGGTAGTAGTAGAGGTAGCGTTTGATGGCGGAAACCTCTCCTGAGCGTCCGGCAATGTACTTTTTCCCCACCAGCAGGGCAGTGGTCCTGAAGTCGGGTGCCTCCAGCTCCACCAGGGCCAGATCCCCCTTGCTGGCCGCCTGCACCGACGACTCGGTCAGGGCCGCGCTCATCGCCTCCAGGTCGTTCGGCGTTGCCGCGGTCATCAACACCACGGTACGCCCTTCGCTGTAGGGGGAGAGAAACTCCATCAACGCCCCCATACCCGGCTTGAGGGTACTGATCTGCCGGCTCACCGCCACCGTATCCTCGCTGCTCCAGTTGCGGGTAAAGGAGTAGGGGACCGTGCTCTCGGCGGCCAGCTTCAGCGGTGCCTGCTGCCGGTAGGTTTCGGGCACGGCGGCAAGGGCACCGACAATGATCAGCTCGCCGTCGAACCGCTTCGGGTCCGTATAGGTGTACTGTGCCCCGAACAGGGGATACCCGTTTTTCTGACTGATCATCCCGGCCAGATTCAGGGCGGCGTTGACGGTGGCCGGATCGTTGCCGGTCAGGTAGAAAAGTGAGCCCTTGCCGTCGGGCCAGCGGGTGAAGGGAAACCCGTTGAGCATGAACAGCTCCAGGTTGGGCAGTTCGGCAAAATGGGGCAACTGCGGAAAGACCAGGGTGGAGTTCTCGAAGATGGTTACGAACAGGTTCTCGATCAGCATGTTCTCGCAGCTCTTGTTGTTCTGCGGGATCATGGCCGTATCGATGCGCAGGTAGTTGTCCCCCGGCCTGAACAGGTAGGTGGGAATACGCAGCTTGTACCCCTCGATCAGGTCGCCCTTGACGTTGTCCAGGGGAATGGCCCGGACATGCTTGCCGTTGAGCAGGATGTTGATGACCGAACCGGGCCCCAGGGCGGCGCCGTAGGCGTAGTGCAGGGACAGATCCACGTACAGGTTGGGTTTGATCAGCACATCCGCCGGCAGACGGAAGGCGATCTCCCGGGCATTGGCATTGAACCCCTTCAAGGTCACGGTGGAGAAGTTCATATCCTTGAAGGTGTACTTCTTGTCGTAGGTGACGGTCAGCTTGCCGCCGTGCATCGGGATGTCCGCCAGCTTGAACTCCGTGGCGGTCAATTCATCGCTGTTGGGGAAGGAGGGGGAGATGATGGCCAGGGTTGCTGCCGCCAGCCGCAGCTGGTTGATGGTGGCGCCCGAAACCACCAGCAGGCCGCGGGTCGGGTCCACCGTACCGGCGCCTGCCCCCGGCAGCGGCAGATGCAGCAGCTTGAGGAAGGGACCGTCAATCTTCGGCGGGGTCACCCCCCGCGCCGCCAGGTACGCCTCGACGAACTTCCTGCTGCCGACGATAACGTTGTCACGCCCGGGCTGCAGCTCGTCGGCGGTGGAAAAGCGCACGCTGCGGTAGTCGAAACGCCGGGCAATACCGGAGGTTACCAGGCCGGCAACGGAAACCAGGTCGGCCTGGCGGTTTTCCAGCACCAGGTTGACCGCCCCGGCGGGAGAAATGCGCGGATCAAAGAGATACTCCCCCACCGAGGACAGTTTGAGCGGCACCGGCTTGAGGGCGAACTCGACCTCCAGCACCGCCTGGTCCAGCTTGAGCGTGGTCCAGAGGTCGGGGGCGCAGGGCTGCTCGCAGTCCATGGTATAGTGCTGGGCAACGGCAAAGGCCAGGTCGTTGTAGCCGGCCTTGAAACTGGTGCCGGGGATGACCAGTTTCACCGCCCCTTCGGGCGCCTGGGGGTTGAGGCTGATCTGCGCCACCGGCGTGCGGTTGAGCCTGACCGCCATCCGTGACGCACCGGCCAGCAGACCGGTGGAGTTGACGTACTCAAAGGAGAGCACCGCCCGCTTCACCTCCCAGCGGGCCGGTATGGGGATCTGCAGGATATGTTCGGCGCTGATGCACTTCAGGTCAACGGAACGGGCCGGAGCCAGCTGGTGCAGGGGAATGCGCACCGTCTCGGCGGCGGCTCCTCCCGGGATGATCATGCCGGCAAGCGCCGCCAGAATGCAGACCTGCAGTAGTACTCCACGAATAGTCATGATGCATGGCCTCTCAGGTCATGGGTAGTAGTAGTTGTAATAGCCCAGCAGCAGGTTCTTCAGGCTGCCGTACCGCAGCGCTCCGGTCAGGCCGCGGGCCACCTCGTCCGCCCGCTCTTCCGGCATGTCGCACCTGCCGGCGTTCGCGTGCCCGCCACCGCCGTAGCGCCGCATCAGCCTGCCGATGTCCTCGGCAAAGGAACGGTCCAGGAACGATTTACCGGCCTGGAACGCTACCCCCGCCGTTGTCCGCGTGATCTGCAGCGACACGTTGCATTCGGGGAACAGCGCGTAGATCATGAAGCGGTTGCCCGGATAGATGGTCTCCTCGTCACGCAGATCCACCACCACCAGGTTGCGGTGCACCGAGGCGCAACGCAGTATCTGTGCCTTGTACGCCTCGGCGCAGGCGAAATAGCAGGCGTTGCGCTCCTCCAGCGCCGGCAGGCTCAAAACTTCCCAGATGGTGTACTGCCGGCACCAGTCCGTCAGCAGCCCAATCAGTGCGGCGGTGTCCATGCCGAAACGCCGGTAGCGCTCCAGGCCGGTGCGGTGGTCAATCAGGTGTGAAAGCAGTACCCAGCCGGAAGGGTAAAGGATGTCGTCCAGGGTCACCTCGGCGCTGACCACCCGGTCCACCGCCCGCAACAGCTCGCCGGGCACGGCTCCGAACGCCGATGCACCGAAATAGTCATGGATCACCCGGGCGGTGGATCGCCGGGTCGTGTCCACGATTATCCGTTCCGTCCGCACCGAGGCGGCATCCTGGTAATGGTCAAAGGCCAGCCAGGCCTGCGGCCGGCAGGGGAGGCCGGCGGTAATATCGCTGTCGCCGATCGCCATGCTGCCGTTGTCGATTTCCCACGCCTGGCAGAAGCGCACCTCCTCCACCAGCCCCCGTTCCTTGAGCAGGATACCGCAAGCCATGCCGTCGATATCGCACTTGGTCAGCAGACGCTTGCGTCCGCTCATGGTCCGTCGGGAAGCAGCCGCGAGAACAGTCGCGTCCCCAGGTTGCGCAGCGTGTCGCGCACGGGGACGAGCACCAGCTGGCTGCAGGCCACCAGGCTGATCCTGATTCCCTTCAGCGCCATGGCGCTCACAAAGACCAGCATCCGCAACGGACTGGCCGTGGGGATAGGCCTCGACCAGTAATCGACCCAGCGCTGACTGTCGGTGTAGACAAAGCGGACCACCTCGGCCCGTTCCGCCGCATCGGTCGCCAGGAACTCGGTGCCGCAGAAATATCCCTCATCCCGCGGCACGATTCGCTGGATTACCGCGTTGACACCGTGTTTTCTGCCCATGCTGTCCCGCGACTCGATACGGATCTGCTCCCCGGACCGCGGCGCGGCGGACGCCGGGAGAAGAATACCCAGGCCCGACATGGAAATGTCCTGCACCGCCGCCTCCACCCGCGCTGCAGAGCCCGGAAAGACAACCAGCACGTTTCCCGTGGCCCAGAGCCGATGGCTCTTGCGAATCTGCCGCTTCTCGTAAAAGGCGCCGAAGGCGGCCATGGCGAGACCGATATTGTAGAGTGACCAGAGCAACGTCAGGGCAATGACGTCGCGGTGCAGCGGATACTCGAACCACTTGAGCACGCCGACCGGCACCGCCAGCAGCAGGATGGAGCACATCAGAAAAAACGGCACGGAAAGTCCGCTCAGGAAATCGTTCTCCAGGTTCTTCCCCTTGGGGGTCACCTTGAAGGAGGGCTTGCGGGGATTGAGAAAGACCGAAAAGACCACCGGCATCAGGAATACCGACTGGATGCTCTCGTACAGCTCGGACAGAAACGGCCAGCGGTACTTGCCGTACAGGAAGTCGGCCAGGATGACCGAAGCGAACAGGTGGGGCAGGGCGAAGGCCGCCACCTGGCCCAGGGATGCGAAATAGACATGCATGTTCAGCAGCAGGAAAGCCGCCGGCGCCACGATGAAAATGAAGCGGGAGACTCCGAACAGCCAGAAGAGCCCGTTGTTGAAGTAGCAGATCCGCTGGTAGAACTTGAGTCCCCGGGCAAAGAGCGGATTGTTCAGCACCATCATCTGGGTCATCCCCTGGGCCCAACGGCTGCGCTGCAGGATGAAGTCGTCAAAAGTTTCCGGCGACAGCCCGCACACCATGGGCCGGGGAATGAAGACGCTGTTGTAGCCGCGCTGGTGCAGGGCCAGGGCGGTCTCGCAGTCCTCGGTAATGGTCTCACCGGCGACCCCCCCTACCTCCAGCAGGTAGCGCCGCCGCAGAATCGCCGCCGAGCCGCAGAAAAAACTGGCGTTCCAGAAGTTGAGACCGGGATGGCAGGCCCGGTAGAACATCTCGTTTTCGCTGGGAGCATCCTTGAGGATATCGATGTTCTTCTCGATCGGGTTGGGGTTGATGAAAAAGTGGGGGGTCTGCACGAACGCCAGCCTGTCATCCTTCAGAAACCAGCCCACCGTATTCTTCAGGATGTCCCGGGTGGGAACATGGTCGCAATCCAGCACCAGCACCAAGTCGGCGCCGGTGTGGGCCAGGGCGTGATTGAGGTTGCCGGCTTTGGCCTTGCTGTTGCGGCGGCGGGTCAGGTAGTTGACCCCCAGCTCGCGGGCGACCCGCTTCAGAGTGTAATACCGCTCCCAGGCCCCCGCCCCGTTCTGAGGATCGTTACGCTTATCCACGGTGGCGCCGTCGTCCAGAATATGGATATGCAGCAACTCCCGGGGATAATCGATGTTCAGCGCCGCGGTGGCGGTGACCTTCACCATCTCGGGATCTTCATTGTAGGTGGGGATGAAGATGTCCACCGACGGATAACGGGTGGTGTCCTCGGGAAGGGGGATGATCTTGGTTTCAAGGGGCCAGATGTTGGCGAAAACCCCCAGCAGGTGCAGGGTCAGGGCGTACAGTTCGGCCAGGTAGAGCAGCGCCATGCCGATGAAGTTGAGCACACCGTCGTACACCAGGGTTTCGCTGGTGCGCCAGATCATGTAGCGGATAGCCACGAACGTCGACAGCAGGATGAAGACGATCCGCAGCGGCGGCCGCTTGAATCGCTCGATCCTGCCACAGAGGACCAGCAGCAGCACGCAGCCCCAGCCCACCAGGTACTGTTTTTCCAGGGAGAGGTGAATACCGGCCAGCGCGTAGTAGCAATAGAGCAACAGGGCGCTTGCGATGACGGTCAGGCTGGCGATGGTGTGGCGGTCCAGCAGGGGGTCGGGATCGGTTGTGCCACCGCCGGACCGTTGAAGCCGGAGCTTCAGCAGTAGCCAGGTCATGCCGTTTTTCATAGAGCTGCCCGGCTACCGGCTGAGGTGGTCGGCCGCCTGGTCCACCCGCTGGTGAATGGTGCGCTGTCGCCCTTCCTCGCTGAACAGCCGTCCATTCTCCGCCAGGCTGAACACCAGGTAGAGCATGGCCACCAGCGGCAGGGCGATCATCATGCTTCTGCCCAGCACCGGCAGCGTACTGCCGGTGTTCTCCCCGTCGACACGGGGGGTGGCCGTCAGGGCAACCTCCCGCTCACCGGGATTCCAGAGCATGCGGTGCACCGTATAGGTGCGCTCCTCCGGGTGGCCGGCGGTGACGGTACCGCTGTCCAAACAGTAAAGCCCGTCACGCTCTTCGAGGCTCTCCAGGGTCACGTCCGTCAGCACCACCTCGCCGCCACGGGCAAGGGAGGTGCAGCGCAGCGCACCGGCAACCCCTTCCCACTGCTGTTCGAAGGGATCAACGAATCCCTGCCCCGTGTGGAGGGCGATGCGGGCCAACACCGGCACCGCGGCGTCGCCCGAAAGATTCATCTCGTCAACCGCCGTCTGCAACTCCACGGCGGCCTGTACTGCATCCCGGGCATGCTTGAAGCAGGAAACCGTGCGCCCCGCGCGGCAGTCCAGCTCGGCGCCGCCGTAGGTGCCGCTGATCGGCGCCACCAGGTCGTCGTAGGGCTCGAGCAGGCTCGCCCGACCGGCAGCGCCGTCGGCCGCGCCGGGGACCGTAAACGTTGTGACCATGAAGGTGTACGTACCGTTTGTTCCACTATTCACCGTCAGATCATCCTGTACGTGAGATGTCCGAGCAGCCATCGGGCGCTCCTTTCCGGCACTCTTCGCGACGGTCGCCTGTCGTACCCGTGCGCAGTGCCTGATTCCCTGACTGAACAATAGAAACCACGCGAGCAAATGTAAACCGACGAAGTGTCACAAGCTGTAACGAGATGTAACACCACGAAATGGGGCCGCAGATCAGCGCCTGCAAAAATCTTCAGCAGCACTGTTCTCTCATTTGTCCGGCCGTCCCGTTATCTCCATTGTCCAGCTCCGACCGCCCACCGTTATCAGCACCGCAACCGGCAATCCGCCCGGCGGCAGGTCCGACGCCGCAAAACTCTTGCTTTTCCGATCGTACTGAAGCCAGCCCGGCAATGCACCACCGCCAGCCAGTGTGACGGCTTCTGCGCCGCCGGATGAAACGATGCCTGAGGTTATCTGGTCAGGCAGCGAAAAAACGAAGGATGCCCCGGGGCGTGTCAGACGGTCCGGTACAGACACCGCAATCAGATTTTGGCCATGCCGGGCGTCCGACGGCGTAACCAGCACCACGGTTATTCCGGATGATTGCGCAACGCTGGTGCCGGCAGTAACTGCCGGAGGAGGCGGGACAATCCCTGCTGTTGCCGCAGCTTGCACGGTAACGGCAGGCGGCGTCGGAAGCGGCGGTTGTACCGGCCGCTCGAGTGCTGACGCTATAACCAGCGTGCCGCTTAAGAAGGTAAGTTCATAGTTGCCGCTGGTCAGACCACTTGGAGTGATGGCATAGCTTCCCGCATTGACCGCCCCCTGGCTGCTGCCGCCGTAAATCAGCGTGCCCGCAAGAACGGCGCTGGTTTCGCTGCTGACGAAACCGCTGTAGCTGACGCCGTTGCCGCCGCTATAGGCCTGACCGTTGTAGGTTTTGTTGGCGTTATTGGCGGTGACGGTAAGTAGAGCCTTCTCGATCACCCCCACAGTGCCGCTGATACTGACGGGCAGGATGTAGTTGGCCAGATTGGTGCTACCGGTGGCGCTATAATCGCCATTGCCCAGATTCACCGTGACCAGCTTGCCGCTGCCGGCATTGGCGTTGTCGTAGGCGCCGGTGGTCTTGGTGACAATAGCGCCATCGCTGCCCTGCCAGCCGGTGAGTATGAAGTTGCCCGGTGCAAGGGTGGCGGTAGTGCTGCCGTCATAGGTTTTTTGCACCGTGCCGGTCAGGTTGCCGACAATCGCGGTCAGTGTTGCCGGGTCGATGATCAGTGTGCCGCTGGAATTGGGCCACATATGCAGGTCATAGCCGCCCTGCTGGGTGGAGTATACGGTGATGGTATACGAGCCAGCGTCGACTGCTCCTTGCGCGCTGCCACCGTAGGAAACTCTGGCGGGATCAACGCCGTCAGGCGAGGTGATTCCGTTGCCGCCCGTATAAGGGGCGCCATCGTAGGTCTTGCCGGCGTCGGCCACCCTGGATACGGTTCCCGGGGTGAGGAAAAAGCGCAGGATCGGGTAGGTGTTGCCTTCGTAAATACGCCAAGTGGCGGCCTCAGCAGCTTTACCGGAAATATCCCATCCCGAAAACGTAGCCACTGTTTTCATTTGCACAGTGGTCATGCCGGTACCGCCGGCACTGCCGGCTTGGCCGGTGGTTTGCGTATCCCAGAAGCTGTTGTTGACGCTGCCGCCGACACTGGCCCCCACTAGGCCGCCCGCGTCCACCTCCCCGCTGACCGCTCCGGCGGCGTAGCTGCTGGTAATACTGGCACTGCCTCCCGCTCCCTTCAGATTGAGCCCCACCAAGCCGCCGACCGCTTTACTCCCCGCTGCACCGGTGACGGAACCCGTGGCATAGCTATTGGTGATCTCACCGCTGTTTTGTCCTGCCAGGCCACCCAGGTGTTGATCGTTGCCTGCGCCTACGAGAGCGCCGGTGGCATAACTCGTGTTGATAGTTGGAGAGTAGTTGGCTGAGGTGGACAGATCGATCCAGTGCTGGTTGTACCCCACCAGACCGCCGAGATCCTCGCTATTGCCGTTTCCGGCCACCTTACCCGTAGCATAGCTGCTGCTGATTGCACCTTTGGCAAAGTTGAGTCCTACCAGGCCGCCGAGGCCTTTGTTGTTGCCTGCCCCGGTCACATCGCCGGTGGCGTAGCTGTTGCCGATTATACCCAGGTTGCCGCTGTCGCCATCGTTGCGTCCCACCAGACCGCCGATATCCCTGGCACCATCCAGTCCGGTCACGCTGACCGCAGCGTAGCTGTTGTAAATGGTGCCGGAATTTTTTCCTGCAAGGCCGCCGATGTACCAATGAGTACTATCGCCGCCCCTGATGCTGCCGCCCGCCACCCCGACGTTGCGCAGGGTGCCGCTGTTGACGCCGAAAAGGCCGACAGAGCCTTCTCCGGGGCGGTCGATGGTCAGGCCGGTGATGGTGTGGCCAAGTCCGTCGAAAATGCCGGAGAAGCCGCCGATGGGGGCGAAGCCTTTGCCGCTGTTCCAACCCGCGGTGGCACTGGCATCGATATCCGCCCCCAGGGCATAGTGGCCGGATAGTCCGCCATTGATGCCCTGCAGGTCGGCTGCCGTAATGCTGCCTTCACTGCCCAAGCTGTTGATGACCGTATAGTTGTTGCCATTGATGGTCAGAAAACCGCTGCCAGAGCGACCGGAAAAATCAACCCTCCCGGCAAACCCTTGAGCCTCACCGGTTTTGAATCCCATCTTGATATCACCGCCAGAGTTAAGAACCAGTTGCGAGCTGCCTGCAGCAGTCAGCACCGCGTTGATGTTGATGTCGCTATTGGCAACAAGTGTAAGCGTGTTGCTCGACAAGCTGATGGGTGCCGACACGGTGATATCATCAGCAGCAGTAAGGCTGGTGTCACCAGCAGCCGTAAAGCTGCCATGAGCATTCTGGCTGATGCTGCCATTGGTGCTGACAAGAACAAGGCTGCCTGCGGTGATACTGCCATCAAGCACGAGGTTATCCTTGCCAGTGACATCCAGTTTACCGCTGGCAGTGACCGTGCCCAGAGCCAGGTCATCCTTATCGTTCAGTGTGATGTCGTTGCCGATGGCGCTGACTGCGCCGCCGAAGTCGTTGTTGCTGTTGTTCAGCGCGACGTTGCCCGTGCCGGCATCGAGCGTGCTGCTGCCGGTGACGTCAAGCGCGCCGGTCTGGGTGATGGTGCCGCCATGGCTGTTGGTGGTGAGGTTGCCGCCAACGGTCGCGGCGCCCAGGTCCAAGGCACCAGTGCTGTTGGCAGCAAGGTTGCCGTTGGCGGTGACACTACCCAGGGTCAGCTCGTCCTTGTCCTGAAGGGTAATGTCATTGCCGCTGGCGCTGACTGCACCGCCGAAGTCGTTGTTGCTGTGGTTCAGCGCGACGTTGCCCGTACCGGCATCGAGCGTGCTGCTGCCGGTGACGTCAAGCGCACCGGTCTGGGTGATGTCGCCGCCATGGCTGTTGGTGGTGAGGTTACCACCAACGGTCGCGGCGCCCAGGTTCAAGGCACCAGTGCTGTTGGCAGTGAGGTTGCCGTTGGCGGTGACGCTACCCAGGGTCAGCTCGTCCTTGTCCTGAAGGGTAATGTCATTGCCGCTGGCGCTGACTGCACCGCCGAAGTCGTTGTTGCTGTGGTTCAGCGCGACGTTGCCCGTACCGGCATCGAGCGTGCTGCTGCCGGTGACGTCAAGCGCACCGGTCTGGGTGATGTCGCCGTCACTGGTGATGGAGAGATTGCCGCTGACGGTGGTGTTCCCCAGCGTTGTCGTACCGCCGTGGGTAGTCGTGGTTGTCAGGTCTCTGGCGCTGCCATCGACCGCCAGGTTGCCGCCTGCCGCGATCTGGGCGTCGCCGTTGGCGGTGAGATGGGCGTTCAGGTCATCCTTGTCGTTCAGTGTGATGTCGTTGCCGATGGCGCTGACTGCACCGCCGAAGTCGTTGTTGCTGTTGTTCAGCGCGACGTTGCCCGTGCCGGCATCGAGCGTGCTGCTGCCGGTGACGTCGAGTGCGCCGCTCTGGGTGATGGTGCCGCCGTGGCTGTTGGCAGCAAGATTGCCGCCCACGCTGCTGCTGCCCAGGTCCAGGGAACCGGAACTGCCGACCGTGAGATCGCCCGTGGCCGTGACCGTGCCCAGGATGAGACCGTCCTTGTCGTTCAGCGCGATGTCCTGGCCGCTGGCGCTGACGGAACCGCCGAAGTCGTTATTGCTGTTGTTCAGCGCGACGTTGCCCGTGCCGGCATCGAGCGTGCTGCTGCCGGTGACGTCGAGTGCGCCGCTCTGGGTGATGGTGCCGCCGTGGCTGTTGGCAGCAAGATTGCCGCCCACGCTGCTGCTGCCCAGGTCCAGGGAACCGGAACTGCCGACCGTGAGATCGCCCGTGGCCGTGACCGTGCCCAGGATGAGACCGTCCTTGTCATTCAGCGTGATATCTCGGCCATCGGCGCTGACGGAGCCACCGAAGTCGTTGCCGGCGTTGTTCAGCACGACATCATGCCCCCCCGCATTGAAGCTGCTCGTGCCAGCGCCAACAATGCCGGTGCCGCCGGCCTGGGTAATGTCACCATCGGTATTGATTACGGCCAGTGTCCCGCCGTTGCTCTGGTTGCCCAATTGCACGTTGCCACTGGTGTTGGTGATACTGGTATTACCGGAGGTAGTGATCGTGCCACTGCTGCCCTGGCTGAAGCTGTCGGTCACGGTCAGATTGCCGCCCGCGTCCAGCGTGCCGCCGGTCTGGGTGAGGCTAGCGAGCAGGATGGGACCGGTTCCGGTGAAGCTGCCGCCGGATTGGGTGAAATTGCTCACCGTGGTGCTGCCAGTGTTCGTTAACGTGCCGCCGCTCTGGTTAAAGCCTGCCAGCGCCATGCCGCCGCTGCCGATGTTGAGCGTGCCGTTGGACTGAGTGAGCGAACCGCTTGCGTCGCCCAGACTGTCAAGCTGCACGGGGCCGGTTTGTGCACCACCGGTTGCACCACTGGTATCAAAGCTGACAGTCGTGCCTGTCGGAATCAGCACATTGGCCACATTGGCGAGGTCGGGAATAGCACCGCCCGCCCAGTTGGCCGGATCGAACCAGTTACCGGAGGCGCCACCGATCCAGGTCACCGAATCCAGGCGGGTAATGGTACTGGTGGTGTTGTGTGCGACGATCAGGTCATAGTTTCCACCGCCATTCCCGTCGTTGATCGTGGGCGAGCCCGTGACGAGCATGGTTTTGTTGCTGCCAGCGTTCTTGTCGGCAAAGGCAAAAGCGAAGGACCCCATGTCGATGCTGTCGGTACCGAACAGTTGGCCGCCGACGATAGCTGCCGTGCCGGCGGCTGCCGTGGTACCGTCGTACACTTTCACCACATCGCCGGATGAAACGGTGAGCGCGGCTTTGTTGATGGTGCTGCTGGCGTTGCCGATGAATGCAAGGGCATAGTTGTTGCCGCCGTTGCCATCGCCGACAGTGGCAGTATCAAGGCTCACCGTCTTGTTGCCGGTACCGGCATTCCGGTTGTCGAAAATACCTGTGGCACTGGTGACGACATCACCCGCCACGCCCAATTGCGACGAGAGCGCGGCCAGGTCGATGGCGCTTGCCGCGTAGGCGGTCGTGCCGTCGTAAGTTTTGCTCACGCTGCCCAGGGTAAGGGTGACAACCTTGGGGGTGATGTCGCCACTGCCGGTGAAGACGCCCGTGCCCAGATCGTAGTTGGCGGCATCCGCGCCGGTAAGGCCGAGGCTGGCCCGATCTGCGGTCAACATCTTGCCGGTGCCGGCGTGGCGGGTATCGAAGCTGGCGCTGCCGGTTACGCCACTGATGTCGTCCGTGCCGACCACATTGGCCAGATCGAGGCCGAAAACGGGTGCAGTCAGCGTGGTGCTGCCGTCATAGGTCTTGCTGCCGGACAGGCTGGTGAGCGCGAGATTGCGCTTGAGAATGTCGGCCGTGGTGGTGGTGGTCGTGGCCGTGAGGCTGTAGTTGTCGAGATCTCCTCCAGCGATGCTGATGCCGCTGACGTTGATGCTCTTGCCCGTGCCTGCATTCTTGCCTGCGACAAAGACGGCATCGCCATAGCTGTAGGAAAGACTGTCACCGGCAATAATATCCCCGGAAGAGAGTGTGACGGTGGCTGCATCAGTGCCATCGTAGGTTTTGTCCGCTCCGGTGGCGGAGAAAGTGATCGGTCGCGCCGTGATGTCGCCGCTGTAGGTGGGAGTCAGCGCTGACAAGCTGTAGTTGGCGTTGTTCACCCCCAGCCCGGTGAGACGCACAATCTTGCCGCTCCCGACGTTCTTGTCCTCGAATTCGGCGCTGCCGACGCCTGTCAGCGTCACCGAGTCGCCATTGGCAATATTAGTCAGATTGAAGGTCGGCGCCACGGCGAAACTTGCCGCAGTGGTGCCGTCATACACCTTGTTTGCGACCGTGCCCCCACTGATCGTCAGTTCGAGCGGGCGCGGCGTGATGTGGATGTTCGCACTGTTGTTGAGCGTGACGTAGTGCGTGCCGTCGTTGAAGCTCCAGCTCGTCGTGCCGCCCGATCCGATGCTGCCGATGTTCTGGTTCGCGCCATTGACGCCGATAGCGCCCGAGGCGGTGATCGTGTAATCGCCCACGCCGGTGGTGCCGGCGGCTCCGGCCGAACTCAGGCCCAGGTTGCTGACGTTGAGCCAACTCGGTTTCAGCTCCGAGAACTCGGGGAATATCGTGCTGCCCGAGCCATAAACGAAGAGGGCATTGCCGGTGGGGGTGAGCGTCACGGATTCGCCATAGGTCTTGTTGATGGTGACGGCGGTAATGGTCGCCTGATTGGGATCATACCCGGGAATGCCGTACGTGGTGTCTCCCGTGGCCTGGGTTTTGATGACGTAGCGGTTGCCGGTCTGGGAAATGGCACTCGGGGCCATGGCCGTACTGCCGTAGCCATCATCGCTGTGCCCCGTGTAATGGGTGCCGAACACCGCCTCGTTGCCGCTGGTCAGGCCGCCCAGTTCGTCGTTGTTGCGGTAAGGGTCGTTGGTATAGATCAACCAGCGCGACGCAGTAGGGACCGCGTTCCAGCGTAATTGGATGGCACCGGGGCCGGCCTTGTTGATGAAGCGGCTGTTGCCGTCGCCCACCACCAGCACGACCGTATTGGCATCACCGGCACTGCCATTGGCATAGATGGAGGAATGGAGTGTCAGATCCCCATGGCCTCCGGCACCCGCAACAGCCGTAATCCGCGCGCCGTGCAGGCCGAGGATATCCAGGTTATTTTTGTCCGTTACCTCGATATTCGAATAGGCGCCCCGATTGGCTTCAATGAGCACTTTGCCCATGAAGTCATTGGCGGCGTTGTTCAGAGTCACGCTGCCGGCCGTGCTGAAGCAGGTATCACCGGCCACGGTGAGCGGCCCGGTCTGTTCGACTGCCGAATTGGCAGCAACACTCAAACTGCCGGAAAGCGTGGTTGTGCCGAAATTCAGTGTATGGCTGTAGAGCGGGTTGTGCACGGCCAGATGACGCGCCGTAACACTCAAGGGGCCATCAAACCAGCTTGTGGCATGGGCGTTGGTTCTGAAATCCACGTCATACTCTGTGGCATTGATCGTGAGTGCGCCACCGACCTGGAGCTTGCCGATGCTGATCACATTACCCTGGTTTACGAGGTTGAATGACTTTATCGTCAGATTGGAGAGTTCGAGTTTGCCGGTATTGGTGAGCGACATATCTCCATTGGTCAGATTACCGGTCAGGGTAGAGATGACGTTGCCCGGGTCGTTCAGGGTCAAATTGCCTGTGGTCTTGTTCAGGGCAAGGGTTTTCGTCTTCAGTGGCCCGTTTTGCGTTACCGCACCCGAGGCGGATTGCAGTGTCAGGCTGCCGTTGCTGCCCAGGTTAGAGGCACCGAGAGTGAAATCGGCATGATGGTTCAGCATGGATTGAATGCTGCTGCCGCTGATGGCGTTGACCGATACCGTGGCGGCGTTGAAGTTGATACCGTCAGAGCTGGCCGAGCCAATCACGCCGCCATCGGAAAACAGGTTCAGCGTGCCGGTGCCGTTATTGACAGTAACGGGGTTAGCCTGGCTTTGCATATTGATGGTTTTTGCGCCCAGATTAAGAATCGGCGCAGCCACCGTCAAACCGAGTTTGTCGATGGTCATTGACGATTCCGTTGTTGCAGCGGGCCAGCCGATATTGAGGCTGCTTGCACCGCCGCTGGCAAAAGTGGCGAATTCATCATTCGACAAGGACCAGGTGCCGGCTTTCTTGTTACCCCCCAGCCAGATGGCTGTACCTGAGCGGGAAGGCCGCAAGCTGATCGCGCCGGTGGTGGTCAGGGCGTTGTTGCCGGTGTTGCTGTTGATGACCATACTGTCGGCAATCAGCGTGATGTCGCCGCTGCCGCTGCTGATGTCGATATTGCTGTTCTGGGTATAGGTGCCGGTGGAGATGTGCACCGCGCCGTTGCCGCCACTGGTAGTGATGGTGCCGCTAACGGTGGCTGAGGTGTTACCGTTATCAAGGCGGAAACCGCCGCCGGCCGTGATGGGGCCGAGGTTGCTGAATGCGTTGAAGCTGGAATCATCGAGCTTGAGTTGCGAACCACTGCCCATGAGGCTGGCCGTCAGGGTGTTGGCGCGCGCACCATAGAACCCCTGAGTCACGCTGCCGCCGGCAACGAGCGACAGGGTTGCATTACCCGCGTTGATGTTGCCCAGTTCGTAGCCGCCGCTCGATGCGAGATAAATTCCGCCGTTGTTGGTCGTCGCGCCCACCTTGGTAGCGAGAATATCGATGGCGTTGTTCCCCGCTCCGCCGATCGTGCCGCCGCTGCTGGTGGCCCTGAACGTGAGTTCGCTGGCGCTGAAGATGCGGTCGGTGGTGTTGCCGTCGGTGAAACTGCCGGCGGTGAGATCCACGCGCTTGTCCGCCAGATCGACCGCGCCGGCGAGCGTCATGGTGCCGCTGCTGTTGTTGCGGCCAATACTGATGGCGTACGCCCCGCTGTTCTTGAGGTAGCCGATTTCGGTCGTGTTGAAATCGAAGCCGCCGGCGTTATAAGCGCTGCTCGAACCCAGTGTCATAGCAATGGTGGCCGTTTTGGGCTGTAGGATGATGTTGCCGGCAGTTTGCAGCGGGTTATTTCCGGTGTTCGCGCCCAGCGCGATGCTGTCGGCAGTGATGAAAAGATTGCCCGTGCCGGCGATGCTGACGTCGGCATCGCTTTGGGTATAGCTGCTGCCGGTAATATTCAGCGTCTGGCTGGTATTGAGATTGCCGGTGACGTTGACCGCACCCTCGCTGGCGAGCGTGAGACCCGCCGTGGCGGAGGTCGTCAGCCCGCCGATGTTGATCGCCCCGGTCTGGCTGATGTTGCCGTAAATGTCGCGGCCGATGAAGATGGAATTGCTCTTGATATTGCCGGTCGTGCCATTCCAGAATGCGCTTTCCCCCAGTTGCAGATGGCTTGCATCCGACGTGAAACTGCCCAGATCGATAGGAGTGGCGTTGTTCTTGGTCTGTATGCTCAAAGCACCGCTGTTGATCTGCAAGCCGCCCAGATTCATGCTGTCATTCACGAGGTAGATTTCTGAGCCTGATGAGAGCTGCCCCGCCCCGGCGGCGGTGAAAGCCGTGGTTGTGCTACCGACGGTACCGGCCGCACCCTTGCTGCCGTTGCTGCCCCCCCCGCCATCACCTCCGCTGCCGCCGTCACCCCCTGTGCCAGCTGAACCAGCAGCACCGCTGCTGCTGGTGAGGATCAAGCCGCTGGAACTGGTGGTAAGAGCAACGCCATCGGCCAGCGTGGCGCCCGCGCCAGCCACACCACCATTGCCCCCCTTGCCACCATTGCCACCGCCACCTGCATTGGCAAACAGGGGATTGTTTTTGGCCGAGCCCTTGCCGCCCGCGCCGCCTTTGCCCCCGTCACCTCCCTTGCCGCCAGTGGCGGTTTGCGTGATGCCACTCGTTGCCACCAGGCTCGTTTGGCCCAGCGCCACCCCGGTGCCCCCGGCGCCAGCGTTACCGCCATCTCCGCCCTTGCCGCCGCCATTGGTGTGGGAGCTGCCATCCCCTCCCCTGCCACCCTGCCCACCTGTGCCGCCTTGCCCGCCCGTACCGGCGAGCGTCAATGATGAGCCGTTGAGGCTGGTCGCATCGTCGAGCAGAATGCCCGTGCCGCCCACGCCGCCGGTGCCGCCGTTCTTCGCCCATTGGCCGGGGTTGCCGTTGGCGCCGTTGTTGCCCGTACCGCCCGTGCCGCCCTGGCCGCCGATACCGGTGAGGTAAAGCTGGCCGCTGCTAACGAGCTTTGCCCCCTGGGCCAGATGCACGCCTGCCCCCCCCGCACCGCCCACACCGCCGGGGTCGCCACTGCTGCCGGTAGCGCCCACCCGGCCCTGGCCGCGCAGCGTCAGGGTGTCGGCACGCAAAGTGGTATTCGTGCCGATGTAAATGCCGTCGGCGTAGATGGTATTGCCCGTGGCATTCGTCACGAAGCTCTTGCCGCCGAAATAACTATTGCCGCGCACATCGATGACCGTGGTGGCCGTTGCGTTATCGGCAATGCGGATCGGACCGGCAGCGTGAAGATTGACATCCAGCGCACCCGGCGCTCCGACATCGGTGATGGTGACGCCGGAATTGACGTGCAAAAAGCCATCGGCCACCAGAGACAGTGTGGCCGTGCCGCCCGCCGTCTTGGCGATGCTGGTGGCCAGCGTCAGGTTACCGGTAGAACCCGAGCAGGCGCCGTGTGCCGCGTTACACGCGCTCGTAGTTACTTCAACGTTGGTGCCGTTGTTGAGTGCACCCTGGATGTTGCCTGCTCCTGTGGCGTTGATGGTGAGGTCAACGGGATCGATCAGCCAGGTGCCTCCTTTCCCCTGTGGACTGCCGGCATCGATCTTCAGGTTCCGGCCGAACTCCACCTGCGAACCGCTGGTTTCAATGAAGCCGCCGTTACCCCCCTCACTCCCGCCCCTGGCCGAGATGCTGCCCGCGAAGTGGCCGGTGCTGCCCGGATTATCGAGACTGGCAATCAGCAGCGCCGTGCCGCCATGGCCGGTTTTTCCGGCATCCACATTGATACTGCCGGTGTGCTCGATGCGATCGGAGGCCAGCAGCTTGATGGTGCCGCCGTCATTCACCAGGCCCGTGGCCTCCAGCACACCGCTGTTGTTCACCACGGCACGGCTTAAGGTGTCGGCGGCTGTGGCGGTCATCACCACCAGGCCGCCGTCGGCCCGGATCAGTCCCTTGTTTTCCGACAAGGCATCCACGGCTCCCTGATCGACGGTATAGCTGATCAGGCCATCGCCATTGAAGTCCAGCAACACCTGATTGGCCGCTGCCAGCAACACGCTCCCCCTGTCGGCGGTGATGGTCCCTTCGTTTGCTGTCTTGGGTGCGATCAGAGCCACCACACCGCCGGGCAAGGCGGTGATATTCCCCCGGTTGAGAACGTCCCCGGCGCCGCCCTGACTGCTGAAACGGTATTTGCCGGCCAGGAAGTCGCTGTCCAGCATGTTCAGGGATGACGCCACCAGGCCGCCCACATCAACCCGGGCGTTCTGGCCGAACACAATGCCCGCAGGGTTCAGCAGGAATACCCTGCCGTTGGCAGAAAGCGAACCAAGTATCTGGCTCGGGTTCTGGTCGGTAATGCGGTTGAGCGCCGTTGCTGCCGCATTGGGCTGATTGAAGCGCACACCGGCATTAGCGCCGATGTTGAAACTGTTCCAGTTGGCGATCATTTGCTGGGAGGACTGCTGGATCGTCATTTGGTTGCCGTTGGTAATAATACTGCCGTTTCCCGCAGTAATGGCGCCGCCGGTGGGCAGCGCGCCGGGATCAAGGGCAAAGGCGCTGCCCCCGGCAACCAGCAGACCGGCCAGGGCCGCGGCAACAACCGATGTCGCCGGACGGCTGGTGCCGGCCGCCACTTTCTCGGATACAACTACCCATCTCTCTTTCACCTTTGACCAGATGATCCGGTATACCTTGTTCATGATGGACTCCTCTGAACGGAAACCGGCTCAGCGCCGGTAATCCTGAAAACATAGCAAACGCGGGGCAACAGAAAAAAACCGGAGCGCTTCTATAAAATCAGCCCCGATCAGTTTTGGTCAGCCTGCTGGTGCCTTTGATTTTGCAGCGTTGCTTCCTGAGCTGCCGGCCCGGAATCAGAACAGAATCATTGCCTGCAGCCAGAAGCGGTCGGCATCGCTTCTACCGTCGGCGCCTTTGCCGCTGGTGCTTCTACCCGGATTGTCCCCGATGGTACGTGCCCAGTTGCCCCTGATGTTCAACTGCCTGCCAAAGACGTAACTCACTCCTGCTCCGGCTCCTTGCAGCCAATAGCTGTTTTTTCCGGTTGCAGTAACCACGGAATTCTGCCAGGGGCTGTGATGCATGGTGGTCTGGCCGGCATCGTAAAAGCCGTTTAACTGCACCAAACCAAATCTTGAAGGGAATGGCAGGTCGTACCGCAGATCCACGTTAAACAGGTGCCCGGAATCGCCTACACCCTCGCCAACTGTGTAGGCACGCACTCCATGAGGGCCCCCCAGGTTGAATTTTTCGCTTGAGTCAAGGTTGTCAAGCGACAGTTGCGTACTCCAGGAAAAATTGATGCTGAGTCGCTCTGCCAGACGTTGCAGGCGGGATACCCCTAGGTTGAAATGCGTATAGGTCCCTTCAGTACCTGTTATTGAAACATCTTCGATCCCCACCTGAAGCGTCCCGACGGTAACCCCGGCATTCCAGGCGCTGTAGCCACCCCCCATGAATCTGTCGTAATAATCGCCGCTTATGGCCGCTGTACCGCTGTGGATACGTTTGTCACGAACTTTGGTGCCGTCTGCATCGTCGGCAAAGATCTTGAATTGATATCCCAGGCTGCTCTGGATGTTGGCAACGCGGCTGCGCAGCCAGGGGTAACTGATGGCGCTATCAACACTGTGGCTGTAACCGCCGGCTTTCAGTGAAGCCAAGTCGCCGATCAGCTCATAGCCCATGCCGGTGTAGGCGATGGTTCCTTTCAGGCCGTCCGAAAACAGGGGAAATGAATAGGCAGCCCGTCCCTGGTTTAAGCCTTCAGCACCGGTCAGCAGCAACGAGAGCTGGTCACCATAGCGGAGGGGGTCATTGACATTCAACATACCGGTGCCGCGCCAGGTACCGGTATGGCGGTTGCCATGATTGTCGCTCCAGACGGCGCCGGAAAAGAGAGGCCCCTCTGAAACATCAACCTGGACGGCGGTGGTGCCGGGAGTACTGCCGGCAGCCAGTGACGCCCTGGCAGACAGCCCCGGCAGATCGTTCATAAGCAGTATTGAGCGTTCCAGCTGCTTTTCATGTAACGCCGCCCCCGCTGCCACCGCTGCCGCTGTCATATCGTACAGTCGCCGTGTGCTGATACGGACGTTTTCGGCCGGTTTGATCTGCAGGCTTCCGTCGCTTCTGCCCTGGATGACAGCTATCTCGATGATGCCGGATGTTATGGCCTGACCGGGCAGATAGGCACGGGCCAGAAACCAGCCCTTATCCTTGAGGTACGCGGTCACTCTGGCGGCCAGCGCCTGCAACTGTTGAAAACCGAGTTCGCTGCCGATGACATCGGCCACCAGGGCCTGCAGTTCGTTTTCAGTCGCCAGCCCCTCGAAGCCGCTGAAACGGATCCCCTTGACCATGACCTTGATGCCGCTGTCAACCAACGGAGCCCGTTCCTTCTCGGCTTCAAGCTGTGGAAACTGGTGCGGCAACTGCCGCTGGGGCTGCTGCTCCCGCAGCAGCTGACCTGCGTCGGGCGGCGCCGCCGCTGCCGGGGTTACGACAAGGCACAGCCACACCAACGCCGCCATGGCGCGGACTAAAACGGGTATGTTCATAGCATGATCTCCTGGCTGTTGTGCTGCTGCGATACGACGAGTACCCTATTCAGACATCAGGTGTCTATTGGGGGAAACCCGTAGGCTGCGGTCCGGATGGCGGGAGGCTTCGTGGTATGAAAGGAGAAAACGGGGGGGCTGCCCCATCAGGGTTTTAAAAAACGTCGTGAGAAAGGCCGGATGCGCAGGCATACGGAGTGCGATGGATAACCGATAGCTAGACGAAGGAGTGGGCAGCGTGCAACGCTGTAGACGGACTCCGGAACGGCTTTTCAGCCTAAACTGCTTTTTCCGGGTTCATAGCCCTGTTACAAACCGCTTTCCCGGATCAGGGTAACCCAGGCATGGCGCAGCAGTTCAAGGGCCGGCGACTGGCGGTCGGCATCGAGGTGGGCGACGCCGCGCAGCCGCAGCGGCGGAACGCCACCGGGGTCGCACTGATCGAGCCGGACCCGGAAACGGGGAACCAACGGCGTCAACTCATGCTGCCGGGCGGCGTCGGTGGGAATCGGCCCGCCATAGGTGGAGGCCAGTGACGGGTCATCAAGGGTGGCCACCGCCACCCGGTCGATAGCGGCGATACGGCAGGAAAAGGCGCCATACTCCAGTGCATCGGGAATGAAGCGCCCCCGCCCCCCGACCCGTATCCGCCGCAGATCCTGCTCTTCCAGGTAGACGTCCACCCGGTTCGCCCGCAGGTCGGCGACACTCAGTACCCATTCACGGGCAGCCACCCAGCCCCCGGCCATGATGTCATCGTTGCGATAGACCACCACGCCGTCAAAGGGAGCCATCAGTCGCAGCTGATCCATTTCGGCACGCAGCCCGCCGATCTGGCCGCTGCTCCCTTCGGCCCGCTTGCGCAGCACATTGCCCTGGGCCGTCAACTCTTCGCTGAACGCCTGCTGGCGCACCTGCCAGGAAGCCACCGAGGCGCCGGGCAGTACCTGGGCCATTCGGGCCTCCAGGTCCGGCGACTGCAAACGGGCCAGCAGTTCCCCCTCCCTGACCTCGGTACGCAGCGGCGCGGGGCCGTAGACCATGATTCCCGGAGCCGGGGCCGACAGGCGCTGCTCGACAATGGCACCCAGGACCGCCGGCGCCCGTACCGTTGCCTGCCAGGGCAGGAGCAGCAGCCCCGCGCCCGCCAGCAGCAGCAGGACGGTTCTCGCCAAAGCCCGGTTCGGCCGCAACGAACCGCGGCGCTGCCACCAGACCTTCAGTTCCGAGGCAACCGGCAGGGCGATGAACCAGCCCACCTCCACGGCAAAAAGCAGCATCCCCAGGGCCTTGAAAAAGAAGTGGTAGACCAGCAGCGCGATCCCCAGGAACAGCACCAGGCGATACAGCCAGACCCCCCAGGCGAAAACGGTCAGGAAGCGGCGCAGGCCACTGCCGGCCGCCTCCGGTGGCGGGTCGCCGTAGCCGAACAGCAGCTCCCGCAGCCGCCAGCGGCCAAAGGCGAAGGAGCGGGCATGGAGATTGGGAATCGACAACAGGTCGGAAAGGATGAAGTAGCCGTCGAACCGCATGAAGGGTGAACAGTTGACCGCCAGGGTCATGATCCAGGCGGTGCTGGCCAGAAAAAAGGCGGCCCCGCGTAACGGGCCGTCCGGCAGCAGCAGCCAGCCCCAGGTGGCCGCCACCGCCAGCGTCAACTCCGCCAGCACCCCGGAACTGCCGATAATCAGCCGCTGTCGTCGCGAGGAGAGTTTCCAGGCTTCGTTGGTGTCGGTGTAGAGCATCGGTGCCAGCACCATGAAGGCAACCCCCATGGCCGGCACCCGGCAGCCGTAGCGCAGCGAGGCGCAGGCATGGCCCAGCTCGTGGATGACCTTGGCGGCCCCCAGCGCCAGCGCCAGGGCCAGCATCCCCTCCACGGAGCGGTAGGCGGTAAAGGAGTGCAGAAACTGATCCCAGTGCCGCGTCAGCAGCAGCAGGCCACAGAGGGCAACCACCAGCACCAGGGACAGGAACGCCGGGGAGAAGAGGGGGGCGGTCAGGGGGGCGATCGCCTCCAGGAAACGCTGGGGCCGTACCAGGGGGATGCGAAAGAAGAGGTAGTTCTTGAACAGGCGCTGCCACCAGTGGCTGCGCATCCGCTCACGGGCCGCCAGCAGGCGCGCCGTGCCGCCGGCACCCTGCGGCTCGGTCAGGAAATTGGACTCCAGGAACGGCGCCAGGGACGCCACATCCTCCGCGCCCAGCTCCAGGGTGGTTTCCCGGCAGACCGACTCGGCAATCGCCTGGGGGCTGCCCAGGTGCCAGCGCGACAGCATCTCGAACGCAGGCCAGGTAATCAGGTAGAAGCGGTTCGCCGCCGGATCGTGCAACGACCAGACCGGTGACCCGTCCCGCTGGGGCGGGGCGGGAAACAGTCCCACATCCTGCCGCAGCGGCGGTACTATGGCGGCGGCCCCTACCATCCCAGCCACTGCCGCACCGCAGTAAGGGGACGCCGCAACAGGGCGTACCCCAGCATGACCCGCTCGCCGTACACCTTGGCGGTGCCGGACAAGCCGATACGGGGCAGATGCGCCGTATCCGTGAAATCACCCTTCAGGCGGTAACCCACCACGCCGCCCGGCAGGACTTCAGCCCTGAAGGCGGCCGAAGTCAGTACCGCCTCACGGGGATGCCGGGGGTCGCTGGACAGGTACAGAATGATGCGGGTTCCCGGCGCCAGGGCAATGGCGTCGGCCACCGGCAGCCGAATCAGCAGCTCCGCCTGGGCCGGATCGGCGATCATCAACACCTTCTCGCCGATACTGACTCCCTTGCCTACCCAGTCGGTAGGATCGGAGAACACCGCGATGCCGCCGCGCGGCGCCGTCGCCTCCAGGCGGTTCAACAGCCTGCTGGCCCCGGACAGCTCGGCGGCCCGCTCCTCCATCCGTCCCCGGCGGGGAGCCATCTCGATCTTGCCCTTATCGTCCTGCAAGGCCAGCACCGCGGACTGGCGGTATTCCTCGGCGGCAACCTCGTAGGCTTTGCGGGCCATGCCCAACCGGGCGCTGAGATTGGTACGGTCCATCCTGAACAGCAGTTGACCGGCGGTCACCTCCTGGTTGGGCCTGACGTGAAAACTCTCGATCACCCCGTCCTGGGGGGCCCGCACCAGGAACGGGTCCTTGGCCGCAACCTCGGCCGGGGCCAGCACCGACAGGCGTACCGGGATGAACAGCGCCGCCGTCAGCAGCGCCACAACCGTCAGCAGCACGGTGCGCCGCCGCAGGCTCCGCCCCAGCCGTTTCAGCCAGGGACGCTGCTGCACATGCAGCGCGCAGGCGTGGGAATAGATGGCGGCCAGCTCGGCGGCGAGCGGCTGTTCCGCCTCCGTCCACTCTTCCTCGCGGGCCAGCAGCAGCACCCCCGCGGCCTCGCCGTCGCCGTGGCGCACCGGCAGGGCCAGGGACGCCGCCGGCCACCACTCCTGCCACTCCGCGGCAATGCGGGACGGCAACGCCCCGCGGTCCACCACAAACGGGCCGGACTGCTCCGGCAACGCGCGGCACAGCCCCGTGAGCCACTGCAGGTACGGCGACTGCCGTTCCGGCAGCGGCAACCCGGAAATGGCCGTCACTCCGCCATCGGCCAGCCAGAGTACCGCCTGGCGATAGGAAAGCAGCGACTTGGTCTCGTTCACCGCGATGAAGGCCGCCTCGTCAAGGGTACGGGAATCCCGCATCCGCCGCTGCAGCTGGAGCAGCAGACTCAAGCCGACGACCTGGCCGTTCGCGGCGGCGTTGCCACTCATTTACGTCCGCCCTTTGTCCCACCGCCGAAGGCGGCCCAGCCGCTCATGCCGGGCAGCAGTTCGGAAAAATTGCCGATGATCTCACCGGCAAGGGAAACGGTCTGGCTCAAGGGGTCGATCCGCGCCCCCACTCGCACCACCTGGGCGGGGAAACTGCGCCCTCCCAGCTCCTCCACCTGCACGGTGAAGCGGCTGCCCGGCTTGAGCCAGGAAAGCCAGCGCGACGGCACCAGCAGACGCACCTCCAGACGGCTCGTATCCAGGATATCCATGACCGGTTTACCCGGTGTCAGATACTGGTACGGGTCGGCATGCAGCTTGACCACCCGGCCGTCAAAGGGGGCCTTGATCCGGCAGCGGGACGCCGCCACCTGCATTGCCGACAGTTCAGCTTCCGCCTCCTTTGCCTTGGCAACGGACTGCTCGTATTCCAACACACTCAATGCTTCAAGCTCGGAGAGCCGCTTGTTCACTTTCAGGGTGCTGCGGGCCGCTTCTGCGGCGGCCTCCGCCTTTTTCAGCTGGGCCTCGATAATGGCGCAGTCAAAAGCCACCAGCAGGCTGCCGGCCTTGAAGGTGGCCCCGTCCTTGAGCGGCATGGAGAGGATATTGGCGGAAATTTCCGAAGAAATGGTGGTCTGCTGGAATGCCGTCAACTGGATGCGCATCCGTCCCTCGGCGGCGAAACACGGGGGTACCGTCATGAGAATCGTCACCGCCAAAAGCGGCAGGCCATACATCCTGCCGCGCACGACTGCCGTCAGAAAGCGTTTCATATGCCGTTTTTCTCCATTTTCTTCAGCATGGCCACGGCCCGGCCGCTGCCCTGATCGGCTGCCTTGCGGTACCAGTTTTGTGCCTTCCGGTGATCGGCCGTAACACCATCGCCGGCATAATAGAGCCAGCCGAGAGCCTGCTGGGCTTCCATATCGCCATTTCCGGCCGCCTTCTCATACCAGGCAATCGCCTCGGCCTTATTGACGGCCAACCCCATGCCGCCGCTGGCGTACAGCCAGCCCAGCCGCCGCTGCACCGCTGCGTCACCTGCTTCCGCCCGCTGCCGCAAGGCCGCAACTTTCGGATGCTCCGTGGGGACGGCAGCCGTGGGAGCAGCGACTGTAGCGGCGGCCTCCGCCATCGCGACCTCCATGACTGCAACCTCCGCAACCGCCGGAGCGGCGGCTTCAACCGCGGGCGCCGCCTTCACGGCCGGAGCCTCGACAGGCTGCATCACCGGGGCCGACTCGCTCACCACGGCGGCAGGCCCTGCCTGGACCGCAGGAACGACGGCGGGAGCGGGATAGATACGCTTTTTGATCTCGCCGGTCAGGGTTTTCAGGTCGTCACTCTCGATGGTATCCGGCAAGGGGTCCGCACCCAGGGTGGCGGTGATCTGACCGTAGGCGTTCTGCAGCGCCGCGTAATTCTGGTAGCGGCGGTAATCAGCCATCAGCGACCCGGTGGCCGCCTTGATCGCATTCAGACGGCTTTCCGCGCCGGTACCGGCCTGCTTGCTGGTCTGCTCGGAAATGCGGGCGTCAATGGCCAGCAGTTGATCGGCCAGCTCAAACTGGCGTTTGCGGCTCATGAACTCTTGGTGCGCCACATGCACCTGGGTGAGGATCGCCATGCTCAGCGCCATCCGCTGGGTCTGCACCAGCTCCTCCTGTCCCTTGGCCAGCTTGTACTGGGCCGGACCGGAGATCAGGTTCAGCAGGTTCCAGGTCAGGCGGGCGCTTCCTTCGATCCACTTCTGATGCACCAGGAAACTGTTGCTGTCGTAGTGTCCGCCCACGGTCATCTCCACGCCGGGCAGCATCCGCAGAATAGTCTTCTTCACCTCGTGGGCGCTGACCCGCTTGTTGTAATCGACCTCACGCAGTTCCGGCCGCATGGCCAGGGCTTGGATCTCCATGTCTTCCAGGGAGCTCCCGACTTCCGGCACCGCCAGCATGCCGGGACTCACCAGCGAGAACGACTGCCCCACCGGCAGGTTGATCAGCGCGGCCAGGCGCGGCTTGGCCTGAGCCAGCTCGTCCCTGAACGTCTCCAACTGCTTGATGATCTCCAGCAGGGTTTTCTTGTAGGTCAGCGTCTCCATGGGCGGCCGCAGCTTCTCCGCCTCGATCTTTTCAACATCCTTCAGGGCCGCGTTCACTTCCTTCAGCAGCGGTGCGAACTGGGCCTCCAGTTGCTCCGCTCCCAGGGCCTGCCAGTAGGCCTGGCGAATCTGTTGGAACATGGTATGCACCACCTTGCGGCGACGCTCCTTCATGATATGGGCGCGTTCCGCCTGCTGCTTGGCCTGGAAGTAGCTGACCCCGAAATCGAGGATATTCCAGGTCATGGTCAGGTCGCCGGTATAGCGCCCCAGGTCGGAGGAGGTGGACGGCGCCAGGGATTGCTGCCAGGTATAGACGTTCATGCTGGAGGAGGCGTTATGCACGTCCCGCTCGCTGTACCCGGCCGCCGCCACCACGCGGGGCAGCATGTCGAACGTCATCAGCTCCACCTGCTTCAGGGACAGCGCGTCCTCCATCAGCTTCACCCGGTGGTCCAGGTTATACTTCAGGCCCCGGGCCAACGCCTCCTCAAGGGTAAGCGGCGCCGCGAGCGGCTCCTGATTCCGGTACATATTGACCCGGTCCTCCTGCACCCGGTTCATCAGGTCATCCCGGCTCATGGATGGCGTTTTGACGGCACAGCCGGCGGCCAGGGCGGAAACGATCAACAACAACAGCAGCTTGTGTGGCATCTGCATAACTTTTCACTCCTTCACCGTAATATGGAAACGCTCTGCATCGAGTTGTTCGCGCTTCAATCACCCTCGCGTCGCCGTGCTCTGCTGCAGGGATGTCAGCAGTTCCGCCTGCCTGCTGCGCGGCTGCTGCTGCCTGAGCTGCTCCGCCAGCGACGGGCGTCCGGAGGATGTCCCGTGTTCCCGACTCTGACGCCGTTCAACTCCCGGTCCGGCGGAAGTAGCCGGCTCGGCCGGTTCACCGGCGGGACCCGCTTCCGTCTGCTGTCCCTGCCCCGTACCGGAAACGCCGGGAGCAGACGTCGTCTCGCCATCTCCCTGATTCTTCAACGTGTGGGCCGCCTTGGACTCCTGTTCGCTGATGTGCAGCAGGAACTGGGTGAAGGCGACGCTCCCCTGATCGTCCCGGGCCATGACCTTGATATCCATGGCCCCGCCGGTACCTGCCGGCGGCTTACCGGTGAAGCGGCCGCTATCCGGATCGAAGCTGAGCCAACCGGGCAGCGGCCGGCCGTCGGCAAGGCTGGCCTCGATGGCGACCCGCGCGCCGGCATTGCTGTGTCGGAAAGTACCGGTGGGGAGGTTGAAGGAAGCCACCTCCTCAACCAGTATCGTCTGTGACGATGGGGTCTTGACGAGGTACAGGCCGTGTTCACCGACCGTGGAGTCGCTGCCGCCCAGGATGACCACGCCGGAACTACCCAGAACCGGCATTGCGTTGTAACTCGGCTCACCGAGGTCCAGCAGGTTCTGTATGGGTGGTGCGGCCCAGTCGGTGGAGCTGGGACCGGTGGTCGCCGCCGGCGCGATGATGACCGGGCTGAAACTGCCCGGCGTAGCCGGCGCCGGCGGTGGAGCTGCCGGGGCCACCACCGGCGGCGTCTGGACCACCGTCGGCGGTTCCACGGTGATGGTCACGGTGTAACGGTTCATGCCGCCGTTACCGTCACTGACGGTGTAGGTGAAGCTGTCCCGGCCGCTGTAGCCGTCGGACGGACGGTAGCGGTAACTACCGTCGGCATCCACCGTCACCGTACCGTGAACAGGGTCGCTTCCCTTTGCATAGGTCACGTTGTCGCCGTCGGCATCGCCGGCAACGGGTAGCCTGTCTGTCCGTACCGTGTTGTACCCGACGACAACGGCGGTATCAGCCGCCACCGGCGGGGTATTGGTGACCGTGACCGTAACGGTGACGGTCTCCGTAACGCCGCCGCTGGTCACGGTATAGGTGTAACTGTCGTTGCCGGAGAAGCCGGGGGTGGGGGTGTAGGTGATCGTATTGTCCGGATTCACCGTCACCGTGCCGTTGACGGGCGACGTGGTGCCGGTCACCACCGGGGTGCCTTCGAAGCTGTCGTTTGCCAGCACCGGCGTGGTTACCGGCGTGCCGGCATGGGTGGTGACGCTGTCGCCGGTGATGTCCGCCACCGGCGTCACGGTGATGGTGAGCGTGGCCGTGGCCGTACCGTTGGCCGATCCGGTGCCGTCGCTCACCGTGTAGGTGATGACCGGCACCGTGCCGTGCCAGTCCGCAACCGGGGTAAAGGTGTAGCTGCCGTCGGCCTTCAGCGTGAGGCTGCCGATGCCGGCAAGATCGGCGGTTCCACCCGCAGCGTAGCTGGTGCCGTTCACCGTGAAGCCGGTCACGGTCAGCGGGTCGCTGTCGGCATCGCTGTCGGCCACGTCGCCATTGCTACCGTTCAGCACGTTGCCGCTGATTGGCGTGTCTTCCAGGGTGGTGCGGACGTCATCGTTGGCAACCGGCGGGGTGTTGGCGACCGTGACCGTAACGACGGCGGTTTCCGTGACCCCGCCGCTGGTCACGGTGTAGGTGTAGCTGTCGCCGCCGAAGAAGCCGGGGGTGGGGGTGTAGGTGATGGTGTTGTCCGGGTTCACCGTTACCGTGCCGTGGACCGGCCCGTCGCCCGGCGCCACCGTTACCACCGGAGTGCCCTCGAAGCTGTCGTTTGCCAGCACCGACGTGGTCACCGGCACGTTGACGTGGGTGACGACGCTGTCAACGGTGATGTCCGCCACCGGCGTCACGGTGATGGTCAGCACGGCGGTATCCGTGCCGCCGGCGCCGTCGTCCACGGTGTAGGTGATGGTCGGCACCGTGCCGTGCCAGTCCGCAACCGGAGTAAAAGTGTAGCTGCCGGTCTTGTCGAACAACAGCACGCCCGTGCCGGGGATGGTCGCGGTCACGGGGGAGCCGTCAACGGGCACGGTGTGCGTCACGCCGTCAACTACGATCTGCGTCACGGTCAGGGTGTCGCCGTCCTCGTCGCTGTCGGCCACATCGCCGATGCCGCCGCTATCGAGCACGTTGCCGCTGACCGGCGTGTCTTCCGGCGTGGTGCGGGCGTCGTTATTGGCAATCGGCGGTGTGTTGCCGATGATGGTGATGGTCAGCACGGCCGTGGACGTATCGCCGTCCTTGTCGGTGATGGTGTAGGTGAGAGCTTCGGTGAGCGTGCTGCCGGCGGTCAGGGCCTGCACGGCGGCGTTCGCGGAGTCGATATCGTAGGTGTAGCTGCCATCGGCGTTCAGGGTAAGGGTGCCGTAACTGCCGACTGTTGTCCCGGCCGTCACCGGTCCCGGAAGGGCCGCTCCGTCGGCGCCGATGGCGTCATTGGAGTAGACGTTGCCGGTCACCGTGCCAACCGATTTACTCATCTGGTTGCTGTCGGCAACCGCGGTGGGGGTATGGTCGATGACCCGGATGGTTAGCGTGCCGGTGGTGTCGACATCGGTTTTGTCCGTGACCTTGAGGCTGATGGGTTCCGTACCCTCGCCGACGCTCGGCGTTGTCTGCGCCTGCTCCAGCGTGTAGGTGTAGGCGATGGTGCCGTTGTACACCTCGCTGCCGAAGCTCGACGTCGGGGTGAAACCGCTGACCGTGATCCTGCCGTCCGGCGTGTTGATGGCAATGCCGTCCGGCGGCAGGTTCTTCAGTGTGGCAAGTGTGATCTCCGTGCCGCCGATGGTCACACTCTTGATGCCGGCATCGGCCTGCACGGTGATCGTGCCGGTGGTGGTTTCGGAGCCGTCGCCGTCAACGACGAGACCGGATTCATTGACCGTGGCCTGCCCGGTGGCTGCCCCGTTGCCGTCCACCGGCGTGATGGCCGGGGCGCCGTCGGTCTTGCCGTTGATGGTGATGGTCAGAGTAGCCGTGGCGGTCTTGTCGCCGTCGGAAAGGGTGTAGGTGAAGACCTCGTCGGTCAGTTGCTGACCGTTGTTAAGTGTATTGACCGTGGGGTTGGTCTCGTCCAGCGTATAGCTGTAGCTGCCGTCCGGGTGGATGGCCAGTTCGCCGTACTTGCCGCTGACGGTGACGGGGTTCGTCGTGATAGTACCGCCACCGCTGCCGCCTGGCGGCGGTACGATATTCGTGACCCTGAGATCGGCTACCGGTGTATCCGGGTCGGTGTCGTTCTGGCCGGGCTGCACGGTGTTGTTCCGATCCTTGCCGGTGATGACGTTGCCACTGGTGGGGCTGTCGGTGTTTTCCGTAACGCTGGTGGTGTCGTTGTTCGCCACCGGCGGGTCGTTGACCGGGGTGATGGTGACGGTGCCGGACACCGTGGCGGAGAGCGGGGCCGGGCCGCCGGCGTTGCCGCCGGCCTGCAGGTTGTTGCCGTCGGAGAGTGTCACCGTGAAGGCGCGGGTGCTTTTCTCGGTGCCGGACAGTTTGTCAGTCGGGTCGTCGCTCTGGTGGGAATATTTGACGGCTTCGAGAATGGCCTGCACCTGGGCGGTGGTGGCCCCCTGAGCCAGCGTGATGACCAGTTGCCCCGTGCCGGCGTTGTAGGCCGTGACGTTATTGATGCCGTCAAGTGCGCCGTTGACCGTCAGCAGGTCGCCGGCGATCCTGTCGGTGAGCGTCACGGTGATGGTGCCGCTGCCGAAGACGGTGGAACTCAGCCCGCTGGTGCCCAGGTCGATATCGCCCACGGCGACATTGGTCAGCAATGCCACCTCAAAGGCATTACCGCCGCCGGTGACGGCGTTGTCTTCGGTCACGGTCACCGCAATGCCGCTGGTCTGGCCGCCGGCCGTCAGGGTCGGGGCGTCATTCACCGGGGTGACCACAGCGCTCAGAATGACGGCATTGGCAAGGTCACTGTACTGCGTGCTGCCGCCGGAACCAGCCCCGGAAAGGTCGGGACGGCTGCCGGAGGTCGCCGCGCCGGCGGAGGTGTCGATCAGGCGCACGGTCAGGCTGTCGGCAGGCGTGCCGTTGTAATCGGCCGTGGTGGGCCGAAAGCGCACCTGATCGGCGGCGATGAGCACGAATGCGTTACCGGCGGCCACATCTGCCGGCACGGCGATCCAGGTAGTGCCGTTGTCGGTACTGTATTCCCACACCCCCTTGTCGCTGACCATGCCGGTGATGGCGACGCCGGCGAAGCTGTTGGCGCTGGAGCCGCCCGCAACCGTGTCCTTGGCATCGGAGAAGTTGCCGCTGAACAGGGCGGAAACCGTCTGGCCGGCGGGATGCGCGGCATCCTCGGCCACGGTGACGGTCGGATGCGCGCCGGTGCGGGTCGGGGCATCGTTCACGGCGGAGACACTGATGCCGATGGTGCGGTTGGTGTCGTTCCACGCGCCGGTCGCCAGGTCGGCGTCACCGTTGGCCGTGTCGTTCAGGTTCTTCGTATCGCCTGCGGCGGTGCTGGCCGTCAGGATCTGTGAACCATCGGCCAGACGCACCGTCAGGTTGCCGGGGGTGCCGTTGAAATCAGCGGCGGGCACGAAGCGGACCTGGCTGTCGGCCCTAAACACCAGCGCATTGGTGATGCCCAGGCCGCTGGTTGGAATGTCAATCCACGTGCTGCCGCCATCGCTGGAAACCTGCCACGCGCCTTGGGCCGCCGTGGCGGCGTTGCCGACGATGGCGATATAGGAGAAGGCGGTGGAAGCGTCGTCGCCGCCGTTGCCGGTCTGGTCGTCCGTGGCGTCGCCGTAGCCGAAGTTCAGGCCGGAGAAGGCCGCGCCCGCAGGGGTGGCGTCTTCGTTGATGGTGGTCAGGGTGACGTTGGTGGTGGCCACGGGCCGGTCGTTCACCGGGGTGACGGTGATGGCGATGGTTTTGGTATCGGTTTGTACGCCGCCAGTGCCCACCAGCCCTTTGTCGTTGGCCGTGATGGTCAGGGTGTCGCTGCCATGGTAGTTGGTCGTGGGGGTGTACTTGAGCGTTGCCAGGGCGGCGTTGAGGGCGGCCTTGGTTCCTTCCACGGTGATGGTGGCGCTGCCGTAGGTGGTGCCGTCTTGCAGGGACAGGCCGGTTGTGGTGCCGAAATTAAGAGTGCCGTGGCCCACGCTGACGGTGATCCGCTGAATGCCGCCAAAGTCGTCGGTGTCCGCATAGGAGATGCCGGAAATCACCGTGTTGCTGCTGTCCTCGGCGATGGAAACCGGCGTGATCGAAGTATCGGGCACCGTTACCACCGGTGCGTCGTTGGTGCCGGAAATGGTGATGGTGAAGGATTTGACGGCGGTGGTGTTGCCGCCGACACCGGTCCCTTCCTTGCCGTTTTCCTTGTCGTCGGCCGTCACCTTGATGGTGACCACCTTGTCCACGTTGGCATTCGCAGGGGTGTAGCGCAGGCTGTTCAGCGCGGCGCTCACGGCGGCGGTGGTGCCCTTGACGGTAATGGTGCTGCCGCTGCCGTCCACCGTCGCACTGCCGAGGGTCGCAATGCTAAGGGTGCCGTAGGGATCGGTGCCGTCCAGCGCCTCCACCGTCACCTCAATGTAGTCGGTGGCTCCCTGGTTGATGTCCTTGGTGTCCTGGACGGTAAACCCGGCGCTGATATCGACGTAGGTGCCGGAAGCCATCGTCTGGTTGCCCGGCACAGCCAGCACCGGTGCGTCGTTGACCGGCTTGATGGTGATCGTGTTATCCACTGTGACGGCAATGCCGGCCGGCTGGTCAGCATGGCCGAAGTCAGTGAGGGTTGTTTTGAGGTACAGGGCGCCGTCGCCGGAAGCGGTGCCGTTGTAGTCGGCAGCCCCCTGAAACTTGATCTGGTTGAGGGCGGCCTGCACGTTGGCCAGGGTGCCGGTCAGGGTGACGGTGTTGCTGTTGTTGCCGCTGGCGGTGACGTTGCTCAGGCCGGAATAGGTCAGTTTCCCTTCCGTAGTCGCATTGGCAGGGGTGGAGCGGTCGCTGTCGCTGAACAGCTCTACCTTGACCGTGACGTTCCTGTTGAAGCTGTCGGCATCGCTCAGGCTGAAGCCGTTGAGGGTGACGTTCCCATCCTCGTTCACGGTATAGCTGCTGCTGTTGCTGATGGTCGGCACGTCGTTCTGGTTGGAGGCGGTCAGGGTGATCTCCTTGCTGACCCGGTTGTTGGCAGCGTCGATGGCACTGCCGTCGCTGTTGGTGGTGGCGGCGATGCCGCCGTTGGCGCCGATGGTGAGTACTCCGCCGCTGTCGTAGAGCCGGTCGTCCACGGTCACGCGGATCTTGTGGCTGCTGACATCCTCGTCGTTGTCAAAGGCAACGGTCAGGGTCGCCAGTGCGGTGTTGACCTCGGCCCTGGTCCCCTGGATGACCAGCGTATTGGTGTCTTTGCCGTTGTTGTACGCACGGCTGCCGGTGGAGGGATCAGCCCCCGTGTAGGTCAGCTTGGCGCCACTCACGGCAGAACCGCCGCTGGTCAACACCGCCACCTCAACGCGGATGAAATCCTCTTCCGAGCCGGCGATGACCTGCGCCAGATCAGGGTCATCCACCGAGATGCCGGTAACGGCCACTGGGGTGCTGCCGCTGCCGAGCACATCCTTCGACGACGGAACGGCCACGGTCGGCTTGTCGTTCGTCGGCTTGAGCGTGATCAGGAAGACGTTTTTGTCGGCGCCGGCGCCGGCATCTTCCAGAACGCCGTCGTTGACCACAAAGTGGAACTTGTCGTGGTACTGGGCGCCGAAACCGTTAATCAAAGCCCCCACTTCCTCACCGTTGTGCTTGTATTTCACATTGCCATCGTCAATGTCCTTCTGGGTGAAGGTGGAGCCGATCCCCAGGGTCTTGCCGTTCAGTTGCAGCACGCCCAGGGTCGGCGCGCTGGTGATGCGGTACTGGCGCTGCACCGTGGTATTGTCCGAATCCACGGCGGTGAGGTGTACGCTGGTGATGGTTGCGGTGCCTCCCTCCGGCACGTCGGTCAGAATTTCGTTCGTGCCGGCCGTGGCCCCACCGCCGGTAATGGTACCGATGACGGTGATGTCCGGATCGGCGTCGCCCGGCTTGTCGGCGATCTGCGGACCGTTGTTGACCGGGATGATGCCAATGGTGGCGGTTATTGCCGTGCTGGCGTGGCTCTGGTCGTCGCCGCTGTCGGTAACCGTGCTGGTATTGGTGGTAAAGGCGCTGCCCGGCGCGGCCAGATCGTCGCGGACTTGGTAGGTGAAGGTCAGCTTGGGGCCGCCGGCATAGGCCAGCGGTTCGGTACCGTTATGCACGTAGCGCAGGCCCGAGGTTGCACCATCCGCCGTCGTGGTCAGCAGGGAGCTGTGCAGCCAGAGTTCCGCGCCGGGGGTAATGTCAGTCCAGGCGCTTCCATTCCAGTATTGCAGTTTTCCCTGAACGTCACCGCTGCCGCTGTTTGTTGTCGGGCCAGTCAGGATTTTGAACCAGAGACTGTCGGCAAGGCCCTCGTCGTTCCAGAGCACGTTGCCGGTGGTGTTGGCGGCATTGGGCTCCGTATCCGTCGTGCCGTCAACGTCCGTCATGCCCAGCATGCCGGACCCCAGACGGACAGTAGTGCCGTTGCCTTCCAGCACGTTCACCGTGCCGCCGCTGCCGGTGGGGCGGTCGTTCACCGGGGCGACGTGGATGTTGAAGGTGGCGTCCTGACTACCCGCTGCGGTGCCGTCGGAGACCTTGAAGCCGAAGCTGTTGATGAAATCCTCGTTGCCGTCGTGGACAAAGCGGATCTTGTTGTTGTTGATGTCGGCCTGGGTGAAGGTGGCGTTGACGTCCAGGGTCTGCCAACCGCTGCCCGTGTCGCGCTGGATCACGCCGTTGGTGGGCGGGGCGGTCAGGGTGTAGACCGTTTCCGCGGGCGGCAGCACCACCGCCGTGCCGCCGATGGTGCGGGTGATCCTGTATTCCAGCATAGCCTGGGTGATGATGCCGTCGCTGCCGACGTTGCCTTCCTTCCACCCGCTTGCCAGGCCGTTGAAGTTGGTGCCCAGTTCATCGAACGCGTAGGTCATGCCGTCGTAGGTGGGGGCTGTCCCGCCGCCGGTACCATCGACCGGCTGCAGCATGAAGGCGAATTCAAGGGTTTTGATGGCCCCGGTGGCGACATCGCCCTCGCGTACCGCTCCCGGCACGATGGTGCCGAGATCGTCGGGGGTCGGCAGTTCATAGCCGTAGGCCGAGTCGCGGACAGTGAAGGTGAACTTCTCGGGGATCAAATCCTCGCCGGTCAATTCCGCGCTCTGGTAATACCTGACCCTGCCGCTGTCGATGTCGGCCTGGGTGAAGCGGCCGCCCACATCCAGGCTTTTCCATACCCCGGCAGAGACTTCCAGCAGCAGTTGGCCGTGGGTGGGCGGCGTTTCGATCGTATAAACGATGTTCGCCGCCGGCCAGGCCTGGCCGGGGTTGGCCGGGTTCAGATCGGGGTCGGTGACCTGCAGCATGGCGGTGGTGATCGGGAGGTAAGCACGCTCATCCACCGGATCGACGGGCGGCGTGATGTGGTCCATCACCGGCTGGTCGTTGTTGGGCAGGACCGTCAGGGTGATGGTGGTCTCGGTTGTCAGCTTGGCACCGGTGCCGTCGCTTCTGCCGCCGAAGTCCTGCACCGTGATCTTATAGGAGGGCGAAACCGCTCCCGGCGTGTTCGGCTCGTAGCCGTTCTGGATGAATTTAAACCGGGCCAATTGGGCCGCGGTCAGCACGCCGCCGCTGAACGCCGTTTCCCCGCCGTCCATCACCCCGTTGTTGTTGGCGTCGATGAAGAAACTACCCTGCCCGCCGGTGACGACATCGCTGATGGTGATGGTGGAGTTTTCCAGGGTGTCGGCGGTATCGCCAAGATTGATGGTCGGTGCCACCGCCTTGGACTGCCCTTCGTACAGGCTTGGGCTGCCGGAGATGGTCGGCGCCTTGTTCACCGGGTTGATGACGATGTTCAGCGTGCCGTTGGTGACCGCACCGCCGCCGTCACTAACGGCAACCGTGAAGCTGACCGTTTTAGGCGCCGCCAGGTCGCCGCCCGTGTGGGTGAATACGAGGCTGCCCAGCTCGGATACCGGAACCACTGTATCCACAACGACCGGCCCGCCCTTGTAGGTCAGCGTGCCATCGCTGGGCAGACTCTTGATCTGAACCATCTGCTGCACCAGCACCTGTTGGCCGGTCTGGATATCCACGTCCAGGGCATTGGCGTCGGTGGCGAGTTGTTGCAGGGAAAAGGCCGTACTACCCCCTTCGTTGAGGATCAGGTTGGTCCGGGTGGAGAGGTCCGGCGCGTCGTTGACGGCAGTGACGGATATGTTGCTGATGGACAGCGTACCGGTTCCGCCGTTGGTCACGTCGGTGGCGGTCAGATCGATCTTCGCGGAATAGCCGCTGGTGGAGCTGTTCTTGTTCAGTTCATTGGTGAAGGTGAGGCTGGCAAGGGTGGCGTTGATCTGTGCCAGGGAACCGGAAATGGTGAAATCGGCGGAACCGTTGGTGCCTGCGGAAACGATCGCTCCGCTTAAGGTGACGCTGCTGCTGCCGCCGGTGGTCTGAACCCGCACCGTCATGTTCGCCGGGCTGTCGGCGTCGGTGATACTGATGCCGGTGACGGCCAGCGGCGTGTCTTCGGCGGTTGCACGGGGCGTAGCACTGTTGGCGTCGTTGACGGCGGTGGCCGCCAGCAGCCCGTCGTAGCCGGCCGCCGTCAGGGCCGCCGCCTCGATGGGGCCGGTGCTGCGCTCCAGCACCCAGTTGCCCCCGGCAGTCGTCCCGCCGGTGGCGTCGCTGGAGGCGGCCACGTCGGCGCCGGTCAGGAGCGCCAGTTGGCTGATGAAGGCTTCACCCTGAGAACCGGCGGCAACGTCGCAGCCGTACAGCAGGATGTCCGCGTCGGCCGTCAGGCTCTGCTTCCAGGATTCAAGCTGGCTGGCGTGGTCGGCCAGGGTGTCGGCGGACAGGACCGCGTCGCCCAGCCGCACCGCGCCGGGGGTGCCGTGGCTGAACAGGTGCAGGGCCGTGATGTCGTGGTGGTTTGCCAGGTAGTCGCTGATGTGCGCCAGGGGGTCCACGCCTTTTTGCAGGGCAATGATCTCGACGGAACCGCTGAGACCTTGCAGCAGTGCCGCACTGTCTTTCAGGGTCGGGTCGATGAAGGCTACTTCATGGTGGGCCGCAGCGGTGTCGGACGGGGCAGGGGGAGGAGTGGGCTGTTGGGCCTGGTCAGCCGCAGCATCGGCGGTGGCAGCAGCAGCCGCATCGAACATGATCCGCGGCTCCAAGGGCATGATGTAGGCAAAACCGCTGCCGGCCGGCTGCTGCATGGACGTACGGTGGTGACGTCTGGACATGGTGAATACCTCCCGCTTGTTCAAAACCCGAGTAAACTCAAGAATGCCAACGTAGCTTCAGGGCACAGCTACCCACGAATCACGATTGAACAGCACCACAGGGACGTTGTGCGGAGCCGGCCCCACTCAGCCCGCCATCGGCCCAGAAACCCAAAACAGCCTTGTTTGTCCCCATGGTGAGCAGGCCGGCACAACGGCAGGCCGTTGTGCGCGAAACATCGGCCGCTCAGATCACCTTCAGGTCGGCGGAAAAACGGTAGCCCTCGGCATGGACGGTCTTTATCGGCTGGGCCTCCCCGGTTGCCAGGCCGACCTTCCCCCGCAGCCGCCGCACCAGCGCATCCAGCGCACGGCTGGAATAGCTGTCGTGACGGTTGTAGAGATCCATCAGCAGGCTGCTGCGGGGCACCGGTGTCGCCGCCGCAACCGGTATGGTCGCCAGCAGCTCGATAAAGCGCATTTCCTTGCCGGTCAGTTCGATGCAGGCACCGTCCGGCGCGACAAGCTGCCAGGCGGCCCGGTCAAGCGCCCAGTGCCGCTGGAACGGCTGCGGCATTTTCGGATCGCCGGCCCCGACTGCCCGCTCCCGGCGTCGCTGCATGACGTTATGGATGGCCGCCACCAGTTCCCGGCCGTCAACCGGTTTGGCCATGTACAGGTCCGCACCGGCATCGTACCCCCTGACTCGGTCCTCCGGAGCGTTCCGGGCCGTCAGGATGATGACGCTCATGGCGGTGTTGTTCCGGATGTATTCCACCAGGACATAGCCGGACTGATCGGGCAGTCCCACATCGACCACCACGACGCTCCAGTCATTATCCAGTTCTTTGTAAAACTCGGCCGCACTGCCCACTCCCACCGTGGCGAAGCCTGCAAGCGCCAGGTACTCAACCATGCTTTCCCGCAGTTCGAAATTATCCTCCACAATGAGAACGTTGGCGGCTCTATCCGGTTCCATATCGATCCAACTCCCTGATTTTCGGGCAGCATACATTTATGCGTTTATATGCAGCGCCGAATGGCCCGTAAAAAACGGGTAAATGGTGGCGCTTCGTATACCAGCCGGCGAGGGGAGGAGTCAACGCACCAGAACCGACAAATTACGACGAAGTGTGACGGCCCGGAGCGGTCGCTTCGCCGTCCGTCCGCAGCAACGGCATGGTCACCGTTGCACGGGTGCCGACCTCTGCACTGCTGGAAAGCTGGACGGTTCCCCCCTGCTGCTCCACGATCTTCCGCACCAGGTAGAGCCCGAGCCCGGCCCCCTGGATGTTGGCGCTGCTGCGCCCCCGGTAGTACTTGTCGAATACGCGCTCCAGCTCTTCCGCCGGAATGCAGGGCCGCCGGTTGCAGACCGAGATGGCTGCGGCACCCGTGCCGACCTGCAGGGCGATACTCACGGCTTCGTCGGGCGGAGAGTGCTTGATGGCGTTGTCCACCAGGTTGAGCAACACGGTCTTGAAAAGCGCCGCATCCGCAAAAATGACGACCTCGCCCTTTTCCGGCAGTTCGAGGTACAGCGTGCGCTCGGTCCACAGGGCGCACGACTCTTCAAAGAGCAACCGCACAAAACCTGTCAGCTCGAGGTGCCGTTGCTGCATCCGGTTGTCGCTGCCGTCCATTCGCTCGGCACGGAGCGAAATATCCATGATTTCCGTCAACCGGCTGACCGCCCGCTTCATCTTGTCGTAATAGGCGGTAAACGGTCTGGGCGCTTCTGTGTCACGCAGTTCCAGAATATCCAGGTTGGCCCGGATGATTGCCAGGGGCGTCCGGTATTCGTGCGAGAGCATCTCGACAAAACGGATCTGGTTGTCCAGGGTTTCCCGCTCCGTCTTGAGAAGCGCTTCGAGCTTCTTGTGCATCGCAACAAGGCGGGCGGTCATGATGCTCTGACGACGGATCTTTTCGTTGATGCCCCGTTCGGAGAGCAGACTCAGCAACCCACCGTTCTCCCGCACCTCCCCCGCCTCGCCGCCAATGCCGCGCCCCAGCAGCGTCACCATGGCCGCATACTCACGGTCGAGGCGGCGGACCGCCGTGTTTAAGCGCCGCAGGTACACGGCGGCGAACATCGCCGAGCCGGACACCAGGAAGGCGGCGGGCGGCAGCCACCTGCCGGCAACGAAGAGCGCCAGTGAGGCGGACGGCAGCAGGATCAGGGAGGCACACCAGGCCAGCAGGGCCTGCTGTTCGCGCATTGCCAGAAAAAGGCGCGCAAGCAGCAGACTGAATACCAGCAGGCTCGTGGTTTCAAACCACTGCCCCACGTCGCGGAGCGCGCCGGCGTCCAGCAGGTTGTTCAGGGCGGTGGCATGCAGTTCAACCCCCGGCATGCGGGTACGCAACTGGCTGAACGGCGTGGCCACCTGGTCAACGATGCCGGGCGCCGTTACCCCCACCAGCACCAGCCTGTCCCGGAAAAAGTCCGGTGAGTGTCGTCCTTCAAGAACATCAACCAGTGATACCGTGGTAAAGGCACCGGCGGGGCCATAGTAGTTGATGCGGTGCTGGTCCTGCTGCACCAGTCCGTCCCGGTCGCCGGAAAAGGCGGCGCGCGGAATCGGTCTGCCCCGGTCCGCCTCATAAACGGCCGACGAGAGCGAGGGGATCAGCACCCCCTTGCGGTAGATGCTGTGAAACAGTTCCCGCACCACATGGTCCACGCCCGGCTCCACATGGACATGGGCAATCCCGCGGGGGGAAAACAGTGCCGACGGCTCCACCAGCCCCCCCCCCTGCTCCAGGTGCCCGGCCAGTATGACCGAACCGTGCCTGCGGATTGCCGCGGCAAGCTGCTGATCGTCAGCGCTCGGTTCCGTCAACAGGAGATCGAAACTGACAACCGCGGCATGTTCGAGCCGGTCCAGCAACGCAGCATACCGATGGCGCGGCAGGGGCCACCGGCCGAAGGCGGCAAGGGAGTCGGCATCAATGGCGACAACGACGACCCGGTCCGAAGTCTCCCGGCTTCCCCGCAGGCGGAAGAAATGGTCGTAAAAATAGGCATCGATCCCGGCGAGCAGTCCCAGCCCTTCAATAGTGGCGACGAACGCCACAAGCATCGCCAGCAGCATGAAGAATCGGATTTTTTTCATGCCGATTCCCGGTTACAGCAGCAGCAGCAACAAGAGCAGTCCCCCGACGGCGCCAAGGGTCTCGATATAGTAATGCGGTTTTTTTTCGACATCGAAGACGCCGGTTGTGGAAAATCCGCCGGCAGCGCCCCCGGCAGCGAGGCCCGAAACCCGGACCGCATAGCGGCCCGGCTGCAGGTCGTCCGCAAGGACGAGTTTCGTTTCCTGCACGGTCTTCTGCACAATGGGGTTCCGGAATGAATCGTCGCGGGCGATTTGCAGGTGATAGGCGGCCGCACCGGGCAGGGCTTCCCACTCAAGGTACAGGTTATCGTCATCGGCGGTGGGTTTATGCAGGGCAGGGGCAGGGGACTTGACCATGGAGAATGCACGCGCCTCCGACCAGTCACCGGCATAGCCGTCCTCGGCCAGGGAGCGGGCGCGCAGCCAGTAAGAGCCGGCCGCCAGCTCTTTCATGATCTGAACGGTCTGGCGGTTGTCGCCGGCAAAGACCACGTCTGTGGAAAAGTCGGGAGTCGACGCCACCTGGACTTGGTAGGAAGTTGCCCCCACGACATGGTGCCACTGCACCTTCAGCGGCATCTCCGGAACCGTCGCATCCGGCACCGGCTGCACAATGGAAGGAGGGAGCGGCTTGCGGCGCACAGTCAGCCTCCGCGAAGGCGACGACGGTCCCTCCAGCCCGCTCCGGTCGATGGTGGTGGCCAGCAGAAAGTAGCTGCCGTCCGCCACGCCTTCGAAGGTAAACGGCTCACCGGCCGCTATGGTTGCCGTTCTGAGCGCACGTTTTCCTTCCGCGTCCTCCGCCAGCAGCACCCGGTAGCCGGCAGCTCCGGCAACCGGTGCGAAACGGATGGTGCTGACCCGGTCGCCATACACCGGTGCAAGGGCTTCCGGCTCCGGAGGTGTCGGCAGGGTGACCGGCGGCAGGGGCCGTGCATTGACGGGAACAACCGTTCCCGTCCCCTCCGGCAGCAGGAGCGACGCCCCCTGCGACGACACATCGATGGCATGCTCCAGGCTTTCCACCCTGGTGGTCAGGGCTTCGTCGAGCGCTACCCGGTAGCTGGTGCCCCGCACGGCGGCAAGGACCGACGGTGTCTCCACCTCGTACCGCGATGCGCGGCCCGTGGCCGATTGTATGCGGGATATGACTTTACCGGCGCTCAGACGGAGAGAACGCAACAGGTGCAGCGGCCCCTCAACGGATTGCGCAACCGTCAGCTCGCTGTTTTCCCGCATGGTGAAGGTGGTGCCGTCGGCAAAACGCACCTCGACGTCGCTGTCGGCCTCTGTTTTCAGCGCACTTCCCGCCACAATCCGGTCGTGCAGCGTCAGCGTCCGCCAGTTGCCCTGCCGGGGGGCGCGCACGAGGACCCTGCCCCTGAGCAGTTCCACCGTCCCGTCGGCCGCGACACCTTTCAGCATCTCCACGGGTAGCCTCAGCGTCTGGCCCGGCCTGATGAGGTCGGGATTGCCCAGACGGTTGAGCCGGGCGACCTGTCGCCACTTTTCCGGCTGCTGGAGGTATTTTGCGCAGATACCGCTCAGGCTGTCCCGGCTGACCACGCGAAGTTCCGCCATGCGACCGGTTTGCGCCTCTGCCCGGCCGGCCAAACCACCCGTCAGTGCCGGCAGCAGCAGCAGACCGGCTATGCACTGAACAGCTGCTTTCATGACCCTCCAGGCTTCTGTCGCCCTACGCAGTACGCACAGTTGCCCGGGAGGATGCTCCCCTCCAACCGCGCTGCGACTACCTGCGGACAGCGTTGCTGTATAAAGCTGGCGATGACGGGACGGGAGAACGTTCGAATGGCAACGGCGCCAGGGGATGCGCGTGACCGTGGTCTGGGCACGCGCACACAAAAAAGACCTGTTTTAACTCGTTGGGTGAGCAGCCTATGACAACTCAAGCACCAAACACAAGCCACCAAATGCGACAAAATGTAACAAAATGTGACACCGTTGCCGTGCTGCGGTCAGTGGAGGATCGGGCCGACTGTCGTACTGCCGGTTCTTCACGCACCCTGGTGCGGAGGGATTACAGCAGGGCAAACGGTTCGCTCAGGCAGTACCCCACGGCATGAACCGTCTTGATCGGGATCGGCTCGCCGCCGGCATGGGAGGTTTTGGCCCGCAGCCGGCGCACCAGCGCATCGAGCGCCCGGCCGGAATACTCGTCAATGCGGGGGTAGAGCAACCGCTGCAGCTGGTCGCGCGTGACCGGCTCTCCCGGTGCTTCCAACAGGGCCGTCAGCACCTGCATTTCGCGGGAGGTCAGGCCGATGATTTCGTTGGCAGGGGTGATCAGCTTCCAGGCGGTACGGTCAAGCGTCCAACGGGCGTTCCGGAAGGCGGCGACACTATCCTGCTCCTGCAGCGGCGTATCCGAAGCCGTGGCCAGTCGCTCCAGCAGGCGGGTGATGGCCTGGGCCAGCACCCGGGTGGGAAACGGCTTGGTGAGGTACAGGTCGCAGCCCGCCTCGTACCCCCTGAAAAAATCATCTTCGGAGTCATGGGCGGTCAGCATGATGATCCCCATGGCGGTATTGGTCCGGCAGTACTCGGCCAGCACCAAGCCGGACTGGTCCGGCAGCCCCACATCGAGTACCGCCACGGTAAAGGGCCCCGCCTCGGCCAGCTTGCAGTAAAATTCGCGGCCGCTACCCACGCCGACCACCTGAAATCCCGACAGCTCAAGGCCTTCAACGATACTTTCCCTCAGGTCTGCATCATCTTCAACCAGGACGATTCGTGGTGTTGTCACCTGCATAGTGGACCTCGTTCTTTTCGTGCTTCCGATACCTGGGCAGTTGTACCGTGACGGTCACGTCGTGGAAATTACTGACGCTAAACGCGATCATACCGCCGTGCAGCTCGATGATCTGGCGGGCCAGCCACAACCCCACGCCGGTGCCGACCAGCTCGGTACTGTTGGGACCGCGTGCGTACTTGCGAAACAGCTCTTCCGGCTCGACGCTCAGCGCCCGCTTGCTGCGGTTATGCACCCGAAACTCAAGGTACGTGTCGTCATAACGGCTTTCAAAGGTGATCACGCTCCCGGTGGCTGAATATTTGACGCCGTTTTCCAACAGGTTGAGCAAGGCGGTCCGCAGCAGCTGGCAATCGGCATGGATCGTGAGCTGCTCATCCACCGCGCCGGTAAAGAGCAGCGTCCCCCCTCCCCAGTAGTTCACCGCCTCATCCCGGATTTCAAGCAGAAACGGTGCAATGGGCAGCTCGGCCGGCACCATCTCCCGTATTCTCGACTCAGAACCGTCCTTCTTCCTGCCCCGCTCCAGCACCTCCAGCAGACGGTTCACCGCCCGCTGCATCTTGCCCAGGTTCACCTCCAGATGTCCGGGCATGCTCTTCAGCTTCATCCGCAGGATTTCGATGTTCGACTGCAGGATCGCCAGCGGCGTGCGGTATTCGTGCGAGAGCATTGACAGGAATCGCTCCTGCTCCTCGCGGGCCTGCTGCTCCTGGGACAGCAGCTCGGCCTGCCGCCGTTCGTTGGATTTGCGGGCGCTGATATCCCGGGTGATCCCGACATAGCCGCTGATCCTTCCCTGCTTGTCGCGGAGCGGTACGGCATGGATTTCGGTCCAGACGTAACTGCCGTCCTTGAGCACCTGCTGTGCTTCGTAGCGGCGCGGACCGGTCTTCTGTCCCATCTGCTCCTGACGCAGCCGTTCGATGTTGGCGGCCAGCACCTGTTCCGTCCCTTTCGGGGTCAGAAAGTCGGTCACCGGCCGACCGATGACTTCGTCACGGGAGAATCCCCGCAGCCTGACGTCGGCTTCGTTGATGTAGCTGTAGCGCAGGGAGACGTCCAGCTGCCAGATGATATCGGCCGAGTTCTCGGCCAGACTCCTGAACCGTTCCTCGCTGTCCCGCAACTCCCGCTCCACCCGGTCGCCGGTCAGGGAAAGATAGGTGTACGCCAGTATGATTTCAGCACTGATGGAATAAAACAACGTCAGGCGCAGCAGGGAGTCCTGGTAGATCAGCGCCATGCCCGTGCCCATGCTCGTGCCGTTCAGGAGCAGGAACGCCCTGTAGAGCAACAGTCCCACCAGCGGCAACAGCGAGACGGAAAGCAGCCACTGCATGAAGTGACGGCGGGCTTCCCGGATGGCCAGCGGTTCCAGTGCCGTACGGAGAAAGAGCAGGCCGATGATGGCGGACACATTGGCGCCCCGCAGCAGAATCCTGTCGTCGGCAACCAGAAAGTAGAGCTGGATGCCGCTTCCTGCCAGCAGTATCGCGAGATTCAGCGGCATTCCCCACCAGCGGCGCGGTCGTTGGTAGAATCGGCTGATCCCCTCGTACAGCAGCAACGGATGCAGCATGATCAGGATGTTGCCGATGATCACCGCGACAAACATGGGGACAACGGGACGCAGCACCAGGCTCAGCGTCGACCCCAGGGCCCAGCAGGCGGTTCCGGCGATCCAGTGGTCAAACCCCGGATAGGTGATGCGGGTCAGCCGGGCATGCAGCAGGACCAGGACCAGCAGCACCTCGATAACCATGGAAACCGTGACCAGCGTAGCGCTGTCAAGTGTCGGCATGACAAGCATCTCTTTCGCCCGGAGCAGCCGGCAGCGGTTCCGTTCTCCGGTGGGCAGCAGGAATGACGTTCACAGGAAATACCACAGCTTGTGTGGCAATACCAGCGCCTCAGCCTGCATTTCGCGGTCCGGTGCCGTCCGGAGGCGCGTCAACGCCGCATCTCCCTGTAATTCCCCGATTCTCCTTGACACCTATCGGCTTTTTTGATACTTCTTGCCGCCATTTTGAGCTTACCGATCCGCCGGAGTGAAACCATGGCAACCAAAAAGAGCGTACCTTCCCAAGAGACGCCCACCACCGCGAAAAGTCCCGCCGCAGCCAAGAGTGCGCAACCGGCCCGTACCAAGGCACCCAAGGCAGCGGCAGCACCTTCCTCCCCCGTCAAGGAACCGGCGGCAAAGAAAAGCGTGCCGGCAAAGCAGGCCGTCCCGGCTGCATTGTCCGTAGCGCCCGCTCCCGTCAAACCGGTCCCGAAGGCTCCCAAAGCCGCCGCGGCTCCGGCGACGAAGCCGGCCGCAGCCCCGTCGGCCGAGCCGCAGGACAAATGGTCGGAAATCCGGGCTCTTCTGCTGAAAATGAAGCAGGAGGCCCTGCAGGAGATCGCCCGCTCCATCAAGTCCGGCTCCGAGTCCTCCGCTGCCGACGAAACCAGCGGTGACATCTACGACCAGGCATCCTCGGAGCGGGACCGGGAACTGGAACTGCTGCTGAACGACCGCGAGCGGGAAAAACTGCACAATATCGATGAAGCGCTGTTGCGCATGGCCGAAGGGGACTATGGCCTCTGCGAGGAGTGTGACGAGGATATCCCGGTGGGACGGCTGAAGGTCCTGCCCTTTACGCGTCACTGCGTCAAGTGCAAATCCGACCTGGAGCGGATTCAGGCCCAGACCCGCTGGGTTGACGATACACGGGCCTACCGCGAAATCCCCAACGGTGACGAGGACGAATAGTCGCCTTATCGCCCCAGCAGGCGCAGCACCAGCCCCTTCCGCACGGTCAGTGCGTGATGGGGGCAGAGCTCCCGACAACACCAGCACCGGATACAACGCCCTGAATTCACCTTCAGGGCGTTGTTGCGTATGGTGATGGCTCCGGGCGGGCAGGCGTCGCGACAGATGCCGCAGAGGACGCACCGGGCAGGATCAGCGGCGGGCAGCGGGGAAAGCTGGTTGCGCAGTAGCGGTTTGAGGAAGGCCGGTAGTCCGAACTGTACATCCAGCCCTTCCGGCAGCCGGAAGGGTGGCTGCACCGGCAGGGGAACAGGATCACCGCACAGGTCGATCCGCTCCGCTTCCGTGCCGGCCAGCCCCCGGCGACGCGCCTCCTGCTCCACCGGCAACAGGTCGGCGGGGATACCGGCAATGCGGGCAGCAACAGTGTCCACCGCAATCGGATTCTCGCCAGCCAGCAGCAGTCCCAGCTGACGCGGCGTCCCACTGTTGGGGCCGTTCCCCTCCATGGCCAGAATCGCATCCACGATGGTCAGGGCCACCGGACGGGCGTGGGCGATTTCCAGCAATAGGCCGGCAAACAGCTCCTTGGAACGGCCGGCGGTGAGGTGCAGTCCCGCCTTTGCCGTTCCGACAACGGCGCCGAACAGATTTTTTACCCCGCAGGTCAGCGTCATCATTTCATGGGTCTTCAGCTTGGGCAGGTTGATGACCAGATCGGCCTCGCAGTAGGCCCGGGCCAGCTCAAGGCTCCGGAACGTCGGCCCGCCTCCCACGCTGTCCGTCTCGCCGAAGTTCACCATCCGACCGCCGGACTCCTCCACTGCAGCGCGTATACCGCTTTTTTCGCCCACCCGTGCCAGGGAGCCGATACCGGGACTGTCCCCCACCAGCGCCATCCCTCCGGCGCTGACCACGGCACGCACCACCCCCGCCACCAGGGCCGGATGGGTGGTCACCGCTTCCTCGGGCCTGCGGGCCGCCAGCATGTTCGGTTTGAGCAGCACCCGCTGCCCCGGCCGGACAAACCGGCCTATGCCTCCCAGGGGGTGCAGCAGCCGTTCCAGGGCCCGGTCAACCGCGTCCTGCTCGTAACTCGCACACCGACTGACGACAACTTTTTCCATCGCCGCTCCTTGCATTTTGACCGATTTGGGTTATAGAGTACCTGCCGGATCAGCTGGTGCCCGTATTTATGCGCTTTCCCGACCATTCCGTTTGCGGAGACACCGTTCCGATGAAGACACTCGCGCAGGAACATTACGATATATCTCTACTCTATGTGGAGGACGAGCGGGTGACCCGGGAGCAGGTCTCCCGCATCCTGCAGCGGTTTGTCACGGAACTGCATGTGGCCGAGAACGGTCAGGAGGGATTGCAGCTCTACCGTGAGAAACGGCCCGACATCATTCTGACCGACATCATGATGCCGGTCATGGACGGCCTGGCAATGTGCCGTCAGATCAGGAACATTGACCGGGACAGCCAGTTGATCATGCTGACTGCCCACAGCGACACCGAATACCTGTTGGAGTGCATTTCGCTGGGAGTCAATCAGTACGTCCAGAAACCGGTCGATTTCGTTCAGCTCGCCTCCGCCATCGAAACCTGCAGCAGCTACATCCTGCTCAAGCGCAAGATCCTCCGCCAGGAGGCGCGGATTCAGATGCTCTCCCAGGCGGTGGAGCAGGCGCCGGCACCGGTCATCATTACCTCGCTTTCCGGCTCCATTGAATACGTCAACGCCATGTTCACCCGACTCACCGGCTATGGGCCTGACGAGGTGCTGGGGCGCAACCCCCGCCTGCTCAAGTCCGGCATCACGCCTGTCGAAACCTACGAGGAGTTGTGGCGCACGATCACCGGGGGCGACGAATGGAAGGGAGAGCTGGCCAACAAGCACAAGAACGGTTCCATCTACTGGGAGACGGTCAAGATATCGCCCCTGCGCGGTACTGACGGTGTCATCACCGGCTTCCTGAAAGTCTCCCAGGATATCACCGACCGGAAACTCTACGAAGAAAAGCTCCACTACCTGGGCACCCACGATCCCCTCACCGGCCTGTACAATCGCGCCTACTTCGACGCCGAACTGCAGCGGCTGGGCGCCGGCCGTGACTTCCCGGTCAGCGTGGTCATCGCCGATATCGACGGCCTGAAGGAGGTCAACGACCACCAGGGGCATGATGCCGGGGACCGGATGATCAAGGGAGCGGCAACCGTGCTGCTCTCGGCCTTCCGGGCCAGCGACGCCGTGGCCCGCATCGGTGGGGACGAATTCGCCGTGCTGCTGCCCCGCACCGACCACGAGGCGGTCACTGCCGTCATCCAGCGGCTCAGGAACGGGGAGTCGGATCCCAATCTGGGCATCTTCGCCCGCCACCTCTCCCTGGGGGCCGCCACCGCCAAGGAATCAACGGAACTGCACAACGTCATCAAGAGCGCCGACCGCCTGATGTACGCCGACAAGACCAAGCGTCGGCGCTTTCGCAAGGGAGTTCCGCTCATCCCGGAGCAGTAATCCTCAACCGGCTCAGCGCTCCTTCAGCCACGCACCTGCCCGCTGGATACGGGCCACGCTTTCCGGCATCCCCAGCGCCGTGACGATCTCGCCGATGCCCGGCGCCTGGGTGCCGCCGGAGAGGGCCACCCGCACCGGCTGCCCTACCTGGGGCATCTTCCAGTTATTTTCCGTGCAAATATCCTTGAACAGCCCGTCGATCTCCGCCGCACTGCCGACGGTTGCCGCTGACAGCTTGGCCGCCACCGCCGCAAATACCGCCGTCAGGTGGGCCGCCTCGAACTTGGCCAGGGCCGCCTCGTCGTAGGACTCAGGAGCCCGGTAGTAAAACAGGGCCCGCTCCGCCATCTCTTCCAGGGTCTGGGACCGCTCCTGCAGGGTGGCCACCACCCCGGCCAGACCGGGAGTCGTGGTGTCGGTCACCCCGCGGGAGGCCAGGTGGGGTCTCAGCAGCTCCGCCAGCCGGTCCGGCGCGGACTGCTTGATGTAGTGGGCGTTCAGCCAGTTCAGCTTCTCCGGGTTGAAGACTGACGCCGAGCGCCCCACGTTGGCGATGTCGAATTTTTCCACCATCTCGTCGCGGGAGAATATCTCATCATCGCCGTGGCTCCAGCCCAGCCGCACCAGGTAATTGTTCAGGGCCTCCGGCAGGTAGCCCATGTCGCGGTAGGCGATAACGCTGGTGGCGCCGTGCCGTTTGGAAAGCCGCGCCTTGTCGCTGCCCAGGATCATCGGCACGTGGGCAAAGAGCGGCACCGGATAGCCCAGGGCCTCGTAGAGCTGGATCTGGCGCGGGGTGTTGTTGACATGGTCGTCGCCGCGGATCACGTGGGAGATCCGCATCAGGGCGTCGTCGATCACCACGCAGAAGTTGTAGGTGGGGGTACCGTCGGTGCGGCTGATGATCAGGTCGTCCAGTTCGGCGTTGGGAAAGACGATCCGCCCCTTGATCAGGTCATTGAAAGCGGTCTCCCCCTCTTCAGGAGCCCTGAAGCGGATGACATGGGGCTGGTCAAGCGGCTGGTCCTGCCGGTGGCGGCAGGTACCGTCGTACTTGGGCTTGCGCCCCTCGGCCATGGCCGCCTCCCGCTTGGCTTCCAGCTCCTCCGGCCTGCACCAGCAGCGGTAGGCTTTGCCCTGGTCCAGCAGTGTCCGCACATGCTGCTTGTAGAGCGGAAAGTTATCGGTCTGGTAGAACGGCCCTTCATCCCAGTCAAGCCCCAGCCACTCCATCCCCTGCAGGATGGCGTCCACCGACTCCTTGGTGGAGCGCTCGGTATCGGTATCCTCGATCCGCAGGATGAAGGTACCGCCGAAGTGACGGGCGTACAGCCAGTTGAACAGGGCGGTGCGGGCACCACCCACGTGCAGGTAGCCGGTGGGGGAGGGGGCGAAACGGACGCGCAGGTCGGACATGGTAACTGCTCCTTTTACGGGCTTCCGCAACAGCCGGAAGTCGATACGACATATTATGTCTTATGACTATGCTAGCCTGGGCACACTTCAGAACGAACGAGGTGTACCGATGGAACCGATCGTGATTGTTGGTGGAATAACTGTGCTGGCAGGAGGTATCTGGAGCGTTGCCGATCTGCTGCGGGATGCCGGCGTCACCGTTGACTGGCTCAGAACGCTTCAGGCGTATTCGGCCTTCAACTCCCGCGTCATCAGTTCCAGCACCGCTTCCCGGGCCGGTTTGTCCCGGTGCAGGATCTCGAAGACCTTCTCGCAGATCGGCATCTCGACCCCTTTGCTCTGTGCCAGGAAGTAGACCGACTCCGAAGTCTTGACCCCTTCGGCCACCATGCGCATCTCCGCCAGAATGGCCGCCAGGGTCATCCCCTGCCCCAGCTTCATCCCGACGGTCCGGTTGCGGGACAGGTCGCCGGTACAGGTCAGCACCAGGTCGCCCATGCCGGCAAGACCGGAAAAACTTTCGTCGCGGGCTCCCATGGCCCGTCCCAGGCGGCGCATCTCCACCAGGCCGCGGGTGATCAGGGCGGCACGGGTATTGTGGCCGAAACCGAGGCCGTCGGAGATCCCGGCCGCAATGGCCAGGACGTTCTTGATGGCTCCCCCCAGCTCCACCCCCACCGGGTCGTCGCTGGTGTAGACCCGGAACGTCTGGTTGCTGAAGGCGCTCTGGGCCAGACGCGCCGCCTGCTCGTTCCGGGAGGCCGCAACGATCAGCGAGGGAAGTCCCAGGGCCACCTCCCGGGCAAAGGTGGGGCCGGACAGCACCACGTAGTGTTCGAGCATCCCTGCTCCCAAAGTCTGGGCGACGATATCAGATACCGTGGCCAAGGTGGTCAGTTCGATCCCCTTGGAGGCGTTCACCAGTACGGCCTCTGCCGGCCAGCACGGCGCCAGAGTGGACAACAGCCCCCGCGCCACCTGGGTCGGCGCCACCAGCAGCACCAGCTCCCGTTCCAACACAGAACGGGAAAGCTCGCCGGTACAGATGAGATCAGGATGGAGCGACACACCGGGCAGAAAGAGAGAGTTGCTGCGCTGCCGCGTCATCTCCTCCACCAGTTCCGGCTCATAGGCCCACAATACCACCTCGTGGCCGTTCCCCGCCAACAGGTTGGCCAGGGCGGTTCCCCAGCTGCCGGCTCCGATCACACCGATCTTCATTCCCACTCCCCTTCGTCCTCTCCCATCTGCTGCCGGGGATCGATACCCTCGGCAAGGGAGCGGCGCGCCATTTCAAGGCTATCCAGTGCCAGCCGCCGGATAAAGGGATGGCGGGCCAGCGGCAGCGGCCCGCCGGCAAGGCTTAAAGAGACCGCCAACGTACGCTGCACAAGGGCCTGATAGCAGCCAACCTGCTGAATAAAATCGGCGATCAGTAGCAGCCGGCGCACGATGCCGGCCCGGTCCGGCTCGATAATCTCAGCGCAGAACCGCTCCACAAAGGGATGCTGTTCGTCGGGGGAGCCCCCCTCCAGCCCTTCGGATCCCATCGATTCGGCAATGGTGTACACGGTCGGCCCATGCAGGAGCCACCCCTCGAAGAACGGTTCGTCCAGCAGCGTCTCGCTGTTGGCCAGATAGGAAGCCAGGCGGGAGGTAAGGCCGCTTAACAGCGCAGGGTCAAAGGAGGGGAGGTAGACCCGGGGCCGCAGGTCGTTGTCGCCGAATAAATGGCGCGATGCGTACAGGTCAGGCGGCAGGTAGTAGTTATGCTCGATGCTGCGCATCACAGCGTCCCTGAGCAGACGCAGGCCGTAGGCGGCATCGATCGGGAACATCCCCTCCTCGGCGTTGACGTCGTCCAGGTAGTCGTCATGCTCGGCCCGGCTCTCGAACAGGTTGGCCATGGCCTGTACCACACCGTCGTGCTCGCTGGTCTGCAGAATAAGGCCCGTGTAGCGTTGCTCGCTCAACTCCCAGGAAAACCAGAGCGTCGCCAGTCCCTGGGCATCCAGGGGGCGGGCCTGGACCGCCACCAGCCGTTCCGGACAGGCAAGCCGGGCCGGCAGCGGCAGCGGCTCGTTGATACCCAGAAAGCCCAGGCGGCGTCTGCTCCGCTCCACCCGTGCTTCCAGCCCCTCCACCGTCAGGTGGCGCAGTTCCCCGAGCACGGTCAGGGCGCAGCCGTGCCGTAGCGTACCCAGGGCATCCACCGCCAGTCCGGCAACCTCGGAAAACTCGAAGTGGGCCAGCATGCGCAGGAAGGCGGCGGCCGCCGCACCCCGTTCCCGTTCGCCTCCCAGCCGCTTGATCAACTGCTCCCGCAGCGGCTCGTCGGCATCCAGAAAGCGATCCATGAAGCGGATCATTCCCCAGGTTTCGTCATCGAGACAACTGTCCAGCAAAACGGACGGTCCCTGTCCCCCTGCCTGCCGGGCAAAGGGGGGAGAGGAGACGTCCACCCCGTAATCCTGGAGAATTTCCAGCAACGGTACCCGCTCGTCGTCGGCCAGGTCCCGCCGTTGCAGGGTCAGCGTCACCAGCTGATCCATCCAGACCGCAACGTCGAAAAAGTCCAGCATGCAGGTGTAGCGGAACAGCCGCTCCCGGTCCCGCTCCTTCCAGAGCCGCCGCACCAGCGGTGGCAACGCCCGGGTTCCCGCCTTCTGCAGCCGCCGGCCGATCCGCTCCATCTGGTCGCGGGTCAGCTGCTCGCGGGTGAGAAAGTCCAGCAGCCGGACGATCCGCCGCCGTTCCCGGTAGCTGGTATCGATGGTGCGCGGATTCATGCCTACTCCGCCGTTTCACCGTCAGCCGCGTCAGTGCCCTCGTCGTCGTCCCGCTCGGCCAGACGGGCCACGGCAACGATCTTCTCCTGCTCTTCGGTCACCATCAGGCGGACCCCCTGGGTGTTGCGGCCGATGACCGAGAAGCCGGAGACCGGTACTCGCAGGATCTTGCCCTGGTCGGTGATCACCATCAGCTCGTTCTCGTCGCTGACTTGCATCACGTCCACCACCATGCCGTTGCGCTCGTTGGTCTTGATGGTGATCAGCCCCTTGCCGCCACGACTCTGGCCGCGGTATTCGTCCAGATCGGTCCGCTTGCCGTAGCCGTTCTCGGTGACCGTGAAAATGGTGGTACCAGCCACGGAGGGGTCCACCACCTCCATGCCGATCACCTCGTCGCCGCTCTCCAGGTTCATCCCCCGCACCCCGCGGGTCACCCTCCCCATGGGACGGGCGTCGGCTTCGCTGAAGCGGATCGCCTTGCCGCCGCGGGATGCCAGGAAGATATCACTGCTGCCGTCGGTCAGGGCCACGGCGATCAGCTTGTCACCCTCATCCAGGTTGACGGCGTTGATGCCGGTGGTACGGATATTGACATACTCCACCAGCGGGGTCTTCTTGACCACGCCGTTTTTGGTGGCCATGAACAGGTAGAGGTCCTCGCGGCTCAGATCCTTCACCGGCAGGATGGTGGTGACTTTTTCGCCGTCCTGGACGTTGACCAGGTTGACCACCGCCTTGCCCCGGGTGGTGCGGCTGCCTTCCGGAATTTCATAGACCTTGATCCGATAGACCCGGCCCATGTCGGTGAAGAAGAGCAGGTAGTCCTTCGTGGAGGCGATGAACAGCTGCTCCACGAAATCCTCTTCCTTGGTCTTCATGCCGGTCTTGCCCTTGCCGCCGCGGCGCTGGGCACGGTAGAGGTCGACGGCGCTGCGCTTGATGTAGCCCCCGTGGGAGACGGTCACCACCATCTCGGCATCCTCGATGGTGTCCTCCAGGGAGATCTCGGCGGTACGGTCCACGATCTCGCTGCGGCGTTTGTCGCCGAACTTCTCCTTGATCTCGGTCAGTTCACCGACGATGATCGCCATGATCTCCGCGTCGGAACCCAGAATCTCCTTCAGCCGGGCGATCAACCGGAGGATATCCTCGTACTCCTGGATGATCTTGTCCCGCTCCAGACCGGTGAGGCGCTGCAGCCGCATCTCCAGGATCGCCTGGGCCTGGAGCTCGGACAGCCTTACCCCGCCTTCGTAGCCGGCCGGTGCCGGCAGGTCGAGACGCTTCAGGTAGACCGGGTCGGCAAAGGCGCCGTCCATCAGCCCCTGCTTGGCTTCGGGCGGGGTCTTGGATTCGCGGATCAGTTCGATCACCGCGTCCAGCCAGTCCAGGGCGATCTTGAGACCTTCCAGAATATGGGCCCGGGCCTCGGCCTTCTTCAGCTCGAACAGGGTCCGTTTGGTGACCACCTCCCGGCGGTGTTCGATGAAGCAGAGCATCATCTCTTCGAGCGACAGCAGCTTGGGCCGGTTGTGCACGATGGCCAGCATGTTGATGCCGAAGGAGGTCTGCATCTGGGTATGCTTGTAGAGCTGGTTGAGCAGCACCTCGGCGTTCTCGTCCTTTTTCAGGTCGATGACGATCCGCATGCCGTCCCGGTCCGACTCGTCCCGCAGGTCGGCGATCCCCTCGATCCTCTTCTCCTTGACCAGCTCGGCAATGCTGGTGATCAGGCGCGCCTTGTTGACCTGGTAGGGGATCTCGGTGACCACGATGGACTGGCGGTCCTGCTTCTTGCTGGTCTCCACGTGGGCCTTGGCCCGCACCTGGATGATCCCCCGGCCGGTGGCGTAGGCGTCGATGATCCCCTGGCGCCCGTAGATGGTGCCGCCGGTGGGGAAGTCGGGCCCCGGCACCAGGGCCAGCAACTCTTCGAAGGTGAGCTGGGGATTGCGGATAAGCGCGATGATGGCATCAACCACCTCCCCCAGGTTGTGAGGGGGGATGTTGGTGGCCATGCCCACCGCAATACCGGCGGAACCGTTCACCAGCAGGTTGGGGAACTTGGCCGGCAGCACCGCCGGCTCCTGCAGCGATTCATCGTAGTTGGCGGTGAAGGGGACGGTCTCTTTTTCCAGGTCGGCCAGCAGCTCGTGGGTGAGCTGCTTCATCCGGATTTCGGTGTAGCGCATGGCGGCCGGCGAGTCGCCGTCCACGGAGCCGAAGTTCCCCTGGCCGTCCACCAGCAGGTAGCGCAGGGAGAAGTCCTGGGCCATCCGCACGATGGTATCGTAGACCGCGGTGTCGCCGTGGGGGTGATACTTACCGATGACGTCACCGACCACCCGGGCCGACTTCTTGTACGGCTTGTTGTAGTCGTTGCCCATGTCGTGCATGGCGTAGAGGCAGCGCCGGTGCACCGGCTTCAAGCCGTCCCGGGCGTCGGGCAGGGCCCGGCCGATGATGACCGACATGGCGTAGTCCATGTAGGACCGTTTCATCTCATCTTCGATATTGACCGCTATCTTCTGGGGTGTATGTTCAAGCATTGCTGGTGTCCTTGAATTACGGTGTCTGACTTAAATGTCCAGGTTGACGACGTTGAGCGCATTCTGCTCGATGAAATCCCGGCGCGGTTCCACCTGGTCCCCCATCAGCACGGTAAAGATTCCGTCCGCCTCCACGGCGTCCTCGATCTTCACCTGCAGCAGGGTGCGGTTTTCCGGGTTCATGGTGGTCTCCCAGAGCTGCTCCGGGTTCATCTCGCCCAGACCCTTATAACGCTGGATGTTGAGACCTTTCTTGGCGTATTCCAGGAACCAGGTAAGCAACTCCTCGTGGCTGGCGGTTTCCAGCAGCAGCTTCCCTTCCTGCTCCAGGCAGGCCTTGCCGCCGGCCATGGTCTCGCAGACCCTGCGGTAGTTTTCCACCAGAAGTTCATACTCGTGGGTCCCCAGCACGTTCAGGGTCTGGTTGTCGATCTGGTTGCGCAGATTGCCCAGGCTGAAACTGATCCGTTCCTCTTCCACCTGGTACTCGGCATCGGCACGCAGCCCTTTCATCGTCTCCAGGTAGCCGGTCAGCTGCCCCAACTCCTCGATACCGGCCGGCACTCCGGCCCGGAGCAGCAGGTCCAGCAGTTCGGCGGCGACCCCTTTTTTGACCACCTTGTCCACAATGGCGCGGTGCTCGATGAGCTGGCGGATAACTGGGATGATCTGCTTGCCGCTATAGACCCGGTCGCCCTTCTCCATGCGCAGGGTCAACTCCTCGGCCCCCTCGTCCAGCAAAAACTGCTGCAGGGCCTGTTCGTTCTTGAGGTACATCTCCTTCTTGCCCCGCTTTACCTTGTAGAGCGGCGGCTGGGCGATGTAGAGGTGGCCCCGTTCGATCAGCTCCCGCATGTTGCGGTAGAAGAAGGTGAGAAGCAGGGTGAGGATGTGGGAGCCGTCCACGTCGGCGTCGGTCATGACGATGATCCGGCCGTAGCGCAGCTTGGATACGTCGAAATCCTCCCGGCCGATGCCGGTCCCCAGGGCGATGATCAGGGTGCGGATCTCCTGGGAGGAGATCATCTTGTCGAAGCGGGCCTTTTCCACGTTGAGAATCTTGCCCTTGAGCGGCAGGATCGCCTGGAAGCGGCGGTCGCGCCCCTGCTTGGCCGAGCCGCCGGCCGAGTCGCCCTCCACCAGGTACAGTTCGCACTGGGCCGGGTCTTTTTCCTGGCAGTCGGCCAGCTTGCCCGGCAGTCCTCCCAGGTCCATGGCCCCCTTGCGGCGCACCGTTTCGCGGGCCTTGCGGGCTGCTTCCCGGGCCCGGGCCGCCTCGATGGACTTGTTGAGCACATCCTTGGCGATTTTGGGGTTTTCTTCCAGGTAGACCGCCAGTTTTTCGTTGAGGAGCGACTCGACGTACCCCTTGACCTCGGAGTTGCCCAGCTTGGTCTTGGTCTGCCCCTCGAACTGCGGCTGGGGTATCTTGACCGAGATCACCGCGGTCAGCCCTTCCCGCAGGTCGTCCCCGGAGATGGCCACCTTCTCCTTCTTGAGCAGGTCGTTGGCGGCGGCATAGCCGTTCATGGTGCGGGTGAGGGCCGCCTTGAACCCTGCCAGGTGGGTTCCCCCCTCGTGGGTGTTGATGTTGTTGGCAAAGGAAAAGATCTTCTCGTCGTAGGAGTCGTTGTACTGCATGGAAATCTCGATCTCCACGCCGTTTTTCTCCCCCTTGACATAGATCGGCTTGGGATGCAGCGGCGTCTTGGCCCGGTTCAGGTATTCGACGAAGGAGTTGATCCCGCCTTCGTAGTAGAACTCATGGGCTTTTCCTTCGCTCCGTTCATCGCCGATGGTGATGCGGACGCCGGCGTTCAGGAAGGCCAGCTCCCGCAGCCGCTGGGAAAGCACGTCAAAGGAGAATTCGGTGGTTTCAAAAATCTCCTCGTCCGGCATGAAGGTGATCTTGGTGCCGCGTCGCTTGGTTTCGCCCACCACCTCCAGCGGTGCCTGGGGGTCACCACGGCGGTAGGACTGGCGCCAGATCTTGCCGTCGCGGCGGATCTCCAGTTCCAGCCATTTGGAAAGGGCGTTGACCACCGAGACCCCTACCCCGTGCAGGCCGCCGGAAACCTTGTAGGAATCGTTGTCGAACTTGCCGCCGGCATGCAGCACGGTCAGCGCCACCTCGGCCGCCGCCCGTCCTTCCGTCGGATGCATATCCGTCGGGATACCCCGGCCGTTATCCACCACGGTTACCGAACCGTCGGTATTGATGGTCACCCCTACGGTGTCGCAGTGGCCTGCCAGCGCCTCGTCAATGGAGTTGTCCACGATCTCGTAGACCAGGTGGTGCAGACCCTGGGACGCCGTGGAACCGATATACATGGCCGGCCGCTTGCGAACCGCCGCCAGGCCTTCCAGAACCTTGATGCTTTCGGCACCGTAGCTGGCACCGCTCACTGTTGCTTCATTCATTTCGTAATCACTCATCAGCGTCTTTCTTCCTCGTACGTCGGGGTGCCGTCCTCAACTCTGAACCGGCTGCAGGAGTCGAATAGCTCCGCCGGCAGGGGGTCGGGATCGGTAGTGGTCAGTATGGTCTGGATCCGTTCCTGCCGCAAAAATGACAACAGGTTATAAATGCGGCGCCGGTCCAGTTCCGATGCCATGTCGTCCAGCAACAACACGGGATAGTCGCCGAAGAGCCCGTGCAGATGGTGCAGTTCCACCATTTTCAGAGCCAGCACGAAGCTGCGCTGTTGCCCCTGGGAGCCGAACAGCCGTAACGGCCGGCCATTGATGAGAAACTGCAGGTCGTCGCGGTGGGGACCGCGGCCGGTCACTCCCTGCCGCAGATCCTGCTCCTTACCCTGCTCCAGCCGGTCACGGTACTCATCCGGCAGCAGATCGGGCCGGTAGAGCAGGCCAACCTCTTCCCGCCCTTCGGTAATCCGGGTGTACGTATCCCGGAAAAGCAGGGCGATGTTTTCAATGAACTGCCGCCGGCAGACAATCAGCTCGATTCCCGCCGCCACCAGTTGCTCGGTCCATTCATCAAGACCGGACCTGCTTCCCGAACGGAGCAGGGCGTTACGTTGCTTCAGGGTCCGGTAATAGCTGTGGTACTGCTGCAGGAAGCGACGGTTGCAACTGTACAGTAACCGGTCCAGGTACCGCCGTCGCGTTTCGGGCCCCAGTTTGACCATGGCGATATCGTCGGGTGAAAAGACGACTACGGGCAATCTTCCCTGCAGATCGGCGGCACTCTGGATATTCTTGCCGTCAACGGCAACTTTTCGGACCGAACCGCTTAAGTGAATGCTGATGCTGCTTTCGGAGCCGCCGCTGTGGACCGTTCCCCGTACCGAGGCTGTCGTCTGACCGTGCCGGATCAGGTCGGGCACTCGAGCGGTTCTGAATGATCGGCCGCTTCCCAGCAGGTAGACCGATTCCAGCAGATTGGTCTTTCCCTGGCCGTTCAGACCATAGACCACCGACAGGTGGCGGTCCGGCTTGAAAATGGCCGCCGGTATGTTGCGATAGTTTTCAATGTTGATGCTGCTGAGATACACGTGAACCGAAATTACAAACGCATCGGCATGATGACTGCAAGCAGCCCGTCTTCATCGACCGGCGTCACGATCGACGGTGACAGCTCGTTCTTGAATTTCATCAGTACCTCGTCGCCTTCGCAGATCATCAGCACATCCAGCAGGTAGCGGGCGTTGAAACGAACGGAGAAGGGGGCACCGTCGTAGCTGGCATCCAATTCTTCCATGGCGTCCCCCAACTCGGGATTGCTGGAGGATATCTTGATACCGCTGTTGTCGATTTCCAGCATGATCCCCTTGAATTTTTCGCTGGAAAGGATCGCCATCCGTCGTACCGCATGAATGAGCGATTCGCGCGGGGCTTTTACCAGCAGTTCGTTGGCAACCGGTATGACCCGGGTGTAGTCCGGAAATTCGCCATCCACCAGTCGCATGATCAGGGTGGTGTCGCCGCGCTTGACCACGGCGCTGTTGTCGACAAATCCGAAGCGCAGGGTGGCATCCCCCTCATCGGTGATTTTCTTGATTTCGAAAATACCTTTTTTGGGAAGGATGACCCCCTTGAGCAGGTTGGCATCCGTCGATCCCTTGAACTCACCCGAGGCGATGGACAGCCGGTGACCGTCGGTTGCCACCATCTTCAGCAGGGTCTGCCCGCCGTGCTGTTCAACCCGGGTGTAAATGCCGTTCAAATTGTATTTTGTCTCATCATTGCAGATCGCGTAGGAGGTGCGCTCGATCATTCGCTTCAGCAGGGATGACTCCACCTCGATCAGCTGTTCGTCTGCCACGGAGGTGATGATCGGAAATTCGTCGGACGAAAGACCCACGATATTGAACTTGACTTTGCCGCAGATGATCTCGACCCAGTCGTTATCCTTGGTGGCAAAGCTGATTTCCTCGTTGGGAAGTTCCTTGACGATCTCATAAAGCTTCTTGGCGTTGACCGTAATTTTTCCCGGCTCATCAACCTTCGTCGGATAGCTGCTTTTCAGGCCGACTTCGAGGTCGGTGGCAAGAATGTTCAAGGAATCGTCGGCAGCTTCGATCAGTACGTTGGAAAGGATCGGCATCGAGGTGCGCTTTTCCACGATTCCCTGAACTTTCTGCAGTGCTTTAAGAAAGTTATCCTTATCTATCTTAAAAATCATGGTTTCACTCCTTTTCCTTATTCGCTGATCTCATATAAAAAATAAGTTAGATAAAGACTAAAACCTTTTGTAAATGATATTAGTGCTGTTGAAACCGTTGATTCTTTCCAACTAGTCGATATTATTGATAGATATCCCGGAACAACCCTGTTGAATATTCGGGGTCAGGTCGGGAGTTTTCAACAGCGGAAAACTTTTCAACAGCTTTCAACACCCTTTGCACAGCGTGTGGGGACAAGGGTGTTTATCGTAGTATGGCGCTCTTTATTTCCTCAATGGTACTCATAAGATAGCTGTCTTCAGCCATTTGACGCTCGATTTTGTTCACCGAATAGATGACGGTTGAATGATCCTTACCCCCAAACTTGCTGCCGATATCGGGATAGGAGGCCGTGGTCAGGTCGCGGCAGAGCCACAGGGCGATCTGTCGCGCCTGTACCAGTGCCTTCAAGCGTTTCTCCGACTTCAGATCGGCGACCTTTAGTCCGAAATAGTCGGCTGTGGTTTTCTGGATCAGCTCGATGTTGATATCCTTGCGTTTGTCCACCAGGATATCTTTCAGATTCTGTTTTGCCATGGTCAGGGTGATCGGAATGTCCTGGAGGCTGCTGTAGGCCCCCAGCCTGATCAGCATTCCCTCCAGTTCACGGATGTTGCGGGTATCACTGGACGCAAGGAAGTAGGCCACATCGTCGGGAAGCCTGATGGCATTCAACTCCGCCTTTTTTTTGAGAATCGCGATCTTGGTTTCGAGGTCGGGCGGTTGAATGTCGGCGATCAATCCCCATTCGAAGCGTGAACGGAGCCGCTCTTCAAGGTTGGGCATCTCGCGGGGAAACTTGTCCGACGTGATGGCAATCTGCTTATGGTTTTCATACAGAGCGTTGAAGGTGTGGAAGAACTCCACCTGTGTCCGTTCCTTGCCGGTGATGAACTGGATATCATCGATCAGCAGGACATCCACCGAACGGTACCGGGCACGGAACTCGTCCATCTTGTTGAGGCGAATGTAGTTCACCATTTCGTGCATGAACTTTTCGGCGGAGCAGTAGCAGACTCGGGCCGACGGGTCCTTGTCGAGAATATGGTGGCCGATGGCATTCAACAGGTGGCTTTTACCCAAGCCCACCCCCCCGTAGATGAAGAGCGGGTTATAGGTAATGGCCGGGTTGTTGGCAACCGCGAGAGCGGCGGCGTGAGCAAACTGGTTACCGGCGCCGCTGACGAACTGGCTGAAGGTGTAACGCGGATTCAGCGGGCTGCAGTTTTTCCCCCCTGCCGGCGGGACTCTGACCGTTTCCGCAGTGTCGGTACCATTCGACTCGGCTGCTGCCGGCAGTTCCGGCACCGGTTGCAGTTCTTCTTCCTCCCGAACCAGAAACTCAACCGTCAGATTCTTGTCGGCAGCTACGGAGAGCGCGCTCCTGATCAATTCCAGGTAGTTGTCCTCCAGCCATTCCTTGAAAAACTGGTTCGGGACCGACAGCAGCATGGTATCGTCACGGAAAGCGGCGAACTGGATCGGGAGAATCCAGTTCGAGAAATTCTGTGGCGGGATGACCTTCTCGAGATTTGAAACCGCCTGGGTCCAGGTGCTGTGCATGGGGTCGTTCAGTTTGGCGGACAGCATAGATAGAGTACCTGGGGATCGTGTGATGTCGGATGGTGTGGCTGCGGGGTCGATTTTCCGGTGAGGTTTCGGGCGCCCCCAGGTTTTCAACAGATATATCAACACCTGTTGAAAACAGTAATCCATAAAAATATTATGTGGTTATGACAAAAACCACCCTTATGACGAGCTTTTCGAGCGTTAAACCTTAGCAGAGGTGCCCCGGTTTTTCAATGGATAAAACTTGTCACGGATTTAAAAGAAAAGTCTTGCAAACCTGATGTTCTTTCAGTATAAAGTCCGTTCCTGGCACATCCGTTTTGCACAGGAAAGCCTGATCGAAATCAGACGCACTCTTATCGATAGGATGGTAATCAGCCGTGAAAAGAACGTATCAGCCCAGCAACACTTCCCGTAAGCGTACCCATGGGTTTCTGGTCCGCATGTCAACCAAGAATGGACGACTGGTGATCAAGCGCCGTCGCGCCAAAGGCCGCAAAAGCCTGTCTGTCCGGGTTGCCGCCAAGTAATCCCGCGA